>JAJKIV010000179.1 GCA_021154285.1 Gemmatimonas sp. | reverse complement strand
GCGACGGAATGGACGACCTCGACGTCAGTCTCATGCGCGGCACCCTCGACCTCCTCATCCTCAAAGCCCTGAGCTGGGGACCACGACACGGCTACGCCGTCGTCGAATGGATCGAGCAGGCCACCGACGACGCCTTCCTCATCGGCGAAGGCACGCTCTACCCCGCGCTCCACCGCCTCGAGCGCCGCGGCCTCATCAAGGCTGAATGGGGCGTGTCCGACAACAACCGCCAGGCCAAGTACTACAGCCTCGCCAAGGCCGGGCGCGAACGCCTCCAGTCGGGCACCTCATCCTGGCATCGCTTCGTCGACGTCGCCGGTCGCGCACTCCGCGCCACATCACCGGTGCCGGCAACATGACGGACTCGGAGAACATCCCGTCCGGCAAGCGCCGCCTCTTCCGCCTCGAGCTCGGCCCTCACCGGGTCGAGCGCGACGTCGACACGGAGCTCGCTTTCCACATCGACATGCGCATACGACGCCTCGTCGAGCGGGGCATGGACCCCGCCACCGCTCGCGCCCAGGCACTCCGCCAATTCGGCGACTGGGACACCGTACGCGCCGAGATGCTCGACATCGACTATCAGCAGGAGAAGACCGTGAAGCGCGCAAACTACCTCGCCGAGCTGCGCCAGGACGTGACGTACGCCGTGCGCTCGCTCCGCAACAACCTCGGGTTCGCGCTCGTGATCGTGCTGTCGCTCGCGATCGGCATCGGCGCGAACACTGCGATCTTCACGCTCATCGACGCGCTGCTGCTTCGGCCGCTCCCGGTGCCTAACGCCGAAGAGCTCGTCGTGATCGGCGATTCCCGGCGGACGAACAGCGCGTCGGACGGCTCCCTGCGTTCCGACCTCTTTTCTCATCGCGCCTACCTCGAGCTCCGAAAGGAAACGCGGTTCTTTACCGGGCTCTTGGCGGTCGGTCGCGCCGGGCGTCTCGACGTCGTGATTCCCGGCTCCGCGCGCGGCAGTCAGAGTGGTGCCGCGGGCGATGAGCATCCGCGTGGACGTCTCGTCAGCGGCAACTACTTCGCGGTCCTCGGCGTCCCGATGGCGCTGGGCCGCCCGCTCACCGTCGACGATGACCGCGTCGCCAACGGCTCCGCCGTCGCGGTGCTGAGCCACTCGTACTGGCAGCGGCGCTTCGCGGGCGATCGCGGCGTCATCGGTCGCGCGATCACGATCAACCACGTCCCGTTCACCGTCATTGGCATCGCACCGCGGGGATTTACCGGCGAAGTCGTCGGCCGCATGACCGACATCTGGATGCCGACCACCATGGAGCCGGCGCTCACGAGTCGCGACTGGCTGAAGTCGCCCACGCAGAGCTGGCTGCTATTGATCGGTCGTCGAAAGCCTGGCGTCTCGCTCGCGCAGGTTAAATCGGCCTATCCGACGCTGGTACGCCAGGCAGTGATCGGGACCGCGCCGGATGCTCATGGTGTGTCCAGCATCCAGAAGGATGAAGTCCAGGTAGAATCCGGTGCACGCGGTATCTCCGGGCTCCGCGCCCTCTACGCGGAGCCGCTCAATACGCTCATGGCCGCAGTCGCGCTCGTGCTGCTGGTGGTCTGCGCGAACGTCGCGAACTTGCTGCTCGCCCGCGGCGCCGCTCGCTCTCGCGAGCTCAGCGTCCGCATGGCGCTCGGCGCCGGCCGCGTCCGGCTCGTACGGCAACTGCTGACCGAGAACCTCATCGTCGCCACGTTAGGCGGCGTCGTCGGGCTCGTGCTCGCGAGCTGGGGAACCAAATTCCTGCTGCACATCGCTGATGGCGGCCCTGGGTCGGTTCCGCTCGACGTGCGACTGGACGTCCGCGTGTTGACGTTCACGGTGCTCGTTACCGGCCTAACGGCACTCCTGTTCGGACTCATCCCCGCGGTGCGGGCCACTCGGGTCGAGCTCGCGGCGGCGCTTCGTGCCCAGAGCCGAGGGAGCACGGGAGGTCTGCTCGGCGCGCCTGGTCGGATCGGCGTTGGGAAGATGCTCGTCATGGCGCAGGTCGCGCTCTCGCTCACGTTACTCGTGGGGACGAGCATGCTCGTGCGCAGCACGCGAGCGCTCTCGACCATCGATCCTGGCCTGGCACGCGATCGCCTGCTGATCGTCACGATCGACGCTGCACCAGCAGGTCTGGACAGCGCGCGCCTCGCACAACTGTCACGTGAGTTGCTCGAGCGCGTTCGCCGGATCCCGGGCGTCGCTCAGGCGAGCTTCTCGGAGAACGGGATCTTCAGCGGCACCGAGTCGTTCACGAATCTGCAGATCGCGGGCTTTACGCCCCGCACCGAAGCGGACACGAACTCGAACTACGACCGTGTCGGGCCAGGGTACTTCAAGGCGATCGGCGCGCGTTTCATCGAGGGGCGCGACATCCTCGAGTCGGACAATGAGCACGCGCCGCCGGTCGCCGTGGTAAACAAGACGATGGCGTCGTTCTACTTTCCGAAGGGACACGCGGTCGGCCAGCGCGTACGGGTCGACAGCATATCGTACGAGATCGTGGGTGTTGTTGCCGACACGAGGGACCACGAGCTGCGCGAAGCTCCGGCGCGACGACTCTACCTGTCGCTGTTCCAGACGGCGGGCATGCCCACGGAATTCACGTACGAGCTGCTTGCCACGGGCGATCCCGCGAAGCTCGTCGCCGCGGCTCGTCGTGAGCTCACGGCGGTCAACGCGTCAGTGGTCGTGCTCGACAACGAGCCGCTCACATCGCTCATGCGCCAATCCATCAGCCAGGACCTGCTCGTCGCGCAGGTCGCGAGCTTCTTCGGGACCCTGGCGCTCGCCCTCGCCGCGTTAGGCCTGTACGGCGTGATGATGTACGCCACGCTGCGCCGCACGAGCGAGTTCGGCCTCCGGATGGCGCTCGGCGCGGATGCGCGTCGCGTGCGCGCCATGGTCTTGAGTGAGGCGATGCGGTTGGTCATTGGCGGGACGATCGTCGGCGTCCCGCTGGCGATCGCCGCAACGCGTCTACTTCGCAATCAGCTCTTCGGAGTCGAGCTCGTGGACCTGCCGTCGATCGCTGTTGCACTCGGTGTGCTCGCCGTGAGCGCCGCGATCGCGGGCTACGTCCCAGCGTCGCGTGCCGCCCGGGTCGGCCCGCTGGAGGCGCTGCGGACAGACTGACTCGCGCCGTCCGAGCGCGTGGACGCGGGGTTGTCCGAGAGGGTGGACGTAGAGATCGCCGCCGCCAGGAATCGGCCAACCTGACTGGTTCGTGAATACAACGGAAGTGAAACACTGACTTGGGGTTGCGCGACCACTGTGACGTCGCGCACACGGGTCGCGCCACTCGCGCGCGTCGGCACGCGCGCTGCCTTGAGGAGAGGTGCGGTCGAGTCGTTAGGGGCTGCCGGCGACAGAGCCGGCAGGACATGACCTCACCGCGACTACGTCGCCTACAAGGAGTGGCAATGCGGTTCCGTCGATCGATCCGTCACCTGATCTCGCTTCCTCTGTCCGCCGCCGCGGTTGCGGTGTCGGCGTCCTCACTGTTCGCGCAGGGCCGTCCGCTCTTCGATTGGAGCGGCCGAGTAGACCGCGAAATCCGCATCACGATGCATGGTCGCGATGCACGGACGCAGATGAATGATCGCTCGCCGTTCCCGTCGTCGCGGCTCAACGTCGAGACCGCGCTCCCGCAGCGCGATGGCCGAGTGAGCGTGCGCGTGCAGGATGGCCGTGGCGATGTCGACGTGATCCAGCAGCCATCGGCGCGAAACGACTACACCACCATCGTTCGCGTCGTCGATCGCAGCAGTGGGGCTGACAATTATCGGCTGACCGCGTACTGGATGCCTGACGAGTACGGCAACGGCACGTGGGACGGCCGTGATGGATATCCGAACCGCCCTGGTCGCGATCGCGACGACCGTGACAACGGGAGCTGGGGTCGCGGCAACGGTAGTTATGGCAACAACGGTGGTTATGGCAACAACGGTGGTTATGGCAACGGCGGGTACGGCCGTGGGTACGACCAGAACCTGATGCGCTGGACCGGTGACGTCGATGACGCGCTCGAGATTCGGATCCAGGGCAACCGCATCGACTACCGGACGCTGAGTGGCAAGTCGGTCAAGCACGTCCGCGCCGACTTCGCGAACGGTGGCCTGCCGCGGACCGATGCTCAGGTGTTCGTGACGGACCAGACTGGGCGTGGGAGTGTGAGTGTGGTGCAGCAGCCGTCGTCGTGGAACAACTACACGGCGGTGATTCGGGTGTACGATCCGCGCTCTGGATACGGCGCCTACAGCTTCGACCTCGGCTGGCGCGGCGGCTACTCGTCGCGACGCTGACGGGTTTGGGGGACGGTCAAGAGGCCCGGGGCGATGCCGCTCCGGGCCTTCTTGTCATCGCGGACATTCGATCCGTATGGGGTCAGACTCCTTACGGACCAATCGATCAAGGGGTCAGAGCCCTTGAAACCGAGTTTCAAGGGCTCTGACCCCTTGATCGCCTCTGACCCCATTTCCCCTCACCGCGGAAACAACGGCGGAATCCGTGTGACCCGCCAACCCGCTGGATCCAACCGGGCGACATCGCCAAGCCGTTGCGCTTCAACCGCCCGGCCCACCTAACGAGCGCCATAACCGCTCCGCTGTCACCGGAATGACAGGCCAGAGCAGTACGGCCGCCTGGGCGAGCAGGGTGACCGCCGCCCGAATCGTCCTGTCGAAGTCGTCGCGCCGGGTCGGATCCGTCGCCAACGTCCATGGCGCCGTCCGGCTTATCAGCTCGTTGCCCGCGACCAGTGCATCGAAAACCGCGGCCAGTGCCTCGTGAGGCACAAACCTCTCGAACGCGGCGGCGTAACGCTCCAGCGCGAGCGCGACTCGAGCCTGGGTCGCGTGAATGGCGTCGCCGACCGGCCCGACGCGATCGCGGTGGTTCTCGCTCGGAACGCAGCCGTCGCGAGCGTGCCGGGTAACCAACGCGGCAACTCGGCTCGTTAGGTTCCCCAGCGTGTTCGCGAGATCCGCCGTATACCGGCTCTCGAATCGCCGCCAGCTGAAATCACCGTCATCGTCGAACGGAATCTCGCGAAGCAGGAAGTAGCGTAGCGCATCCACGCCGTGGCGCTCAATGGCCTCGTCGAGGTCGATCCAGGCGCCACCGCTTTTGCTCAGCCGTACACCATTCGCCGTGACGAAGCCGTGTGCCCAGACGTGCTCCGGCAGCGGCAGGCCGGCCGCGAGCAGGACGGCGGGCCACAGCACGCAATGAAAGCGCGTAATATCCTTGCCCACGACGTGAATTTGCGCGGGCCACGCGGCGCCGTCGTCCGTGTCGGGAAATCCGGTCGCCGTCAGGTAGCTCGGCAACGCGTCGAACCAGACGTAGATCGTCTGGTGACGGCCATGGGCGTCCGCGAGCGGGAAGGGAATTCCCCAGTCGAGCGACGCCCGCGTAATCGAGACGTCTTCGAGGCCGCGTTCGACCAGCGAGAGCACCTCGTTGTATCGTGCAGCCGGCTGCACGAAGTCCGGCGTTGCCGTCAGGAAGGTCGCCAACTGTTCCTGGAACGCGCTCAGACGGAAAAACCAGTTCGACTCCGCCACTCGCTCGATGTCGAGCGACGGATGGATCGCGCACCGACCGTCGTCGAGCTCGCGGGCCGTGCGAAACGACTCGCAGCCCACGCAGTACCAGCCTTCGTACGCCTTCTGGTAGAAGACGTCCGGATGCCTGGCGAGGATCCGCTCGATGAGGGCTCGTACACCTGCGGCATGGCCGGCGGTGCTGGTGCGGACGAACCGGTCGTACCCGATGCCTAACGTGTCCCAGGCGCGGCGGAATGTCGCGCTGATCCGGTCGGCCTGCTCCGCTGGCGTGCGACCCGCGGCCTGTGCCGAGCGTGCGACCTTGAGCCCGTGGTCGTCGGTGCCGACGAGCAAGTGGACGGTGTCGCCGCGGAGTTGGTGATATCGGGCGATGGCATCCGCGCCGATCTTCTCGAAGGCGTGACCGACGTGCGGCTCGCCGTTGGCATACTCGATGGCGGTTGTGATGTAGAAGGCGGACATGGTCGTGCTCCCGGTTAGTAACGCGCGCGGCCAATGTCGTTTGGCGCGCGCTCGCGTCAGGCGAATGCGTGTGGCCGGTCGCGACTGGTGTGGTCGCGGCCAGAGCGGCGAAGGGGCGGGACGCACGAACGGCCCGAGCCGCTGGCCCGGGCCGTTAGCCCTGGTTTACGCGGATCGAGACGCCGGCGTCAGGCGCCGCGCATTCGATCGGCGGAGACCGCGGTGGGAAGCGGCGTGACGTGACTGCGGGAAGGACGACCCAAAGGCCCGCACGCGGTCTGCGCCTTCGCCGAGAGGCGAGGGCGATGCGTGCAGAGCGGAGTCGTCAGGCGGTGCGTCACGGTTGGCGGGTGGGTTCTATGGAACGATTAACCGTTCGCGATCACCTCTGTCAACCATCGCACTCGCATTCAAACGCTCCGTAAGGAGTCTGACCCCTTACGGAGCAATCCGGTGCATCGGAACGCTGGACCTCTATCTGGAATGACTGACGTCATGCGACAGCGTCCTGAGGAACCGGGTCCGATTCGCGAAACGCGCGGGTCATCGACATTACGTACACCAGCGCGGCCAGGCCGATGTAGCCGATCGCCCAGTGGTACGGCAAGACCGTCGTCGTTAGGTGCCATGGGAGGTAGACACCGCCCGACGGCAACACCGAATGGATGAACCCGAAGAACGACAACACACCGCACACTACCAGCACCACGCTCGCCGGACCGACGCGCCGGTCGATCAGGAACGCCGCAGCGGACCCCCACAACAGCGCCGTGAGGATGAACCCGTTGGCGAGCATGACCATCACGCCACACGTGTGGATGAACGCCTCGTTCGCGATCCCGGACACGCGCGCGGCCGCGGCGGGATCGAGCGCCGACATCATCAGCGCCCCGTTCTGAATCTGCGACAAGAAGATCGCGACCAGCTGCGCCACCGACGGCAGCAGCGCGAGCGTCACCGCCGTCGCATGAC
Source organism: Gemmatimonas sp. (assembly GCA_021154285.1). Taxonomy (GTDB): domain Bacteria; phylum Gemmatimonadota; class Gemmatimonadetes; order Gemmatimonadales; family Gemmatimonadaceae; genus JAJKIV01. The sequence continues at coordinate 12,561 of JAJKIV010000179.1, read as the reverse complement.
GCCTTGGCGGCGCGAGATAGCTCTGCCCCGCGATCTCCAGGCCGATGAAGACGAGAATCGGGGCGAGTACCGGTCGTGGCAGCGCGCCGGCGACGAACGCCACGTAACCGAAGACGCCACCGAGCCCGACGACGAGCCCGGTCGCGAGCGTGTACGCCGCGCGTCCACCCATCGCCTTGTACGCGGGGTGCCCGATGTATGGCGTCGTCTGACTCACTCCGCCAAACAAGCCAGCCACGAGCGTCGCGATTGCTTCGATGAGCAGCACGTCGCGCGTCTCGTACGCGTCACCAGCCACGCGCGCACTCTCGGTCACGTCGATGCCACCGATCACCGTCAGGATCGCGAACGGCAGCGCGAGTGGAACGTACTCCCGCAGCACGATCGGCAGGCCGTGGATGAACCCGAGCGTGAGCGTCGGCATCGCGACCGGAAAGTTTGCCTCGGGTACGACGATGGGATGAACGAGCAGTCCGGCGGCGCCGAGGGCGTAGTAGATCCCCGCGCCGATCGCGACGCTCGCGAGCACTTCGGGCGCCCGGAGCGGAAGGCGGATGCGCGCGACGAGCGCGTAGAGAATGATCCCGAACGCGACCATGCCGGCAATTGGCTCGGTGAACACCTCGCCGAGCTGCAGCGTCCCGAGCAGCGCGACGCCCACACCGCCGATCGACCCGAGCAGTCCCGCCTGCGGAACGAGGCGCCGAATGCGATCACCGACGAATGTCATCGCGACCTTGAAGACGCCGATGAGCACCATCGACGCCATGCCGACCTGCCACGCGAGAATGGCCGCGTCGTTGACCGGCATGCGTGCTTTCGCGGCCACGAACGCGGGGCCGAGGACAGCGAACGCCATTCCGATCGTCGATGGGGAATCGAGCCCGAGCGGCATGGCGGTGACGTCGGTTCGTCCCGTGCGCTTCGCGAGGCGGAACGCCAGCCACGTGTAGGCGAGGTCGCCGATCATCACGCCGAGCGCGGTACCGGGGAACATCCGTCGGAACACGACGTCGGTCGGGAACCCGAACGCGCCCACGAGGATACCGGCGAGGATCGCCAGGTTGACGACGTTGTCGAGGATGAGCCCGAAGAAGGCGTTGACGTCGCCAGCGGCGATCCAGCGATAGCCGCCTAACGACCCGCCGGTGCCGGGCGCCCTCGCCGGCTCGGTCGACACAGGGGAAGGTTGCAAGCAGAGCTCCTCGGGCGGTGACGGCTCACGAGTTGCGGAACGCCGGAGCAATGGCTCCCGGTGACCGTGCTCGTCCAGGCACGACGTGGCGGCAAGCTAGGAGCGCTGTGACGCTGGCGGAAGCACGTGCACGCACACAGAATGATCCCGAACGTCTCGAGAGGTCTCTCGGTGCTCCAGTATCGAGTGCGCCACGCGCTCGTCGTCGCGATCGCCGGTCTGGCGCCGAGCTGCAAATCGTCCGGCGCGTCCAGCCGCCCGGCGACGGTCACTCCCGCCGCGCAGGCCGGGCCGGCGGCGGCGGTGCCAGAGATTCCCGCCCGTTTGAGCGACTCGACGTTCTGGCGGTTGATCACCGACCTCTCGGAGCCGAGCGGCTTTTTCCGGTCCGACAACTTCGTCTCGAACGAGACTTCGTTTCAGTACGTGATCCCGGAGCTCGAGCGCACCATACGCCCCGGCGGCGTGTACGTCGGTGTCGCTCCCGATCAGAACTTCACCTACCTCGTCGCGCTCAGGCCGCGGATCGCGTTCATCGTCGACATCCGGCGCCAGAACATGATCCACCATCTCATGTACAAGGCGATGATCGAGATGGCGCCGGACCGTGCCGGATTCATGTCGCTCCTGTTCGCGCGGCCGCGTCCAAAAGGCGTCGACGGCGATGCGAGTCCCGAAGCACTGTTCAACGCGTTCGCCAACGTCCCGACCGACACGGTGCAGTTCGCGACCAACCTCGCGGCCATCACCCAATGGCTGACGAAGCGCCACGGCTTCGCGCTCTCGGCAGCTGACCTGCAGTCGCTGGACTACGTCTATCGCGCGTTCATGACGGCTGGTCCGGACATCACGTACGCGTTCCCTAACGGGGGTGGCCGAGGGTTCGGACGCTGGCCGTCGTTCGCGCAGCTCATGCTGGAAAGCGACGGCCAGGGGAACAATCACGCGTACCTGGCGAGTGAGACGAACTTCCAGCTGCTGAAGGATCTCGAGGCGAAGAACCTCATCGTCCCGCTCGTCGGCAACTTTTCGGGCGACAAGACGCTTCGCATGCTCGGGAACTATCTCAAGGAGCGCGGTGCCACGGTGGCGGTGTTCTACACGTCGAACGTGGAGCAGTACCTGTTTCAACAGGGCGACGACTGGCAGCGCTTCTACGCGAACGTCGCGACACTCCCCCTCGACTCGACGAGCACGTTCATTCGGTCGCTGTCGAACGGGAACGGCTTCCGGCCGGGGAGCCCGAACTCACGTTCGGTTCAGCTGCTCTCGTCGGTGCTCGAGACGCTGAAGGCGGTGAAGGAGGGGAGGGTGCAGACGTACTACGATATGATCCAGCTCGCCAAGTAGTTATTCCTGCCTAACGACTGGCGGCAGGCGGCAGGCGCCAGTCGCCGGTCCCTCAGTTCTCTACCCGCGCTCTCACTATCCGATCGAGCTTCGGAAAATCTCGATCCAGATGCGGATTTCCCTCATTCATCATTCTCTCCTGCCTCCCCGCCCGCATGCCCCCACCCGCCGTCTCCCCATACCCGCCATAGAGCTGGTCGACCACCTCCATGCCTGACACGACCTGCCCAATCGGCGCAAACCCCTGCGCATCGATCCGGCTGTTATCGACGAGACTGATGAACAACTGCGTCGTCCGCGTGTTCGGGCCCGTCATCGCATAGGCGATCATCCCGCGCACGTTACTCGCGCGCGCCGAGTCGTCGGGCATCCGGCGGTCCTTCCACACTCGCGTGATCGCGGGATCGCCGGGAATCCCGAATTGCGCAATGAATCCCGGCACGACGCGAAAGAACCGCGAGTCATCGAAGTAGCCCGCGCGGACCAGCCGATAAAATCGATCAGCACCGCGCGGCGCGAGCGCGCGCGTGACGGCGATGACGAACGTACCTTTCGTCGTCTCGACTGACACTCGGTATTCGGCGGGCGACGGCTCGTTCCAGTACTCGGCATCGGGCCGCAGCAATAACTCCCGTCGTTCCGTCGCGGAGGCAACCGGATCCGCGCGTCCTGCACGGTGACACGCGCCGAGCGCCATCAGCATTCCGATGACCGCCAGGCGCACGGTTCGACGCTTGAAGAATTGTCGCTTCGAGTTCACGGTCGGATGTCGTCCTGACCCGACGCCAGCTCGTACGCCCGACCAACCCGCAGCACACGGCGCTCGGCCCACGGCGCGCCCACGATCTGCAGCCCGACCGGCAGGCCTTCCGGCGTTAGGCCGCAGGGAACGGACAGGGCGGGCAGGCCGGTGAAGTTGAACGGGGCCGTTAGGCGCGTGAGCACTGGTGCGGTAGCCACGGCATCGAGGCCGGCGATGCGCGGGGCAGTGCACGGCGTCGTCGGAAGAACCACCGCGTCGAACATGCCGCCATGCTCGACGAACCACGACGAGAACGTATGACGCAGAATCGTCTGTTGGCGACGCGCGTCCGCATAGTCGGTGGCCCCGTACCCCGCGCCGCGGCGCAACCGCGCGAGCACGTCCGACCCAAAATGGTCAGGCGCGCTCTCCATCCGCTCGCGGTGGAAGGTGGCCGCGTCGGCCGTAGTCATGAGGCCATTCAGCCGAGCGGCGTCAGGCAGCTGCGGCGCTGCGAGCTCTTCGATCTGCGCTCCGGCCGACGCAAGCACTTGGGTCGCCTTGCGCACCAACGTGTGCACGTTCGATTCGATGTCGCCCAGCCACTCATCGGCAATGACGCCGATTCGCCACCCGGAGATGCCGTCGTCCAGCCTGGTCGTGTAGTCGTCTGCCGCGACATCCACTGAACCCGGGTCGCCGCGATCGGGTCCGGCGATGACGTCGAGCAGGAGAGCAACGTCCGACACTCTCCGCGCCATGGGTCCGGCGTGATCGAGGCTCCAGCTGAGCGGAACGACTCCCCGGAGACTCACACGGCCATACGTTGGTTTGAGCCCCACGACGCCGCAGAGCGACGCCGGAATGCGAATGGACCCGCCCGTGTCGCTGCCTAACGAACCGAAGCACAGGCCGGCCGCGAGTGCCGCCGCCGAGCCGCCCGACGAGCCGCCCGTGATGCGATCGAGTGCCCACGGGTTGTGGCACGCGCCATAGTGCGGGTTGTCGTTCGTGACGCCAAGTGCCCACTCATGCATATTGAGCTTGCCGAGCAACACCGCGCCCGCGGCGCGGAGCTTCTGCACTACCGCTGCGTCTCGGTCGGGAACTCGCTCGGCAAAGAAGCTGGAGCCGGCAGTGGTCCGCACACCGGCGGTGTCGAAGAGGTCCTTGACCGCGATCGGCACACCGGCCAGCGGTCCAGCCGCCTCGCCACGAACGCGCTCGCGCTCGGCGGCGCGCGCTTCGTCCACGGCGGTATCGGCGGTGACGGTGATGAACGCGTTCACCTGCGCGTCGATGCCCGCGATCCGCTCGAGACACGCGGACGTCAGCTCGACTGGCGACACCTCACCATCGGCGACGCGCTGTGCGGCCCCGACGAGACTCTCTAGCGTGTCCGGAATGACGGCGACCATAGGCCAACAATATATTGTCGCCAGGATGACCGCATCTCACTCGCGGCTGACTCTCAATCCGGGTCGATTCTTCGATCCCGATCCGGCCATCCGCCGAGTCGCGCGCGAGATCTACCACGAAACGAGCCAGCTGCCCCTGGTCTGCCCGCACGGCCACGTCGACCCGCGACTGCTCGCCACCAACGATCCGTTCCCGGAGCCAACAGCGCTCATCCTCCAACCGGACCACTACATCCTGCGCATGCTGTACTCGCGTGGCGTTGGCCTCGAGCAGCTTGGCGTTCCAACGCGGGACGGCAGTGGTGTCGAGCGCGATCCTCGGCGCATCTGGTCCACGTTCGCGAGGCACTACTACCTGCTGAGGGGCACACCCACGAGGGTCTGGCTGGATCACGAGCTCGCCGAGGTGTTCGGTGTCCGCACGCGACTCGACGCCGATTCTGCTGACGCCGTGTACGACGAGATAACGGAGAAGCTGGCGTCGCCGGAGTTTAGACCACGTGCGCTCTTCGACCGATTCAGGATCGACGCGCTCGTGACGACCGACTCGGCCGCAGACTCGCTCGAGCACCATCAGGCCATTCGCGAATCGGGATGGAAGGGCCGCGTTCTTCCGTGCTTTCGACCGGACGCCGTTTTTCAGATCGCCGCGCCGGGTTGGCTCGAGGCAATCGCCGCGCTGGGCGATGCTGCGTCGACGCCGATATCGGACTATGCCACGTTCATCCGCGTCCTCGAGGACCGCCGCGAGTTCTTCAAGACGATGGGAGCGACGGCCACCGACCATGCCGTCGTCGAGCCCTATACGGCACGGCTCGAGCACGACGAAGCGGCCATCGTCTTCGAGCGCGCGCTGGCCGGCTCGGCGACCGTGGCGGATCAGCGCGCCTTCGAGGCACATCTGCTCATGGAAATGGCGCGGATGTCCGTAGCCGACGGGCTTGTGATGCAGCTCCACGCCGGCTCGTTTCGCGATCACAACACACCGCTCGCGGAACGCTTCGGGCCTAACGTGGGCGGCGACATTCCCGTCACGACTGAGTACACGCGAAACCTCCGCCCCCTGCTCAATGCGTACGGCGCCGATCCGCGCTTCGCGCTCATCGTGTTCACCCTGGATGAGTCCACGTATTCGCGCGAGTTGGCACCGCTGGCCGGCCACTATCCGGCGGTGCGCCTCGGGCCGCCATGGTGGTTCCATGACTCGATAGAAGGGATGATGCGGTTTCGCCAGCGAACCACGGAGACGGCCGGGATCTACAACACGGTTGGCTTCAACGACGATACGCGCGCATTCTGCTCGATCCCCGCCCGCCATGATCTCGCCCGTCGCGTCGATGCGAACTATCTGGGCGGCCTCGTCGCCCGGCACGTCATCGAGCCGAGTGACGCCCGCGAGATGGCGCGCGCGCTCGCCTACGAGCTTCCGAAGGAGGCGTACCGACTGTGACGACCTCTCTGACCACGTCCGCTCACTCCGCCGTGCTCGAGCGGTTTGCGGCCATGCGTGTCCTTCCCGTGATCGTGATCGATGACCCTGACGATGCGCTCCCTCTCGCGCGTGCGTTGATCGATGGCGGGCTGCCGTGCGCGGAGGTCACGCTCCGAACGCCTCGCGCGGTGGAGGCGCTACGGCGCATCGTCGGCGAGCTGCCGGACATGTTGGTGGGGGCAGGGACGGTGCTGACACCGGCACAGGCGGCCGAGGCGCGCGGGGCCGGAGCGCGGTTCATCGTGGCACCCGGGTTCAACGCCGGCATGGTGGAGTTCTGTCAGAGCGTGAACCTCCCGGTATTCCCCGGTGTGTGCACGCCCACCGAGATCGAAATGGCGTTAGGCGCCGGGTTGTCCGTGCTCAAGTTCTTTCCGGCGGAGCCGATCGGCGGTCTGCCCTTTCTCAAGGCCGTCGCCGCGCCGTATACGACGGTGTCGTTCATGCCGACGGGCGGCATCGGCCCGTCGAATCTCGCGTCGTACCTGGCCTTCCCGCGTGTGGTCGCGTGTGGCGGCTCGTGGATGGCACCTAACGACTGGATCGCCGCCGGGCAGTTCGACCGAATTCGCGACACGACGCGAGCGGCAGTGGCGATTGCAAACAGCGTGGCGGCAGGCGGCCGAGCATGACGACGAATGCTCGGGTGGTCACGTTTGGAGAGGTGATGCTTCGACTGAAATCGCCGGGATTCGAGCGATTGTTTCAGTCGTCGTCGCTCGAGGCGTCGTTTGGCGGGGCCGAGGCCAACGTCGCGGTGTCGCTCGCACAGTTCGGTGTGCCGGTGTCGTTCGTGTCGGCAATCCCCGAGAACCCCGTTGGCGATGCCTGCCTCGGCGAGCTGCAGCGGTTCGGTGTCGACACGAGCCGCGTTCGCCGACAAGGGTCGCGTCTCGGGACCTACTTTCTCGAGGCCGGCGCGAATCAGCGCCCGTCGAAAGTCGTGTACGATCGGTCAGGCTCGGCGATCGCTACCGCCAAGCCCGGCGACTTCGACTGGGACGCGGTGCTCGCCGGTGCATCGTGGTTTCATCTCACCGGAGTCACGCCGGCGATCAGCCAATCGGCGGCCGATCTGGCGATCGAGGGCGCGCGACTCGCCCGAGCGAAAGGCATCACCGTCTCGTGCGACTACAACTACCGGAAGAATCTGTGGAAGTATGGAAAACCGGCGCCTGACGTGATGCGCGAGCTCGTTCGGCACGTCCATGTCGGCATCGCGAACGAGGAAGACTGTCAGGAAGCGTTAGGCATCCGGCTCGACGTGGACGTCGCGTCGGGCTCGCTCGCGACCGACAAATACCGCGCGATGGCCGCGCGAGTGCTCGAGGAGTTTCCGAACCTCGAGAAGCAGGTGATCACGCTGCGCGAGAGCCATAGTGCGGACCGGAACGGCTGGTCCGCCGTGCTGCACAACGGAAAGGACTTTCTCGTGAGCCGGCGCTACGACATCACCGATATCGTGGACCGCGTGGGTGCCGGTGATTCGTTCGGTGCTGGGCTGATCTACGGTTTGCTGTCGTCGGGCGACGATGCCCGGGCGCTCGAGTTCGCCGCGGCGGCGTCGTGCCTCAAGCATTCGATCCTCGGTGACTTCAACCGCGTGTCGGTGGCCGAGGTCGAAGCGCTCGTGGCGGGCGAGGCGAGCGGCCGAGTTCAGCGTTGAGAATCGGGGATCGCTCCGAAAACGGGACGGTCCCAATCGCAACGAGCTTACTGATGGGGAACAGCCTCGGGACGCATGATATGAGCGTCCCGGGGCTGTTCCGAAAGAAATCACGGCTCGTTGCGGGAGGAGATTTTCTCCAAGCGGAGCGATCCGCCTGATCGCCGTTCAAGATCCGCTTTATCCGTTGCTCCCGCTGTTGCGGAGGCTCGAGGCAAAGCTACGCTAGAATGGATAGAGCAACGGCGGTCAGAGTCGTTTGCCCTTTCTCAGTGCTCGCGAGCCGCCAACGCCGTCTCCTGCCGGTACAGATCCGGGAACTGCTTCTTCAGATTGGCGACCTTCGGTGCGTCGTTGTACACGATGTAGGGATACGTCGGGTTCCGCTCCGCAAAGTTCTGATGATACTCCTCGGCCGGGTAAAAGCCTTGGAGCTTCACGACTTGCGTGACGATCGGCCGCGGATAGACCTTCGCTTTCGTCAGCTGGTCGATATAGGCGCGCGCAACGCGCGCCTGCTCCTCGTCGGCGAAGAAAATGACTGACCGATACTGCGGGCCGACATCCGGACCCTGCCGGTTCAGTTGCGTCGGGTCAGTCGCCACCGAGAAGAACACCTGCAGCAGCTTCTCGAGCGAGACCTTGGTCGGATCGAACGTCACCTTCACGGACTCCGCATGGCCGGTCGTGCCGGTGCTCACGGTCTCATAGTCCGCCTGCTCCTTCGTTCCACCCGCGTATCCGGACACGGCGTCCGTGACGCCCTTGATGTGCTCGAATACCGCTTCGATCCCCCAGAAGCAGCCGCCCGCGAGCACGACGGTCTGAAGTCCGGGTGTGGCTGGCAAGCTCGTGACTGCCGCCTCCGGCACCGCGATCGGTGAATGCGAAGACGGACGGGAAAGCGCGGCGAGCGGCGCGATCACGGCCAGGGCGATGGCGCCGCGAACGGCGAAGCGGTACATGACGCAGCTCCTCAGCGTGTGCTGGGTCGGGGATACAAGCGGTGGGGTAGTCGACGACGACTACCTTATGAGTTCCCATCCGCGGGGAAAGGTTCCAAAAAAGAGTCGAGTGCGAGATCGCACGAAACCTGCTTAGGTGGCTTTCGACTGGCGACGACTCCCTTCCAGCGGGTAAGTTGCGCGGCTTCGTCGACCGGTCCGTCGAACAACACTGTTGGAACCGCCGACCGCGGCCGCCGCACAGCACGCCGGCCGCCGCGATCTGCCGTGCACCGAGGAGACTACGATTGTGAGCGCAGCGACCGATGCTGTCATTCCACGCATCCTGAAAACGAACGAAGCCGAACTGCTCGACGAGTGGCTGAAGGAGCAGCTCACCGCCTTCCGTCCCGGGTCGAAGATCAGCGAGACGGAGCTCCGCGGCCAATCGAAGGAATTTCTCAATCTCCTCCAGCAAGCCACGCAGGCCGGACACGTCACCGACATCCAGGCGCCGTCGTTCGGGCGCGTCCGCGACATGCTCGGCGACGTCTCGCGGTCGCGCGGCCTCCAGGGATTCTCGCCGAGCGAGACGGCCACCTTCGTCTTATCGCTCAAGCGACCGCTATTCGCCCGTATCCGAACTGAGCTCGGCGGCGACGCGGACACGCTGGCGACAGTCACATGGTCGGCGACCGAGCTGTTCGACAAGCTTGGCCTGTATACGACCGAGGTCTATCAAAAGAGCCGCGAGGAAGTGATCAAGCGGCAGCAGCAGGAACTGCTCGAGCTGTCGACACCGGTGGTGAAGTTGTGGGACGGCATTCTCGCCCTGCCGATGATCGGAACACTCGACAGCGCGCGCACGCAGATCGTCATGGAGTCGCTGCTGCAGCGCATCGTCGAGACCGGCGCGGACATCGCGATCATCGACATCACCGGCGTGCCGACGGTGGATACGCTGACCGCGCAACACCTGCTCAAGACCGTCACGGCCGCCCGCCTCATGGGGGCCGACTGCATCATCAGCGGGATCCGGCCCCAGATCGCCCAGACGATCGTGCATCTCGGAGTCGACCTTGGTGCCGTCATCACCAAGGCAACGCTCGCGGACGCCTTCCGGCGGGCGCTCGAGATGACCGGCCAGCGTCAGCGGGCTCTCAAGCCCCGCGCCTGACTGGAGACTCGCGCGTGGACCGAATCCCAATTCTGAAGCTCCGTGACCTGCTGCTGGTCTCGATTCAGGTCGATATGCACGACCGGCTCGCGATGCAGCTGCAGGATGAGCTCACAGCGAAAATCAGCGAGACCGGAGCGAGAGGTGTCCTCATCGACATCTCGTCGCTCGACATCGTCGACTCGTTCATCGGCCGGATGATCGCCAACATCGCGGCAATGGCTCGCGTGCTCGACGCCGAAACGGTGGTGGTTGGAATGCAGCCAGCCGTCGCGATCACGCTGGTCGAGCTCGGGTTGAATCTTCCTGGTGTGCGCACCGCGCTGAACGTCGACAAGGGAATGGCGCTGCTCGAGTCGGCCACCCCAGACGTTGAGGACTTGCCCGACGCGGATGCCGGTCGCACGGAGTGACACGCTGGAGCTTCGCTCCGCAGCGGACGTCGTCTCGGTGCGCCAGGCCGTTCGCACGTGGGCGATCGAAGCCGGCTTCTCGCTCGTCGATCAGACGAAGATGGTGACCGCGGCGAGCGAGATTGCGCGGAACACGATCGACTACGGCGGCGGGGGAACCGCGACCCTCGAGCTCATCGTCGAAGGTCCGCGTCGTGGCCTTCGTGTGGTCTTCGAGGATACGGGGCCTGGCATTCCGGACATTCAGCAGGCACTGACGGATCACTTCACGACCGGCAACGGCCTCGGCCTCGGCCTCGGCGGAGCCAAGCGGCTCGTGAACGATTTCAACATCAGCTCGCGAGTTGGCGAGGGCACGCGCGTGGTGATCACGCGATGGAAGTAAGTGTGTCGCTGTATCCTGACTACCAATCCGGGGTGGCGGTTGCCATTGATGATCCGAGCAAGGTCGGCGAGGCGCGCCGGAGCGCCAACGCGATAGCCGCGGCGATCGGCCTTCCAGAGACCGACGCGGGGCGGTTCGCGATCCTGGCGTCGGAGGCGGCGACCAACATCACGAAGCACGCCGGTCACGGCCAGATCGTGCTCAGATCGTTAGGCGACGGCGGAGCCGCGGGGGTAGAGCTGGTCGCGATCGACTATGGTCCCGGCATCTCCGATCTCGATCGCGCGTTGAGCGACGGGTACTCCACGGCGGGGAGCTCAGGCACCGGCCTCGGGGCCATGTCGCGCCTGGCCAGCCTGTTCGACATCTACACGTCGATTGGAAGCGGAACGGTGCTCGTGGCGCGCATGGCGCGTCCCGCACCGGCCGGCCGCGACCGTCCATTCGAGGTCGGCGTGGTCCGCGTTCCGAAACAGGGCGAGGTGGCGTGCGGCGATGATTGGGGCGTCGCCGTCGATGGCCGCGGCCGCGCGGTGGTTGCCGTCGCCGATGGACTCGGGCATGGTCAGTCCGCGGCCGATGCGTCCCGTCGTGCCGTGGAAGTCGCCGTGGACCGGGCCGGCGACCAGCCGGCGAAGATCGTCGCTCAGGTGCATGCCGCGCTGCGGTCCACACGCGGTGCGGCTCTGGCAATCGCGGAGCTCGACACGACCGGAAAATCCGTCCGCTACGCCGGGCTCGGGAACATCTCGGCATCGCTCGTGTCGCCGGGTGAGAGTAAGAGCCTCGTGTCGTATAATGGGATCGCCGGCCATGAGGCGCGAAAGATTCAGGAGTTCGCCTACGACTGGCCGGCTGGCGCTCTGCTCGTCCTGCACTCCGATGGCTTGAGCGGCCGGTGGGACCTGACCCGGTACCCCGGTCTCGCAAACCGCGACCCGAGCGTTGTGGCTGGTGTGCTCTATCGCGACTATTCCCGAGGGCGCGATGACTCGCTGGTGGTGGTCGTCCGGGCGGCCCGGCCGGCCGCATGATGGGAGCGCAGTCCATGTCGAAGACGACGACGCTGCTGACGGTGGACCTGGGGCGCGAGCATGATGTGGTGCTCGCGCGCCAACGCGCTCGTCAGCTCGCGACCCAATTCAAGCTCGACGCCCAGGACCAGACGCGTTTCGCGACCGCCGTCTCGGAGCTTGCTCGCAACGCGTATCAGTATGCCGGTGGCGGGCGCGTGGACTTCTGGATCGACCACGAGGAACCGGCGACTCTCGTCGCCCGGGTGAGCGATCGCGGGCCGGGGATCGCTCGGCTCGGTGACGTGCTCGATGGCCGTTACGTGTCATCGACGGGGCTGGGCATCGGGATCATGGGCGCCCGGCGACTGGCCGACACGTTCTCCGCCGCGTCGTCGCCTAACGAGGGAACGGCGATCGTGATCGGCAAGCGCCTCCCGGCCACCGTGCGCGCCACGGCGAGCGCGATCAATGCCGCCATGGGCGCCGTGGCCGCGTCCAGCGCGCTCGACCCGCTGCTCGAGATGCAGGCACAGAGCCAGGAGCTCGCGCGCACGCTCGCGCATCTCCGCGAGAAGCAGGCGGAGACCGACCGGCTCGCGCAGGAGCTCTCGGAAACGAATCGCGGCGTGCTGGCGCTGTACGCGGAGCTCGACGAGCGCGCGGTCTACCTCGAGCGTGTCAACGAGCTCAAGACGCGATTCCTCTCCGACCTCAATCACGAGATTCGCACGCCGCTCAACGCCGTTCGGAACGTCGCGCGGCT
>JAJKIV010000178.1 GCA_021154285.1 Gemmatimonas sp. | reverse complement strand
GCGGTCGATCCACGGGTTCGTCACCGACCCCGTAGCCGAGTACATCGGCTCGCACGGGCTGTATCGATAGAGGAACGCATGCTGAAAGGCGTATTGGGCAAGGTCTTCGGGACCCGCCACGAACGCGAACGACGACGCATCCAGCCGATCGTCGACGAGATCAACGAACACTACGCGCGACTGCAGGGTGTCTCCGAGGAGGAGCTCCGCGGGCAGACGGCGAAGTTCCGGTCCATCATCCGCGAGCGCACGCAGGAGCTCGAGGATGAGGTCGCGCGTCTCAAGCTCGCGAAGCGGACGACGAGCGACCCCGCGGAGCGGGAGCGCGTCGACAACGAGCTGAGTGGTGCCGACGGCCGCGGCGGCGTCGAAGCGAAGCTGCGCGAGGCGACCGCGGAGGTGCTCGACGAGATTCTGCCCGAGGCGTTCGCGACCGTGCGCGAGGGCGCGCGACGCCTGGTCGGGTCGAAGGTATCCGTCACCGGCCAGGAGCTCGAGTGGAACATGATCCACTACGACGTCCAGCTCATGGGCGGCATCGAGCTGCACCTCGGCAAGATCGCGGAGATGGCGACGGGCGAAGGCAAGACGCTCGTCGCGACGCTGCCGTTGTACCTCAATGGGCTTCCGGCGCGCGGCGCCCACCTGGTGACGGTCAACTCGTACCTGGCTCGCCGCGACTCGCAGTGGATGGGGCATCTGTACAACTACCTCGGCCTCACGGTCGGGTGCCTGGACGATACGGAGCCCGGCACGCAGGCGCGTCGCGCGGCGTACGAGTGCGACATCACGTACGGCACGAACAACGAGTTCGGGTTCGACTACCTGCGCGACAACATGGTGGTCTCGCTCGATCAGCGGGTGCAGCGGAGCCACATCTTCGCGATCGTCGACGAAGTCGACTCGGTCCTCATCGACGAGGCGCGGACGCCGCTCATCATTTCGGGCCCGGTGGGTAATGACACCGATGCCGAGTATGCCCAGCACAACCCGGCGGTCTCACGCCTGGTGCGACGCCAAACGGACCTCGCCAACCAGCTCGTTGGCGAAGGGGAGCGCGCGCTCGAGGCCAAGGACACCGACAGGGCCGCGCTGCTGCTGTACAAGGCGCAGCTCGGCGCGCCGAAGAACAAGCGGTTTATGAAGATGCTGCTCGAGCCGGGTGTGAAGCAGCTCGTGCAGAAAATGGAGCTCGACCACATCGCCGATCGCAAGCTGCCGCCGGCCAAGCAGCAGTACCGCGAGATCGAGGACGACCTTCTGTTCGTCCTCGACGAGAAGGGTCACACCGTGCACCTCACGGATCGCGGCGTGGACGAGATGTCGCCTAACGATCACGAGGCGTTCGTCCTGCCCGACATCTCGAGCGAGGTCCACCGGATCGAGCACGATCCCGAGATGGAGGCGCAGGCGAAGATCGACGCGCGGCAGACGATCGAGCGCGAGTACGCGATGAAGAGCGAGCGGCTGCACATCGTGCATCAGCTGCTCCGCGCCCACGCGCTGTACGAGAAGGACGTCAACTACGTTATTCAGGAAGGCCAGGTTCTCATCGTCGATGAGTTCACCGGCCGCACGATGCCCGGCCGACGATGGTCCGAAGGACTGCACCAGGCCGTCGAGGCAAAGGAAGGAGTTCAGGTGAAGGGCGAGACGCAGACGCTCGCGACCATCACCATTCAGAACTACTTCCGCATGTATGAGAAGCTGTCGGGCATGACGGGTACGGCGGAAACCGAGGAATCGGAATTCCATCAGATCTACGGTCTCGAGGTCGCAGTCATCCCGACGAACAAGCCGATGGTCCGCGACGATCGGCACGACCTCGTCTACAAGACGCGGCGCGAGAAGTACAACGCGATCATGGAAGAGACCGAGCGCCTCCACAAGCTCGGCTACCCGGTGCTCGTGGGAACCGTGAGCGTCGACGTGTCGGAAACACTGTCGCGCATGTTCAAGCGCGCGGGGCTCCCGCATAACGTGCTGAACGCGAAGTATCACCAGCGTGAAGCCGAGATCGTGGCGCAGGCAGGGCAGCCGGGCGGAGTGACGATCGCGACCAACATGGCCGGCCGCGGAACCGACATCAAACTTGGGCCGGGCGTGACGGACCCCAAGCCGTCGCAGCGCAAGAATGCAGACAACGAGCTCGTAGAGGTGGTCGAGGACGGCGGGCTCCACATCATTGGCTCGGAGCGGCACGAGTCGCGCCGTATTGACAGACAGCTGCGCGGGCGTTCGGGTCGTCAGGGCGATCCGGGTGCGTCGCAGTTCTTCCTGTCGCTCGAAGATGACCTCATGCGACTGTTCGGCTCCGAGCGCATCGCGAAGCTGATGGACCGCATGGGCGCGCAGGAAGGCGAGGTGCTCACACACGCGCTCATCACGCGATCCATTGGACAGGCGCAGAAGCGCGTCGAGCTGCAGAACTTCCAGTCTCGAAAGCGCCTGCTCGATTTCGACGACGTGATGAACCAGCAGCGCGAAGTGGTCTACTCGCTGCGATCATTCGCGCTCGAGGGTGGGGAGGAGCTGAAGGGCGAAGCACTCAAGATGGTCGACAAGGCGCTCACGAAGCGCGTCGACGACCGACTGGTCGATCTGGAGTCCGAAGAGGCGTGGGACCTGTCGCTGCTGAAGCAGGAAATGCTGATGCATTACCTGCTCACGGTGCCGGAGTTCGAGGGGAACGATCCGCCGACGACTGTCGATGGAGCACGCACCGCGTCCATCGAAGCGGGGCGGCGCCAGTTCGCGGCCAAGCTCGAAGAGCTGGATCGGGTCAAGGACGAGGAAGGCAACGGCTTCTCGGGGCGGCTGCTCTCGCTCGTCATGCTGAACGTGCTGGACGAGAAGTGGAAGGATCACCTTTACGATCTCGACCAGCTGCGCAACGCGATCCACTACCGATCATGGGGCCAGAAGGATCCGCTCATCGAGTACAAGCAGGAGGCGTACTCGATGTTCGTCGATCTGATGAACGACATCTTCAACACGTTCACCGAGCGCTTTTTCCGCGCGCAGCTGGTGTTCCAGCAGCCGCAGCCCGGCGAGTATGGACAGCCGTCCGGCGGAAACGGCGATGGGTCGAAGCCCCGACAGGCCGAGGCGCCTCACAAGCCGACCAAGCGCTACAACGCGTTAGGCATCCTGGAGGACATTCCGGAAGAAGAGCCGGCGGCGACCGCTCACCCGACCGAGAATGGCGATGGTGCAGGGGCCGCCCCGGAGGGAGATGAGAAGGTCATGGATGTCGGTCCGGCCGAGCCGCCCAAGAAGAAGGCCGCGGCGCGACAGGACCCGGTGATCGTGGGCGCGGGGCGCACGCGGTCACTGAATCCGACCGCGAGCGCACCCGGAGTCCCCGGTGCGGCGAACGCGACTGGCGACTGGTCGAACGTTGGACGCAACGATCCGTGTCCGTGTGGTTCGGGCAAGAAATTCAAGAAGTGCCACGGCGCCAATCTCTAGTTCGCTTGTTATGAGCGGTTTATGTCGGCGAGTTTGGTTTCGGGTGTTCCAAGAGAATCCCTCGACGACATTGAACTTCGGAGATGTACTCATGAAGCTCACGCGAATCGCAGCGCTCGTTGGTATGATGGCGCTCGCCGCGCCGGCCGCGTACGCACAGGGCGGCGGTGGTCAGGGCGGCGGCCGCGGAATGCAGCGGCTGATGCAGGGGATCACGCTCGACGCCAAGCAGCAGGCGTCCGTGGACTCGATCCAGAAAGCGTTCCGCGCGGAGATGCCGCCGATGCAGGCGGGCACACCGCCGGACTCGGCTACGCGCGCGAAGGGGAGGGAGGTCATGCAGAAGGAGTACGCCGCTATTCGCAACGTCCTGACCCCGGACCAGCAGAAGACGTTCGACAAGAATCGCGACGAAATGAAGGCGCAGATGAGTAAGCCGAAGCCCTGACGTTTTCGCGGTATTCGTTGGATCCATCGTGATCCGACGCGAGGCCCCCCGGCCGGTGCACGACACCGTTCGGGGGGTTGTCGCATCGCACAACTCGGGACCGCCTGTGTCGCGCGCGGATACCTGCGGCGGCGTTCGACCGATGGCAGTGTCTACGGCCGCGTCGCGTACGTATGGAGCATCTCAAACCACTGGGGTTCTCCGTGCAGTCTTCGCTGGACGTGATAGCCGGCGCTCGACAGAATGCGCCGAAAGGACTTAGTATTCGAGAGTTACCGCGTGCCGAGCGCCCGCGAGAAAGGCTCAAGGCGCACGGGGCTCACGCGCTGAGCTCAGCCGAGTTGCTCGCAATCATCGTCGGGAGCGGCGGGGCGGGACGATCGGCTCTTGGGCTGGCGCACGAAGTGCTTGTATGGGCAGACGGCTCTCTGCGCCGCATCGCTGGTCAGCCGGTCGCAGCGCTCACCAAGCTCGCGGGGATCGGATCGGCACGCGCGGTCGCGGTGCACGCCGCGCTGGAGCTGGGCCGGCGCGCCGCGAGCGAGGAACGTGAGGACGGCGCGCCAATGCGGTCACCACGGGACGTTTTTGCGGTGTTCTCGCCGCGACTGGAGGATTTGCCGGTGGAGGAGTTTCACGTCGCGGTGCTCGACTCGCAGCACCGGTTGGAGCGCGACGTGACCGTTACGCGAGGCATTCTCAATTCTTCGTTGGTTCACCCGCGCGAGGTGTTTCGCGAAGCGATCGCCGAGCGCGCAGCCGCGGTGATACTCGTGCACAATCACCCGAGCGGGGATCCTACGCCCTCACCTGACGACCGCGTGGTGACCGAGCAGCTCGCCGCCGCGGGTCGGTTGCTGGACATTCCCGTCCACGACCACGTGATCATCGGGCGCGGCCGGTATGTGAGCTTCGCCGAAGCGGGACTCTTGTAGATGACGTCGACCGCACCAACGCCGATCACGATCCCGGGGTGGACGAGCCCAGCGACACCGCTGCGTGAGGGGCTCGATCAGGAGCTGCTGCTGCGCGCGTACAAGTACAGCGAGCGCGCGCACGCCGGGCAGACGCGGTTGTCGGGCGAGCCGTTCCTGTCCCACTGCGTGGAGGTCGCCCGGATTCTCGCCGACCTGCAGCTCGATTCGGTCACGGTCGCGAGTGGATTGATCCACGATGTCGTCGAAGACACCGACATCACGGTCGCGGACGTCGAGCGCGAGTTCGGAAAAGAAATCGCGCAGATCGTCGATGGGCTGACGAAGATCGGGAACCTGCCGCTCAACTCGACGCAGGAACGCCAGGTCGAGAACTACCGCAAGCTGCTGTTGTCGATCGCGAAGGATGTTCGCGTCATCCTGATCAAGCTCGCGGACCGTCTGCACAACATGCGGACGCTCGACTGGCTGGCGCCGGAGAAGCGCCGCCGCATTGCGCAGGAGACGCGCGACCTGTACGCGCCGCTCGCGCACCGGTTCGGTATGGCGAAGATGCGGTGGGAGCTCGAGGACCTGGCGTTCAAGCATCTCGAGCCGGATGACTATCGCGCGCTCGCGAAGCTGGTCGCACAGAAGCGCGGCGAGCGCGAGGACCTCATCGCGCGCATGCGCGATCCGCTGGAGCGGTCGCTCAAGGCCGCTGGCATCAAGGACGTCGACGTCACCGGGCGCCCGAAGCACCTGTGGTCGATCTTCAAGAAGATGCAGAAGCGCGACAAGCCGTACGATGAGATCTACGACTTGCTCGCGATTCGCGTGCTGGTGAACAGCGTCCCGGACTGCTACCACGCGTTAGGCGTCATCCACGACGGCTGGACGCCGCTCCAGGAGCGGATCAAGGACTACATCGCGCAGCCGAAGTCGAACGGCTATCAGTCGCTGCACACGACCGTGTTCGGTCCCGCACGGCAGCTGTTCGAGATCCAGATCCGGACGCGTGAGATGCACCGCACGGCGGAATTCGGTATCGCGGCGCACTGGCTCTACAAGGACGGGAGCAAGTCGTCGGACGAGCTGGACCGACACCTCGCCTGGTTCCGTCAGGTCCTCGAGGTTCAGCTCGACGCGAAGACCCCGGACGAGTTCCTCGAGTTCCTGAAGCTCGACCTGTTCCAGGACGAGATCTTCGTGTTCACGCCGACCGGCGACGTCATCCAGCTGCCGAAGGGCGCCACTCCGATCGACTTCGCGTTCGCCGTGCACACGGAGATCGGGCTCCACTGTTCGGGCGCGAAGGTGAACGGCCGGATCGCGCCGCTCTCTCGACAGCTCAAGAATTCGGAGACGGTCGAGATCATCCGCTCGCCTAACGCGAGGCCGAGTCGTGACTGGCTCGCGCACGTGCGCACGGGTCGAGCGCGGCACAAGATCCGGCAGTGGCTCCGGCACGAGGAGCACGCGACGTCCGCGAAGCTCGGCCGCGAGATCCTCGAGCGTGAGCTCAAGCGGCGCCGGCTCCCGAAGCTGGACGACGGCGACCTGGAAAAGGCGGCGAAGGCGTTCAACCTGAACGACGTGAACCATCTCATCGCGTCGATCGGCCAGGGCGACCTTCACATCGGACAGGTGCTCGCCGCGGCGCGGCCGGACCTCGAGACGTCGCCCGAACACCAGCCGCGCCCGACCGCGATCGAGCGGCTCGTGGAGCGCATGCGCGGCACCCCGAAGGGCATTCGCATCCAGGGTGCCGACGGCCTCATGGTGCGCTACGCGCAGTGCTGCCAGCCGGTGCCCGGCGACAGCGTGGTGGGATACGTGACCCGCGGGCGCGGGGTGAGCATCCACCGCGCCGACTGCCCGAACCTCCTCATGCTGGCGCACGAGCCGGAACGTCGCCTGGAGATCGACTGGCAGCAGCAGGAGGGCGAGCGGTTCGTCGTTAGGCTCGCGCTGGAGGGAACCGATCGGCGCGGGCTCTACGCCGACATCGCCGGTGCCGTCTCCGGGGCAGGGACCGACATCCGAAGCATGGATCTCAAGACGGTGGATGGCCGCGTGAACGGGTCGGCGCTCGTCGAGGTGGAGAACCTTGCGCACCTCCAGAAGATCATCAAAGCCACGCGCCGCGTGAAAGGCATTACCGAAGTCGCACGCCGCGAGCGCATCTCGACCGACAATGGCGACGGCTAGCAACCGTTAGCGGCCCGAACAAACTCCGAGGCGGCGCATTATATTGCGGCCATGCCTCGCGCCGAGTTTGTGCTCCAGTCGCCGTTTCAACCGGCGGGCGATCAGCCCAAGGCGATCGCGGAGCTGAGCGCCGGTCTGGAGCGCGGAGATCGATTCCAGACGCTGCTTGGCGTCACCGGATCGGGAAAGACAATGACGGTGGCCCACGTGATCAAGAACCTGGGCCGGCCGACGCTCGTCCTGTCGCACAACAAGACGCTCGCCGCGCAGCTCTACGGGGAGCTCAAGAGCTTCTTCCCGACGAACGCCGTCGAGTACTTCATCTCGTATTACGACTACTATCAGCCCGAGGCCTACGTGCCGTCGAGCGATACGTACATCGAGAAGGACGCCTCGATCAACGAGGACATCGACCGCCTGCGGTTGCGAGCCACGTCGAGCCTGATGGAGCGCGAAGACGTGGTCATCGTATCCACGGTCTCCGCGATCTACGGCCTAGGCGACCCGATCGAGTATCGGGAGCGGATGGTCAGCCTGCAGAAGGGGCAGACGATTCCGCGCAACGACATCCTGCGCGCGCTCGTGGGCATTCAGTACAGCCGCAACGATGTAGCGTTCGAGCGGGGCACATTCCGCGTCCGGGGCGATACCGTCGAGATCCTGCCCGCGTACGAAGAACAGGGCGTGCGTGTCGAGCTCTGGGGCGACGAGATCGAGCGCATCTCCAAGATCAACCCCATCACGGGCGAGACGATCGCGGTGCTCGAGCGCGCCGCGATCTATCCGGCGAAACACTTCATCACGTCGCGGCCAACGATCGAGCGGGCCGTCGCCCAGATTCGGCAGGAGCTGAGCGAGCGACTGGAGGTCCTGCGGCGCGATGGGAAGCTGCTCGAGGCGCAGCGACTCGAGTCGCGCACGCACTTCGACATCGAGATGATGCTGGAGATCGGCACGTGCGCGGGCATCGAGAACTACTCGCGACATCTCTCGGGGCGTGCCGCCGGCGAACGGCCGGCCGTGCTGTTCGACTACTTCCCGGAAGACTTTCTCGTGGTCGTCGACGAGTCGCACGTGACCCTGCCGCAGGTGCGCGGGATGTACAACGGCGACCGGGCGCGAAAGCTCACGCTGGTGGACTACGGATTCCGGCTGCCCAGCGCGCTGGATAACCGGCCGCTCGTGTTCGACGAATTCCTCGCGCTCACGCCGCGCGCTCTCATGGTGAGCGCCACACCGGCAGAGCTCGAGCTCCAACTCTCCGAGGGCGTGGTGGTCGAGCAGATCATTCGTCCCACGGGGCTGCTCGACCCGGAGATCGAGGTGCGTCCGGTGCGCGGGCAGGTGGACGACCTGCTCAACGAAATTCGGATTCGTGAGCGGCGCGGTGAACGCGTCCTGGTCACTACGCTCACGAAGCGCATGTCCGAGGACCTGACGGACTATCTGCAGCAGATGGGCGTCCGCGTTAGGTACATGCACTCGGACATCGACGCCATCGAGCGGATGGAGATCGTCCGCGGGCTGCGCCTCGGCGAGTTCGACGTGTTGGTCGGCATCAACCTGCTCCGCGAAGGGCTCGACATGCCGGAGGTCTCCCTGGTCGCGATCCTGGATGCCGACCAGGAGGGCTTCCTGCGCAGTGATCGATCGCTGATCCAGACGGTGGGCCGCGCGGCGCGCCACGTTGGTGGGCGAGCGATCTTCTACGCGGACCGGATCACCGGTTCGATGCAGCGGTGCATCGAGGAGACGGGGCGGCGACGCGAGATGCAGCGCGAGCATAATGAGGCGCACGGCATCGTGCCCCGCGGCGTCGAGAAGAGCGTCGAGCAGGTGCGGTTCATCACGCGCGTGGCCGATGCGCGCGCGGAGCGCGAGGGGCGCGAGCGGGCAGCACGGAAGGTGGCGGAAGCGGCGGCGTCGTACGGCGAGGAGGACCGCGCCGCGACGATCGAGCGGCTGGAGCGCGAGATGCGCGACGCCGCGGCGGACCTGGACTTCGAAACGGCGGCACGCCTTCGCGATCAGCTCTTCGAACTGAAAGCCAAGGGGGCGGGGAACGTGGCGCGTTCCCGCGGTGCATTCGCCGACATTCGCGCCAATACCTGATCTTCCACACACGCCCGTGCAACAGTTCCACCATCTCGTTCCGGCGCTTGCAGTGCGCGGGCGTGTCGCGATGACGCGCGAGGAGCTCGTCGCGTGGGGTGAGGCCTTGGGTCGGGCCGCCAGGCCGCCGCTCATCATCACGCTGGCCGGCGACCTGGGCGCTGGAAAGACGACGCTCGCGCAGGCGATCTGCGCGGGCTATGGCGTGACGGAGCCGGTGACCAGCCCGACGTTCGCGCTGGTCCACCGATACGACGCGCCGCGGTCGCCCGTTTATCATCTCGATCTCTACCGCATTCAGCGGCCGTCCGAGCTCGTCAACATCGGGTGGGACGAGATCTCTACGTCGCACGCGCTGGTCATCGTCGAGTGGCCGGAGCGTGCGGGCGATCTCATTCCCGCCGGCCACGTGCCGATCGATCTCGAGCACGCTCAGGTCGACCCGGATCGCCGCGTTTTGCTCGCCGGCTGACATGATTACGCTCGCGCTCGAGGCATCGACGTATACCGGCAGCGTGGCCGTGATTCGCGACGGCGTCGTGGTGGCTTTGCGCGAAACAGCGATGCGTGGTGTCCACGAAGAGCGACTGATGCCCGCGGTTGCGGAGGCGCTGGCCGAGGCAGGCATCGCGCCTAACGCGATCGACCGGGTGGCGTGCGGCGAAGGGCCGGGCAGCTTCACGAGCCTGCGGATCGCCGGCGCGATCGCGAAGGGACTTGCGCTGAGCGCGCGCACGCCGCTGCATCCCGTGTCGTCATTGCTGCTGATCGTGGCCGGCGCGGAGCCTGTCGTGACGCCTGGCCGCTACGTGGCGGTGCTCGACGCCATGCGTGGCGACGTGTTTGCCTGTGCGTTCTCCATCACCGATCGCGCGATCACGACGGAATCATCCACCACGCTGCTCGCGCGTGCCGCGCTCGGTGAGTTTGCGCGCGAGCACGCCGCTCGACCTGTCGGCCCAGCCGAACAACTGGTGGTCAGTCCGCACGCGCGCGGTGTCGCGAAGCTCGGGAGTCTCGCACCGTGGCCGGCCGCGGCGGACCTCGCGACCTGGGAGCCTAACTACGGACGGCTTGCCGAGGCGCAGGTGAAATGGGAGGCGGCGCACGGGCGCGCGCTGACGACCGGATGACCGACACGAGGGCGCACGCGAGCCCTGCGTTGCCGCGTCGCGACTTCGTGATTCGAGGAGCCCGGCGTGACGACGTCGACGACATTGCCGCCATCGAACGGCGCGCATTCGGCGATCCCTGGTCTCCCGGTTCGTTTCGCGCACTGTTCGGGAATCCCCTCGTGCATTTTGCGGTCGCCGAGGATGCCGTGAGCGGCCGTGTGCTCGGCTACGTGGTGTCGTGGTATGTCGTCGACGAAGCCGAGATTGCGAACCTGGCGGTGGCTAACGACGTTCGGCGCGCCGGCGTTGGCGCGCGTCTGCTCGATCACGCGCTCGACATCGCGAAAGAGCGGCACTCCCACGTCGTGTTTCTCGAAGTCCGCGAGTCGAATGCCGGAGCGCGGGCCCTGTACGCGTCGCGCGGCTTCGAGGTGGCCGGGCGGCGTGCCAAGTATTACCGTAAGCCCGTCGAAGACGCGCTGGTGCTTCGACGCGAATTGTGACCTGCCTTGCAGCGCCTATTCGCCACTCGCAACCAAACTGCTTGACGCGCACCGATTTGTTTGCGGGCGTGTCGGCTCTGACCCCTACTTTCCGCGGCGAGCACTTCATCACTCGCCAGGAGGAACTGTGAGCCGAAGCTTGAACAAGGTGACGTTGATCGGGAACCTCGGTGCCGACCCCGAGATCCGGTCCACCACCGGTGGCAACCGCGTTGCAACCTTTTCGCTCGCCACGAGTCGTTCTTGGAACAACCAGTCGGGCGACCGTCAGGAAAAAACGGAATGGCACCGCTGTGTGGTCTGGAACACCAAAGGTTCGCAACTCGCGGACATCGTCGAGAAGTACGTCAAGAAGGGCGACAAGATTTACGTCGAGGGACGCATCGAGTACCGGCAGTGGACAGACAAAGATGGCCAGACCCGGTACAGCACGGAGATCAATGTCCGTGAGTTGATCATGCTGGGCGGCGGCCGCGGCGGCGGCGACAGTCACGACTCCGAGGGAGGTTCCGGAATGAGTCGCAGCCGCGCACCCGAGCGCGCAAAGAGCGCGGCGGGCGCAGCCGGCGAGGACTTCGAGGACTTTCCCGGAGCGTTGAATGATGAGGATGACGATCTTCCGTTCTAGCCAGCTGGCGATTGCACTCGTGGGGGCCGTGATGGCCCCCACGTTCGCCTCGGCACAGCAATCAAACATGGACGTCGCGCTGGCCTCGTCCTGGCAGGCGGGCCCGGTGCAATCGCCGAATACGGTTCGACCGGGCGAGTATTACGCCGCACCGTGGGTCGATCGTTTGGGCGGACCGGCAAACGCCGGCCTGATCGTCGGAACCGGAGACGTGCCCGCTATCCCGCTCACGGACGTCGAGCGGCCACTGCAGTCGTACGAACGCGTGTTCGTGACCGTGCCCGCCGGCATGTCCGCGGCTGCCGGCACGCGCTACGTGTCCGCCCGCCCGGGCCCTATGCTCCAAGGCCTCGGCCAGGTCATGGTGCCGACGGGCATCGTCGTCATTGAGCGGGCGCAGCCCGGCCAGGCGGCCGAGGCGCGTGTCGTGGCCCGCTTCGAGCCGGTCCAGATCGGCGATCAGCTCGTCCCGATGGATCCGTCGCCGGCCGGCGCGGGCCGCCCGGCGGCGGTGAATGATGGCGCCGAGACGTTCGTGCTCTGGCTTAAGAGCGAACCGGTGCTGCCGTCGCTTCAGTCGTATGTGGTCGTGGCCGCTGCGCCGGGCATGCGAGCGGGCGATCAGATCAGCTTCTATCGCCCGCGTCACATGTCCCCCTATGGTGTAGTCTTACCAGAATCCGAGATCGCCATTGCGCAGATCGTCCGGGTGACACCACAGGGGGCGACTGCCCTCATCGTCGATCAGAGATACGATTCGATCGAACAGGGCACGCACGCGCGCGTGACCGCCAAGATGCCCTGAACCCCAGGGGCCGGTTATCTTAGGGCGACCGTGACGTCCGCGATCGCCCTCATGACAGGATCGATGGCGCAGCGGCGCCGCGGCTTCGGCCTCGGCGCCGTTTGCACATTGGTGGGCTCGCGCGTCACAAGAGTGACCTGACGCACGTCCGACTCGTGGCAAAAGACCGAGGTTTGCCATCGTCCGACCAACTCACGCCTGCCTAATCGAATGATTCGCCATCTCGCAACGATCGAGGTCCGCTGACGTGCCGCGCGCTCTCGTCACCGGCGGCGCCGGATTCATTGGCTCTCACGTGGCCGACCTGTATCTGGAGAACGGGTACGACGTCACGATCCTCGACAACTTCGCAACAGGGCGCCGCGAAAATCTTCCGGAACGCGCGCGTCTCCTGGAACTGGACCTCACGAGCGCTGACGCGGCGAGCGCTGTTCGCGATGGGAGGTTCGACGTGATCTCGCACCTCGGCGCGCAGATCGACGTGCGAAAGAGCGTCGCGAATCCGGGGTTCGACGCGACCATCAACGTCGTCGGCACTCTGAACCTGGTCGAGGCGGTGCGTGCCTCGGGACATCCGACGCGGTTCATCTTCTCATCGACTGGCGGCGCGCTCTATGGCGATTTCGTGACGCCGCCCAACGTGGAGGACTTCCCCAAGGACCCGGAGTCGCCGTACGGAATCGCGAAGTTGAGCGCGGAGCTGTATCTCGCGTATTACGCGCGCGTGCACCGCGTGGACACCGTGGCGCTTCGTTATGCGAATGTGTACGGACCTCGTCAGGATCCGCACGGCGAGGCGGGAGTCGTCGCCATATTCTGCAATCGAATCCTAACGAGGCAGCCGCTGACCGTGTTCGGTGATGGATCGCAGACGCGCGACTACGTGTTCGTGAAAGACGTGGCGCGGGCGAACCTTGCCGCGGCAACGCGAACGCTGCCCGCGCCGGGGCGGCTCGACGCGCGCGGGTTCAACATCGGCACCGGCGTCGAAACGTCGGTGGTCGATCTCGCGGCCGCGTTGCAGCGTAGTGCCGGTTCCGACGTTCCGGTGCATCTCGCGCCCGCGCGGCCGGGCGAGCAGGAGCGATCCGCCGTCAACATCGACAAGGCGAAGCGCGAGCTCGGGTGGACACCACGTGTCGACCTCCATACGGGACTCGAGGAGACGTTCGCGTTTTTCGCCGCGCGGTTCGGGCGGGAGCGTCAACCGACGTGATCGTGCTCGCGTACCTTCAGGTCGGCAGGGCCGTCCCCACGACGCCGTGGGAGATGATCCAGAACGCGACGCTTGTGACGAAGATCGTGCTTGGTCTGCTCGCCGTGCTGTCGCTGCTCAGCTGGGCGGTGATGTTCGGCAAGTGGGTGGAATTCCGGCGTGTGCGCAGCGCAGCCAACGCGTTCATCCGGAGCTTCGATCGTGCGCAGTCGCTCGAGGAGGTCGCGACGCTCGCGAAGCACGCCAAGGCGAGCCCGTTCACTCGTGTGTTCAACCGCGCGGTGCAGTTTCTGTCGCAGACCAAGCCCGCGCTGGCGGCGTCGGCCGAGCGAACGGCGCGGCTCAGCGGGTCACAGGTCGAAGCGTTGCGCCTCGTGCTCGACGCGGAGACGAACGCGGAGCGCGATTCGTTGTCGCGGTTCGTGGCGTCGCTCGCGACGATCGGTTCAGTGAGCCCGCTCATCGGGCTGCTCGGTACCGTGCTCGGCGTGATTTCGGCCTTCACGGGCATCGCGACGCAGGGCTCAGGGAACATCGCGGCGGTAGCGCCGGGTATTGGAGAGGCGCTGATCGCCACCGCGGCCGCGCTGGCCGTGGCCATTCCTGCGGTGTTCGGGTACAACATCTTCGCGAACCGCGTGAATCGGCTGGACAGTGAGCTCGAAGGCTTCGGCTCCGAGCTCATCGCGCTGATGGTTCGCGAGGGGAGGATCTAGCAGCATGCATCGTCGTCGCGGAGAACGGACGCCACTGAATGCGGAGATCAACGTCGTGAGTCTCATCGACGTGATGATGCTCCTCATGGTGATCTTCATGATCACCGCGCCGATCATGCAGGGTGGCGTCGACGTGAAGCTGCCGACGGCCGAAGCAAAACCGCTCGATCCCAAGGGCGGGATGGTCGTCACGGTGAACAGGCAGGGTCACATCTTCGTCGACGAGTCGGAGATGAGCTTCGATGCGTTCCGTGCGTCGTTCAAGGCGCTGGCGAGCAAGCGCGGCGCGCAGGGCGTGTATCTCCGTGGAGACGAGAACGCAAACTACGGCTCGGTCGTGCGTGTGCTCGCGGTGATGCGCCAGGCGGGCGTGGGCGACATCGGTCTCGTCGCGGAGCCGACGGAGGCGAAGTAGTGATTCGCCCTCAGAGTGGCGTGCGGTTAGGCGGCCCGCTCGGCGTCTCGGCAGTGCTACACGCGTCGATCATCGCGGCAGCGATCTTCGCGCGTCCCGCTCCGCCGAAGGCGCTTCCGCCCGTATACAAGGTGAGTCTGATCGCCGCGCCCCCGGCACCACGCGCGATCGGTGAAGTGACGCCGCAGCCCGCGCCAGCCCCGCCGCCAACTCCCGCACCGCCGCCGCCGCGTGCGGAAACGAATCCGCGAGACATGCCGGCGCCAACGAAGCCGAAACCCACGCCGAAGAAGGCAGCGGCACCGGCCACTCCAACGGTCGCGAAGAAAGCGGCACCGAAGGACGAACCGCAGCCGAAGGCCGGAGGCGGACCAACAGGCGGTACGGGGACCGACGTCGCCAACGTGAAGATCGAAGGCGTCGAGTTCACCGACCCGGCGTACGTCAACAACATCGTCCGACAGATCGCTGTTCGCTTCAGTCCGAGAAATCCCGGAGCACTTCGCGCCGAGGTGTTCTTCATCGTCAGGCGCGATGGATCCGTTGGCGAGTTTCGGTTTCTCACCAAGTCCGGCGTCTACGCGTTCGATCTCGAGGCGCAGGGCGCCGTGGAAGCTGCCGGTTCCGCAAAGGCGTTCGGCGCGCTTCCATCGAGTTATACGAACGACTTCCTTCCCGTTATCTTCAGCTTCGATCCGTCGTTGATTCGCTGATGACTCGACTGCTTCGTGCGGCACTGCTCGTTGCCGCGATCACGACAATTCCGCTCGCGCACGCCACCGCGCAGGATACGCTGCAGCAGGCGATCCGCATCGGCCTTCGCTACGATCCG
Source organism: Gemmatimonas sp. (assembly GCA_021154285.1). Taxonomy (GTDB): domain Bacteria; phylum Gemmatimonadota; class Gemmatimonadetes; order Gemmatimonadales; family Gemmatimonadaceae; genus JAJKIV01. The sequence goes on along the minus strand of JAJKIV010000178.1, from coordinate 16,833 downwards.
AATACGAAGCCGGGCGTTCTCGTCCTGCGCGTTCCCGGCGTGAATGGCGACTCGTTGCGCGCGATCCTGCAGCGCGACTTCGACAACGGCGATCGCATCAACGTCGTCGCCGCGGAGGAGAGCGGGTTCCCCGACGCTCCCGTCGCCGGGAAGAACGGGAACTATTCGCTCTACGCGAAGCTTGGCGCGGTCGCGATCGTACAGGCGACACCAACGGCCACCGGCCTTCACGTGGCGGTGCATGACGTCGCTCAGCAAAAAGTCGCGCGCGTAAAAGATTTTGCGATCGACGGCACGCCGAACTCACGCGGGTGGCGCATGTCGGTGCATAACGTGTCGGACGAGCTCGAGGCGTGGGTCACCGGCGTACACGGAATCGCGGCCACGCGCGTTGCGTACGTGCAGGGCGTGCGGAACGGTCGGCTGCACGTGATCGACAGCGATGGAGCGTTTCCGACACCCGTCGGCGACGACTCGGGCGGGATGTCACCGACCTGGCACCCCAAGGGAACGCACCTCGCCTACTCCGTCGTCGGTGCACACGGCTGTTGCCAGCTCTACGTGCTGGACCTCGCGTCGGGCGCTGCACGACGGCTGGAGGCAGTTGGCGGCGGATTGAACAGCACACCCGTTTTTGCGCCAGACGGCGCCGTCATCGTCTACACGCACGGCGAGGAGTCTGGCACCGATCTCTTCGCGACGACGGCATTCGAGCGCGGACCGGCGCGACGCATCACTGTGGGTCGCGGATCGGACAACACGAGTCCAACGTTCAGCCCGGACGGGCGACGGCTCGCCTTCACGTCGGGTCGACTCGGCCACCCGGAGATATATATTAGCGACGCGGATGGGACGAACCCGCAGCCGTTGACCTACAGCGTCGGCGATCAGAACTATCGCTCCAACCCGGATTGGTCGCCGGACGGAAGACTGGTCGCATATCAGTCGCAGCAGACCGATGGGTCGTTCCAGTTGAATACGATTTCGCTGCGCGACCGAAGTGTGAAGCAGCTGACGAGTGATGGGAGCAACGAGGACGCATCGTGGGCGCCCGACAGTCGTCACATCATTTTCTCGTCGACGAGGACGGGATCCAAGCAGCTGTTCGTCATCGACTCGGAGTCCGGGAGGTGGCGACAGTTGACGCGAAACGGGGGTGTGCGTCTTCCTGCATGGTCGCCCCCACTGTCGCGGTAGACCATTTCACTTCCTTCCTGCCCCTGTAATTCGGAGAGATCATGCATCGTGCTTCCCGAGCCGTCTCGTTGTCGGTCATCGCTCTCGTCGCCCTGGGCGCCTGCAAGAAGAAACCGGAGGTAGCGCCCGCGCCGGCGGAACAGCCCGCTCCTGCGCCGCAGCCGGCCCCGCCGCCTGCACCGGCGCAGCCAACCTGTGATGCCGCCTGCGTGGAGGCCCGTAACAACGCCGCCAAGGCCGAAGCGATCAGAGCCGCAACCGCTGCGTTGACCGCGACGATCTACTTCGATCTCGACCGTTCTGATATCACTGACGATTCGCGCGCGAAGCTCGATGCCAAGGTTCCGGTGCTCACGCAGAACACGGCCGTTCGGATCCGGATCGCGGGTCACACGGACAGTCGCGGTTCGGACGAGTACAATCTTGCGCTCGGTCAGCGCCGCGCGGCGGCGGCGAAGCGGTATCTCACCGATCGCGGCATCGACGGAAGTCGGATCGAGATCGTAAGCTTCGGTGAGGAACGTCCAACGTGCACCGATGAGTCTGAAGGCTGCTGGTCGCGCAATCGGCGCGATGAGTTCGAGATCACGGGCGGCCAGATCACCGCGGTGCAAACAACCAGCAGGTAGCGAATGATTCGTTTCGCTCTTCGACTCGCACCCGTCGCGCTCGCGCTGGCGACGGGTGCGTGCTTCGCGACCCGAAGTGACGTCCGCATTCTCCAGGACGATCTCACGAAATTCCGGACGTCGCAGCAGGCGGCGGACTCCGCCCGCGCAGCACAGTTAGCCCAGGTCACCGCGACGCTGACCCAGGTCAACGACTCGCTGCGTGCAACGAGCGCGCGCATGGGGCGATGGCAGGCGAACGCGCAGGGCGATATTCGGAACATTCAAGAGCAGTTGGTGCAGATTCAGGAGCTGACGGGCGCGAGCCAGCAGCGCCTGCTCGACCTTCGTCGGGATCTCGAGGAGAAGAGCGCGCCGCCGCCCACGCCGAATCCCGCTGTCCCTGGCGATACCACACGAGCGGCGGCCGTCGCGCCCGCGGCTGGTGCGGCGCCTGGTCCCGCAACACTCTACAAGCTCGCGTTCGACCAGATGAGCCGCGGGAGTCACAGCACCGCGCGAAGTGGATTCCAGGCGCTGCTCGACCAGTATCCCACGTCAGATCTCGCACCGGATGCACAGTATTACATCGGTGAGACGTTACAGGCCGAAGGGAACACGTCTGGCGCCGACTCGGTATTCTCGTTGGTCGTTTCGAAGTATCCCAGCGCGCCGCGCGCGGCAACCGCGCTCTACAAGCACGGGCTCTTTCTGCAGAAGGCCAAACGCGATAGTGAAGCCCGCCAGGCGTTCCAGACCGTCATCGACAAATACCCGCGCTCCGATGAAGCGTCGCTCGCCCGCGAGCAACTCCGACAGGGTAGCGAATAGCCGCGGCGCCGGGAGGTTGTGATGGCGTCGACCAAAGAATCCGCGGAGATGCCGTTCCTCGATCACCTCGAGGAACTCCGATGGCGTATCATCTGGTCGCTGCTCGCCGTGGTGCTCGGCGTGGTTGCCGCGTTCATCGTCCTGCAGCGGTTCGACATCTTCAAATTTCTCGAGGGGCCGATCCTCCCGTATCTCCACGGGAACAAGCTCAAGTACACACATCCGGCCGACCCATTCTCGGTGCTGATCTCGGCGTCGGTGACGATCGGGATCGTGCTGGCACTGCCGATCATCTTGTATCAGGTGTGGGCGTTCCTCGCGCCCGCGCTCTACAAGCACGAGAAGCGTGTCGTGCTGCCGGTGATCTTCGGCGCCATCCTGCTGTTCGTGTCGGGCGTCGCGCTCTCGTTCTATGTCGTGCTGCCGCTCGCGATCAGTTGGCTCATGCAGATCGCGGCGAACACCGACGCCCTCGAGCCCATGATCACGTACCGCGAGTACTTCAGCTTCGCGGTGAACATGTCGCTCGCGTTCGGGCTGTGTTTCGAACTGCCGATCGTGATTCTGCTGTTGGCGACGCTCGGCCTCGTGACCCCGGAATTCCTGCGACGGTATCGACGACACGCCGTGGTTCTGTGCGTCGTCGCGGGCGCTCTCTTGTCACCGGGCGATCTCGTCTGGACGACCATGCTGCTCGCCGCGCCGCTGTACCTGCTCTACGAGCTCAGCGTCGTGCTCACCGTAGTCGTGTACCGACGCCGGCGGAAGCGTGAGGCGCAGCGCGCCGCCGAGGAGGCCGCCGAGGCGAAGGCAAACGAGGGTGAGCCGCAGCGACTCGACACGGAGCCATGGGAAGGAGACGTCTCGTCGAGTGCGTGGCGCGGGCCGTGATCGCTCTCCGGCGCGTGATCGTTAGGCGCGCATGGCTCGCGATCGGGATGCTGGCCCTGGTCGGCGTGGCGGTTGCCCTGCCCGCGGACGCAAGCGCTCAGGTGCGTCGCGACACGACAGCGCGACGCGACACCACTCGTGCGCGGGGCGACACGATCCGCGCGCCCGGAGACACGACCCGAGCACGTCGCGACAGCCTGAACTCCGACAGCACTGCGAAGCTGAGAGTCGAATGGGCAGAGCCCGACTCCGTCATGAACGAGCTGTTGAAGCGAGAAGGGTACACACCCACGAAGTATCAGGGACAGCGCGTCGAGCTGCAGGCGCAGGATCGAACGATCAAGCTGGAAGGGAAGGCGGCTGTCGGTCGACCCGATGCCGTGCTCGTTGGTGATACCGTCGTCTATGACGACTCGCTCGACCTCGTGACGGCGGTGGCGAAAGACACCGGCGAGGTCGTGCTTCAGGATCCCTCAGGCGCGCAGGATGACATTCGCGCGAGGCGCATCCAGTACGACGTGGCGTCGCGCCGTGGTAAGGCGTATGGCGTGACGACGTCGGTGAACAGCGGCCAGGTGTGGGTCGTACACGGCAAGGTGACCGGGTTCAAGAACGACTCGACAGCCGCGAAGAAGAACGCGTTCTACGCGAAGGACGGCTGGATCACGAGCTGCACGGATACCACGCCGCACTATCACTTCGCGTCCAAGGAGATGAAAGTCATCTCGAAGGACGTGATGGTGGCGCGACCTGCTGTGTTGTACATCGGCGACGTGCCGGTGTTCTGGTTGCCGTTCGTGTTCCAGGATCTTCGCTCGGGTCGACGCAGCGGAGTAATTCCGCCGCGGTTCGGAGTCAGCGACATCGTTCGCAACAGCCCTGACTACCGCCGCACCATCGAGGACCTTGGCTACTACTTCGCACTCAGCGACTACTACGATGCCCAGGTCGCGATGGACTGGCGAAGCAGCGCCGGCGCGACGCCGGGTGACCCGGGCTGGACGCGCTACAAGGGCAGCTTTGATTACCGATGGCTCAACCGGTTCCTGAGCGGCGGTATCGACGTGTCGTTCCTGACGCAGAGCGATGGGCTCAAGAACCAAACGTACTCCTGGAGCCACGACCAGCAGTTCTCGCAAAAGAGCCGCTTGACGATGAACCTGAACTACGCGTCGAGCACTACTCTTCAGCGACAGAACACGTTCAACCCGTACAACGCGCTCGCCACGATCGATTCCCGACTGAACTACCAGCAGCAGGTCGGCGCGTTTCAGTTGGGCATTGGTGGATCGCGAAAGCAGTATCCGGGGCGCCAACAGGTCGACCAGGAATTCCCGAGCCTCAACCTCGCGAGCAAGCCGATCAACTTCGCGAGCTGGCTGACGTGGACGCCGAGTCTCCAGGCCAGCAGCCGTCAGTCCCTGCACATCGACCAGACAGGCAACAACCTGTACGCCTATCGGCCGAACCTGAATGGCATCGGCGTCGATAGCGTCAAGCTCGATCAGAGCACGCGACAAACGAGCGCGAGCTTCGATACGCCGATCAAGATTGGCGGATTCACCTGGACGAACTCGTTCAGGTTCGCCGATAACCTGAACGACTTCCCGTTCACGAAGACGGTGTTCGACCCCGCGGATTCGTCGAAGAAGCAGACGATCACCTATGACCGAGACTTCCTGACGACGCTCGACTGGACGACCGGGATCAACCTCCCGAGCTTCTTCCAGTCGAGTTGGAAGCTCACGCCGTCGGTCAGCTTCGAGAACGTCGACCCGCATGCCTTCATGTTGCGCAGCGAGTTCTCGAACGGCGGATTCATCCGACAGGCGAAGCGGCCGCGTTGGGGCTTGTCGATGTCACCGACGTTTTTCGGGTTGTTCCCGGGCTTCGGACCCGTCGAGCGGTTCCGGCACTCGATCTCACCGGTGATCTCGTACAGCTATGCCGGGGAGGCGACGGTCAGCGACGAGTTTCTCCGCGCCACCAACCAAACGCGTCAGGGATACATCGCGTCGCAGGCCCAGAACATCGTAAGCCTAACGCTGGCGACGAACATCGAAGGAAAGCTGCGCGGCAAGAGCGATACGGTGAGCGACGAGTCGAAGAAGCGCGTGAAGCTGCTCTCGCTGAACTTCACCTCGCTGGAGTATGACATTCTCCGCGCGCGTCGCACCGGAAAGTCGGGGTTCGTGACACCGCGGTTCGGATACACTGCACGGTCCGACCTCCTGCCTGGATTCGACATCGGCGTCGACTACTCGTTGTTCGCCGGCGATCCGCGAACGAGCGACACTGCGCAGTTCAAGCCGTTCCGCGAGTCAGTTCGCGGGTCGCTGTCGCTCAACCGACAATCCGGTCTCGTCGCCGCGCTCGCTCGGCTCTTCGGTTACGATCTCAACGGAACGGCGCAATCAACGCCCGTGGCCGGAGTTGGCACGACCGACTCGGCGGGACGGAGCTCGCTGGCCCGGCAGAAGATCGCAGGAAGCGTCAACACGGCGACGCGGATGCGCGAGCAGTTCTCAGGTGTTGGCTCAGGATGGCAGATAGATCTGACGTACAGCCAACAGCAGTTCCGTCCGAACCCGAATGCGATCGTGGTCAATCCGCAGCAGCAGTGCGCGTATCTGCAGACCGTCGACCCGTTCGCGTATGACCAGTGCATCCAGCAGCACACCACGACGCCTGGCGTGCAGGATCCGTATGCGCCGACGACCGGTGGCAGCCAGGTCTATCAAAGCCCCCCGACGCAGAACATCCAGGGATCGACTCGCTTCAGCATAACGCCGAAGTGGGCGATGCAGTGGACGACGAACTACGACTTCGTGCGACATGAGTTCGGGATGCACACCGTGTCGCTGCGCCGCGAGATGCATGACTGGGACGCAATCTTTGCATTCACGCAGTCCCCTAACGGCAACTTCGCGTTCAACTTCTTCATTGCGCTACGCGCGCAACCGGATCTGAAGTTCAATTACGACAGGCGCAGCTACGGGCGAACGCCGGGGGGCTTTCAGTAAGTGCTCGGAATGATGCCGGGCGCTTGCCTTGCGCACACCGCGTCCCGACATTCCGGCCATGAATGAACCTGTGATGCTCGACGGGCGGTCACTCACCATCGCCGACGTCGAGGCCGTTGCGCGAGGTGGTCGCGACGTTTCGTTGGCCGGCGATGCGCGCGATCGAATGCTGCGAGCGCACCACCACGTCGACCGCATCGTTCGTGATCGCGAGGTCGTGTACGGCGTGACCACCGGCTTCGGCAAGCTGTCCGAGGTCGCCATACCGCCGGAGCGTCTCGCGGATCTGCAGGTCAACCTGGTGCGCAGTCACGCGTCGGGCGTCGGGCAGAACCTGACTCGTGAGGCAACGCGCGCCATGATGCTGCTCCGGGCGAACGTCCTGGCGAAGGGCTACTCGGGCGCGAGACCGCAGCTTCCCGAGCTGCTCGTCGCCATGCTCAACGCCGGGCTGTGGCCGCCGATCCCGGAGCAGGGCAGTGTCGGTGCGAGTGGCGATCTCGCACCGCTTGCGCATCTGGGGCTGGCGATGATCGGCGAGGGCGAGCTGTACGACGACGCGACAAGTGGTCCAGCATCCGACATGCTGCGTCGCCACGGCCTCGCGCCGCTCGCGCTCGGCCCGAAGGAGGGGATCACGCTCATCAACGGCACACAGGCGCACACGGCGATCGCCGCGCTCGCGGTCTCGGACGCGCTGCGCCTCTGGATCACGGCGCACGTCGCCGGTGCCATGTCGCTGGAGGCGCTGTTAGGCACGCCGGTCGCGTTCGATGCGCGTATTCACGAAGCGCGCGGGCAGGCCGGCCAGCAGCGATCGGCAGCGCTCCTGCGAGAGCTGCTCGCGCACAGTGAAATCCGGGAATCGCATCGCTACGGTGATCCCCGTGTCCAGGACGCGTACGCGCTGCGATGCATGCCGCAGGTGCACGGTCCCGTTGGCGACGCCATCGAGTTCGCCGAGTCACTCGTGAGCCGTGAGCTCAATGCCGCAACGGACAACCCGCTGGTGTTCGAGAACGGCGAACTGTTGAGTGGCGGCAACTTTCACGGACAGGCCGTCGCACTCGCACTCGACGTGCTCGCGATCGCGCTCACGAACCTCGCGACCATCGCCGAGCGGCGCATCGATCGCCTGGTGCACCCGGACCTCAATCAGGGGTTGCCGCCGTTTCTTACGCGCGACGCGGGCGTGTGCTCGGGCTTCATGATGGCACAGGTGACCGCGGCTGCGCTGGCGAGCGAGTGCAAAGTGCTGTCTCACCCGGCGAGCGTTGATACGATCCCCACCGACGGAAGCAAGGAAGATGTCGTCCCCATGGCCATGGGTGCCGCGTGGAAGCTCCAGCGCGTGGTGCGCAACGTGCAGCACGTCATGGGCATCGAGCTCATGTGCGCGGCGCAGGGAGTCGAGTACCGGAGGCCACTGCGAGCGGCCCGTGCTGTCGAGGAAGCCGTTACCGTGGTACGCGAGCTCGTTCAGCCGCTCGAGCAGGACCGAGTCCTTGCTCCAGATATTGCCGCGCTCGCCCGCGCCGTCGCGGCGGGACGCTTCACCAATGTCGCCATGGCCATCGCATGACCGTTTCATCCGTTGCCACGCGACCGACCGAATCCACGCCGCGCGGCGCGCGACTCGTTAGGGCGCCTCGGGGCACAGCATTGTCGTGCAAGGGCTGGCAGCAGGAAGCAGCCCTGCGCATGCTGATGAACAACCTCGACCCCGACGTCGCCGAGCGGCCTGACGATCTTGTCGTGTACGGCGGAACGGGTCGCGCGGCACGGTCGTGGGAGGCGTTCGATGCGATCGTCGCGTCACTGCGCCGGTTGGACGCCGACGAGACGCTGCTCGTGCAGAGCGGAAAGCCCGTGGCGGTTTTTCGTACGCAGCCGAGTGCGCCCCGCGTGCTGATCGCGAACAGCAATCTCGTCGGGCGGTGGGCGACGTGGGAGAAATTCCGCGAGCTCGAACGTCTCGGTCTCACGATGTACGGGCAGATGACCGCGGGGTCGTGGATCTACATCGGCAGCCAGGGCATCCTGCAGGGCACGTACGAGACGTTCGGGGCAGTTGGGCAACGGCATTTCGACGGAACGCTGGCCGGCCGTTTCGTGCTGACCGCCGGACTTGGCGGGATGGGCGGAGCGCAGCCGCTCGCGGCAACGCTGAACGGTGCGGCGTTCCTCGGTGTGGACGTCGACGAATCACGAATCGATAAGCGACTTGCCACACGGTATCTGGATCGAAAGACCGCCGAGCTCGATGAAGCGCTGGCGTGGATCCGCGAAGCAGTGGATGCCAAACGTCCGCTCTCGGTTGGCCTCGTTGGGAACGCGGCGACGATCTTACCCGAGCTGGTGAGGCGTGGCGTAACGCCCGACGTCGTGACCGATCAGACGAGCGCGCACGATACGCTCAACGGGTATGTGCCGAGCGGGCTGACGCTGGCCGATGCTGGAAAACTGCGGCGATCGGCGCCCGAGGAGTACATCCGCCGCGCAACGGCGTCGATCGTCGCGCATGTGAACGCGATGCTCGAGATGCAGCGTCGCGGCGCCGTGACGTTCGATTACGGAAACAACATTCGCACGGTCGCGTTCGACGCCGGTGTGGCCTACGCGTTCGCGTTCCCGGGGTTCGTCCCCGAGTACATCCGTCCGCTCTTCTGTGAAGGGAAGGGGCCGTTCCGCTGGGTAGCACTCTCGGGCGACCCCGAAGACATCTATCGCACTGATGAGCTGGTGCTCGAATTGTTCCCCGAGAACGCACACCTCCGCCGATGGATCACCATGGCGCGCGAGACGGTGCAGTTCCAGGGATTGCCCGCGCGCATCTGCTGGCTGGGGCAAGGTGAGCGTGCGCGATTCGGCATCGCGCTCAACGACCTCGTGGCGCGCGGCGAGCTTTCGGCGCCGATTGTCATTGGCCGTGACCACCTCGATACGGGCAGCGTGGCGTCGCCATTCCGGGAGACCGAAGCGATGAAGGACGGAAGCGACGCCATCGCCGATTGGGCGATCCTCAACGCGCTGGTGAATGTCGCGAGCGGGGCGAGCTGGGTGTCGTTCCACCACGGCGGCGGCGTCGGCATTGGTAACTCGCTGCATGCGGGGCAGGTGATCGTCGCGGACGGGACGCCCGAGATGCGCGTTAGGCTCGAGCGAGTGCTGACCAACGATCCGGGCATTGGCGTCGCGCGCCACGCTGATGCCGGTTATGAGCTTGCCGTCGAGACCGCAGCGCGAGAGCACATCCACCTGCCGATGGTGGATGACCGCGGGCGGGCAGGGAACGGGCAACAGGGCACAGGGAACGGATTATGACGTGAGCCTTGTCGGGCCCATCGGGCATGGTGGCCCGTCGTCAGTTCCCAGTTCCCAATTCGGTTCCCTGTTCCCGCACTGACATGCTTTCGGCTCGGTTCAAGCCCTATCACGTTCCGCTGTTCCTCGCGAAGTATGCGTGGCTGACCGCGCGCCGTCGCCCGGTGCTCGTCCACTTCGAAGTCACGATGCGCTGCAACGCGCGCTGCGGCTTCTGCGATTACTGGAAGACTCCTGCCGAGGCGAAGGACCACGAGTTGAAGAGCTTTGCCGACGCGGCGCGGTTCTTCAACCCAATGATGGTGACGTTCACCGGCGGCGAGCCGACGCTTCGGCGCGACCTCGAGGACATCGTCGCCGCCGTCAGCCAGGCGATTCGGATCAAGTACATCGCCATGATCACGCACGGCGGGATGTTGACTCCCGATCGCGCCTGGTCGCTCTGGCAAGCCGGCATCAATCAGTTCAACATCTCGCTCGATTACCTCGATGGCCGACACGACACGGCGCGCGGCATCCCCGGGTTGACGGCGAAGATCTTCCGGAACGCCGCGATCATGCGCGAGCGTGGGATCGATTCCATCCGATTCAACTCGGTGATCAAAGACGACAACCTCGATCAGATCCTGCCGATAGCGCATCGCGCCGCGGAGCTGGGCTGCGGCGTGAATTACAGCGTGTACACGGACTCGAAGAACGGCAACAAGGACCATCTCGTCCGCGACGAACAGCTCTCGGCGATCGATCAAGTGGTGGCCGACCTGCTGGCGTTCAAGCGGCGCAAACGCGGCGTCATCACGAACTCGGACTACTACATCGAGCAGATTCCGCGTTATGTGCGCGGCGAGATGAAGGAGCCGTGTCAGGCGGGGCTCCGTACCATTCACATCGATCCGACGGGACACGTAAAACGGTGCCCGGACTTCCCGGTTGACTTTCACTGGACGGAGTTCCGCGACTACAAACCGATCGACTGCAACGCCTGCTATTACGCCTGCCGCGGTGAGGCGCAGGCGCCGCTGCAGCTGTCTCGCGTTAGGGATGTGATGGCGTGACAGGGCGGGAGACGGGAGACGGGAGACGGGAGACGGAAAGCCGTCGGGATGCGTCTCTCCCCGAGGGGGACGTCTCCGGGGTTGGCGTCTCCCGCCTCCCGTCTCCCGTCTCCCGTCTACTGTTCATCAACGCCTCTCAGGTGGTGACGTGCGCTGGTCCGCCGAGGGCCCGACGCGGGCGTGAGATGAATGACGCCGGCATTGTGACCGGCGTCGCCGTCGCGGTAGACGGCGAGCGGATCGTCGAGATCGGGCCGCAAGCCGAGCTGGATCGCCGATATCCGCACGCAACCCGGATCGATTGCCAGCGGGGCGTGCTGACCCCGGGCCTCGTCGACTCGCACACCCACGCGATCTTCGGCAAGCCACGGTACGAGGAGCAGGAGCTCCGAGCGTCAGGCCTCGATTACATGGAGATCGCTCGGCGCGGGGGAGGGATCCATTCGTCCGTGCGCGACCTTCGCGGCCGGTCGGAAGACGACCTGCTCGACCTTGCAATTCCTCGCCTGAGGCGCCTCGCGGCCCACGGCGTCACGACCGTCGAGGTAAAGTCCGGCTACGGCCTCACTCCCGACGACGAGCTGAAATCGCTCCGCGTGATCCGCAGGCTTGGTGAGATTCTCCCCATGCGCCTGGTTCCAACGTGGCTTGGCGCACACGAAATCCCCCTCGAATTCCGCGAGATACGGGACGGACGTTCCGAATACGTTCGCTTGCTCGTCTCTACGATGCTCCCCGCCGTTTCGTCGGCGGGGCTTGCCCGTTTCGCGGACGTGTTCTGCGAACCGGGTGTGTTCACGATCGACGAGTCGAGAACGATTCTCACTGCCGCACGGTCCGCCGGGTTGGGGCTCAAACTCCACGCCGACGAGCTTCGGGCGTCAGGCGGAGCCGAGCTCGCCGCGGAGATCGGGGCCACGTCAGCCGACCACCTCGCAGCCATCTCCGAAACGGGAATCCGCGTGCTCGCCGCATCCACTACAGTTGCCACGCTGCTTCCCGGAACGATGCTCTTCCTCGGAAAGGAAAAGCAGGCGCCCGCCCGCGCGCTCGTCGACGCCGGCGCCGCCGTGGCGTTGGCCACCGACTTCAATCCCGGCACGTCGCCGACGACGAACTTCCCGCTCGTCATGACCCTCGGCGTCAGTCAGCTTCGGATGAGCGTTGCGGAATCGGTCGTCGCGTCGACGGTGAATGGCGCGGCCGCGTTGTCACTCGCGGATGAGGTGGGCCAGATCGCGCCGGACTTTTCCGCCGATCTCGCGCTGTTCGCTGCCGACGATGTCCGTGAGCTGCCCTACTGGTACGGCGACAACCGATGCGCTGCCACGTGGGTGCGAGGGCGACTCTGTCATCCATCGAGCCGCGATATCGTCCCGTACCATCAGGGGCGCGCCCTCGCGCAAGGCATTGACCGAATGACTTCCACGCGCTGATGTCGAACGCAGCGAAGCTGAAGAAGAAAGCCATCGAACTGGAGCAGAAGAAACAGTTCGACAAGGCCGTCGCGGCGTACGTGCAATTCCTTCAGGAAAGCGAGGGATCGCTCGACGACGCGGATATCTCGGTGTACAACCGCGTCGGTGACCTGATGCTGCGCACCGGAAGCTCGTCCGACGCACTGGCGTACTTCGAAAAGGCCGTCGACCTCTACGCCGAGCGCGGCTTCCACAACAACGCCATCGCGCTCTGCAACCGCGTGCTGCGACAGGCTCCGGGGCGGGCGTCCATCTACTACAAGCTCGGGAAGATCAGCGCGACGAAAGGCTTCAAGAGCGACGCGAAAAAGAACTTCCTCGAGTACGCCGACCGGATGCAGAAGACCGGGCAGATCGACGAGGCGTTTCGTGCGCTGAAGGAGTTCGCCGATCTCTGCCCGGATCAGGACGACATTCGGCTGATGCTCGCCGAGCAGCTGACGAAGGAGAACCGCCAGGACGAAGCCCTGGAGCAGCTGCAGAAACTGCACGACAAGCTCGATAGTGAAGGACGCATGGCCGAAGCCCGCGCGACGGTCGATCGCATGAAGTCGATCGATCCGGAGGCTGTGCCACGCAAGTCCGGCGCGTATCGAACACAGAAATCGTCGGACCTCATCTTCCTCGACACATCGTACGAGGACACCGCGCGGCCAGCAAAGCCGGCACCGACGCCGGCGCGAAGCGCGCCAACAGCGCCCGCCCCCGCGGCCGCTGCGCCGGCACCGCCGCGGGTCGCCACGCCGCCTGGCCGCCAGGTGAGCGATCCGGACCTCGTCCTGCTCACGCTTGAGGATCAGGCCGACACGCCGATGAAGGGACAGGAGGTCGCCCTCGCCGATCCGCTCGAGCTCGCGGCGCCTAACGATGAATCGTCGGTCGCGATTCCGCTGCTGGACATTGGCCACGAATTGCCGAGCGCCGACGAAATAGGAGGATTCGACGTCGATGCAATGGCGATGACGGGCCAGCTTGCCTCGAGTGAGCCGGTCGACTTTGCCGTTGCCGCGGAACCCGCAGCAGCCATCGCGAGCCACGACGTCGCCGCGCTCGACCTGTCCGAGCCCGCCGACGAGGTGGCCGTTCCGGATCCGGAGCCCGCTCACGCGGAGCTCACCGTTGAGACACCCGCCTACGTCGCGGGCCCGTCGCTCGCCGTGGACTACGGCGATCTGGCCGCCGACTTCACGGCACCTATGGAGCCGGACGGTGGCGATTTCTTCGACTTCCGGTCGCCGCCGAGGAGTGACGGCGACGCGATGGACGCCGTCCCATTGCTGTCGCTCGACAACGACGTTTCGTTTCCGTCGTTCGATCTGCGCGACATGTCACTGCCGTCGGCCGACGACGTGACGTCGGGCGGCGATCTCGCGTCCGCGTTAGGCGTCGACGCGTCGCTCAACGGCGGACTGGACGTACTCGATCTGGATGCCGTCGGCGGGTCCACGAAGGACTTGATGTTCGGTGAGCCCGAGCCGGGCGGCTCGTTGGGCCTGGCGCCGTCCGGTCGCGACGACCGGCTCGACTTCGACCTGCACGGAGCGGAGTCGCTGGCAGCCGGGGTGGACGAGTCGGTGAGCTCGACGATCGCCGCAAGCATCGACGACATGCTCCTTGCCGGCCCATCTACCCCCGGCGTTGATGACGTCGACGCCGCGACGACGCCTCCGGTCGCAGAACCCGAGACGGTTGCGGCGTCGGTGGCGGACGCCGCGTCGCGCGCGGACGGACCGATCGACGTTCCGATCGATGATCTGATCGAGGCGCCGGCGCCTGTGGAACAGGCGCCCACGTCGGTAGTGGGCACCGCGATCCTCCCTTTGCACGCGGCGGACTCCGAAGTTGCCACGACAGCTTCCGTCGAGCCGCGCCAGGCGCCGCCTGCCGCGCACGAGCCACCCGCCGAGCATCGCGCCGAATGGGAGATTCAGCGCGCGGAGGCCGAGCGTATGCTGGAAGCGGGTGACCGTCCCAATGGCGTGCAGAAGCTCGAGCAGGTGGCCGCTGAGCTGGAGCGCATCGGTGATCTGGAACGCGCGCTCACGATCATCGACGAGCTGATTCGCCTGACTCCCGACTCGACTCGGCACCATCAGAAGCGAGTCGAGCTCGCGTTTCGCTCCAACGATCGGGCGAAGCTCATCGACGCGTATCTCGAGCTCGGCGATGCGCTATTCAGGTCGGGTGAAGAGCGGAAAGCGCGCGCCGTGTACCAGCGGGTCCTCGAGCTCGCACCGGAAGACGCGCGCGCGCAGGCCGCGGTGGAATCCGTCTCGTCGATGTCGCCGCCGCAGGGCTCCGGTGCGATTGCCGCCATCCCCGCGGCGGCGCACATGTCGGAAGTCCGCGCGCCCGCGGTGCCGGCGACTCCAGCGCGCGATTCGCACCGCGCGCCGTTACCGACGCCGTCCAACGCGGCGCGCGCCTCGAACGGCACGGCCGCGCCAGCGCAGCCGTACAAGCCGGCGCCGCTCGATCGCAGTGCTGCAACGAACGGTGACTTTATCGACCTGGGTGACTGGCTACGCGAGGACGAGAGCCCGAAGTCCACGCGCATGGTGGCCGACGAAAAGCCTCCCACCGGCGACGAGGAGGCGGACTTCCAGGAGATGCTCAAGCGGTTCAAGCAGGGTGTCGCCGACAACGTGGACGAGGAGGATTTCGAGAGCCACTACGATCTCGGCGTCGCGTATAAGGAGATGGGCCTCATCGACGAGGCGGTCGCGGAGTTCCAGAAGGCCCTCCGCGGGCAAACGAACCGGGTGCGCGCCTACGAAGCCCTCGGCCAATGCTTCGTCGAGAAGGATCAGTTCCAGGTGGCTGCATCCGTCCTGTCCCGGGCCATAGCGATCGGCGACGGAGATGACCATCATCTCGTCGGCGTGCTTTACCTTCTAGGCAGGGCGACCGAGGCATTGAGCAGGAACCGAGACGCCCTCGATTATTATCAACGGGTATTTGCCGTCGACATCGAGTTTCGCGACGTGGCGGACCGAATCAGGGCGATCGAACGGAAGGCGACTTGACCGCACGAGCCAACAGCTCACTATCACCGGCCGATACACTCCGGCAGATCCAGACCCCCGTGCAGGAGGGTCTGCGCGAAGTGATCGACGAGATGTGGCGCATTGTCGCCACCGACAATCCGCTCGTCTCGGACGTCAACGCGCACCTGCTGCTGGCAAAGGGCAAGATGGTGCGCCCCACGCTCCTGCTCCTGTCGAGCAACGTGGTCGGGTCACCCGAGCCGCGTGCGACCACGCTTGCCGCGGTGGCGGAGCTCATTCACCTGGCCACGCTGGTGCACGACGACGCCGTCGACCACTCGGTCATGCGGCGCGGCCGTCCAACGATCAACGCCCTGTTCAGTCATCAGGTGTCGGTGATCATGGGCGACTTCCTCTATTCGCGAGCATTGTCGGACCTCGTCCGGCTCGGCGACATGGAGCCCCTCGCGGTGTTCACCCACGCCTCGAACGCGCTCACGCTCGGAGAAATGCGACAGCTTGCGGCCCTCGATGCGCTGGCGTTCTCCGAGGATGACTACGACACGCTGATCGAGTCGAAGACGGCGTCGCTATTCGCCGCCGCGTGCGAGGTCGGGTCGTTGTGTGGCGCGCAGCGTTACCGGAATGCGCTGAGGCGATTCGGGCAGCGTCTCGGGATGGCGTTTCAGGTAGCCGATGATCTCCTGGACTATACAGAGGCCCAGGAGACCATCGGGAAGCCAACCGGTCTCGACCTTCGGGAACATAAGGTCACGCTCCCGCTGATCTTCGCGCTCCGAAAGATGCCCGCGGCCGCACGACGACGCGTCGACGCGCTGTTCGCGAACCCTGACCCCGACGACGGCCTCATCGCCGAGGTCGTCGACATCGTCCGGGATGAGGGTGGGCTGGAGTATGCCCGCCGCCGGGGCGAGGAGTTCGCCCAGCAGGCCGAAGAGGCCTTGGCGGAGCTCCCCGAGAGCGCGTACCGGAGCTCCCTCGCGGAGTCGATTGGCTACGTCATGGATCGGCGGTCATAATGGCGACCCGGAACTCTTCGCGGCACCGACCCCTATTTCACGGTGTAATATTGGCCATCGGCTTCATCGTTGGCGGCTTCATGACACAGTTCGCCCGCAAATTCCTCCCGGTTGGCGCGGTGAAGGAGTTCCTGACCACGGGCGTGACACCTTCAGTTGGCCCACTGCCCATCGATCTCGTTATCTTGAAATTCGCCATCGGACCGATAGCGTTGGACGTATCACTTCTGAGTCTTGTTGGCGTGTTGATCGCCTACCTCATCGCACGGTCGCTGTTCTAGGAGACGATATGAATTTCGGGAACATGGGGTTCATGGAGATCCTCCTCATCCTCGTTGTCGTGCTCCTGCTCTTTGGCGCGAAGCGCCTGCCGGAGATCGGCTCGTCGATGGGGAAGGG
>JAJKIV010000177.1 GCA_021154285.1 Gemmatimonas sp. | reverse complement strand
CTCGTGAACGTCGACTTCGCCGACGTGCGCACCGTCATGTCCAACGGCGGCTCGGCGCTCATGGGTACCGGGATCGGCCGGGGCGACAATCGCGCGATGGAAGCGGCGCAGCAGGCGATCTCCAGCCCGCTGCTCGACAACGTGTCGATCGCGGGGGCGATGGGCGTCCTCGTGAACATCACGGGCGGTGCGGACCTAACGCTTGGCGAGGTCCACCAGATCAACGAGATCATCCACGACGCCGTCGGCGACGACGCGGAGATCATCTTCGGCGCGGTGCACGAGCCTGCGATGCAGAGCGAGATCCGCGTCACGGTGATCGCCACCGGCTTCGACAAGGCCGCGCCGATCGTGTCGCACGTGGCCGAGACGGCCGCGTCGAAGGGCGCGCCCGTCATTCCGCTCCACGCACAGCGTACGCCCACCATCCAGCGGCTCAACACGGCTCCGCCGCCGCGGCCGGCCGCCAGCACCGATATTGGTGCGCGTCGTCCCACGCCTTCGGCGTCCGCCGAGCGGGTGGAACAGGATCTCAGCGATATGGAGATCCCGACGTTCATTCGGAGACAGATGGATTGAGCGACGACGGTACTGCGGGAGATAGCGCACCAGCCCCAAAGTCGAACACTGCGCGCGCGAGGAGCACGGTCCTCGCGCGCGTCGTTACGTACGGCGTGGTCCTCATTCTCGGGGCAATTGCCGTGGCCTTCACGCCGCGGCTCCCCGATCCCAAGCCAGCGGCAGAAGTGCTGAGCTCTGCGCCCGGTCCAGCCACCCCGGCTGCGCCCGTCTGGCGCGAGCACCATGACACGCTCGCACGCGGCGAGACGCTCACCGCGCTGCTCGGCCGCGCGGCGATTATCGGGCGGGACCTCGCGCGCGTACTCCAGTCCGCGACGCCGCTCGACGAGCGTCGAGTCCCTGCCGGTCTCACCCTCACTTCTCGTACGCTCAAGTCGGACTCCGTTCCGTCCGAGCTCGTTTTCCAGCTCGCCGTGGACCACATCCTTACAGTGCGGCGGTCGGACTCGGGGTGGGTCAGCACGGAAGAGACGCTGCCATGGGTGACCGACACGATCGCGCTGGCCGGGTCGATTACCTCCACGCTCTACGACGCTCTCGACGCGGCCAAGAGCGATCTCCCGGCGGCGAATCGCGCAGAGCTCGCGTGGGCGCTCGCGGACATCTATGAGTATCGCGTGGACATGAGTCGGGATCTCCAGCCGAACGACGTGTTCCGCGTGCTCGTCGAGCGCCGGCGCGGACCGCAGGGTGCTGTTCGCCTCGGCTCCATTCTCGCGGCGACATTCACCGTCGCCGGATCGGAGCTGCAGGCGATTCGCCACGAGCGGAGCGATGCGCGCGCCGGATACTTCGATCAGGACGGCAAGTCGATGCGCGCGGCATTTCTTCGCGCTCCGCTCGAGTTCCGCCGCATCTCGAGCGTGTTCGGCATGCGCAAGCATCCGATCCTCGGCATCTGGCGACAACATGCGGGGACGGACTATGCCGCCGCGCAGGGAACGCCGGTGCGCTCGGTCGGTGATGGCGTCGTGATCTTCGCCGGTCGCAAGGGCGGATACGGGAATGCGATCGAGGTGCGTCACCCGAATGGCTTCGTGACGCGCTACGGGCATCTGCGAGGGTTTGCGAAGGTGACCCGCCGCGGAGCCCGGGTCGACATCGGTCAGACCATCGGATTCGTCGGCATGACCGGGCTCGCCACGGCGCCGCACCTCCACTTCGAGGTCCTCGTGGGTGGCGTCCAGCGAAATCCCAGAGTCGCGCTCGCAATGAAAGGCGGGGAGCCGTTGCCACCGTCCGAGCGAGACACGTTCGAGCGCGAGCGCGGTGCGCTCATCGCACTACTGCAGCGCGACGCCGCGTCGGCTCGCCTCGCAGCCAGACCGTAGCGCGTGTGAGTCGCCAGACCGCTCGACCACGGTCGCGGCGATAGATTGTCCGCATGACGATCTGGATGGTCGCTGTGGTGGGCGGGGTTCTCCTCGCCCTCCTTTCATATCGGTGGCGGGCCGCGTCCGCCGTACCGACGCTGCTCGTCGCGGCGTTGCGTGCGCTAGCGCTCACGCTGCTCATCGCGCTTCTGTTCGACGCCGTCGCGGGGTTGCCGCACCCGGTTCCGCCGATCGTCGCGCTCGATGTGTCGCAGAGCTGGTCGCGCGGAGGGGATACGCTCGCGTGGCACACTGCGCGTGCCCGCGCCCGCTCGGCTGCGACCGATTCGCTCTTCCTCGTGGGAGACTCGGTCCGCGCGGGTGCCGTCCCCGACAAGCCGTCGGACGCGTCAACGCGGCTCCGGCCGCTCGTCGAGCGAGCGCTATCATCGGGACGGCCGCTGGAGCTCGTGACTGACGGAGAGGTCGATGACGCCGAGGCGCTGACCACCGTGCCCGCCGGGTCGCGTGTGGTCGTGGTGGACGGGTACGGCGGCCAGGACGCCGCGCTGGCTGACATCGAGGCGCCGCGCGCCGCCGTCGGGAACGACACGGCCGAGTTCCGCATTCAGGTTGCGAGTGGCCGCGGTGGCGCGGGTGCGGGAACGGTCTCGCTCGTCATCGGCGATCTGCGCGTGGCGCAGGTACCGGTGCAGCCGCTCGCACCGCTGGCCGATCGTGTGGTGACCGCCCGCGCTCGCGTGCCTAACGTTGCCGGCGCGAGTCTCGTGCACGCCATCGTCGCGACGTCGGGCGACGCGGAGCCGAGAAACGACACCCTAACGACTGTGCTCGAGGTATCGCCCGCTGCGGGCGCGGTCCTCGTATCGACGTCGCCCGACCTCGACGCGCGCGAAGCGCTCGCGCTCCTTCGCGGCGCGCTCGCGTTGCCCACGCGCGGCTTCTATCGGATCGCACCCGGCTTGTGGCGCCAGGACGGTTCACTCGGCCCCGCGAACGAGGCCGAGATCCGGAAGATCGTACGCGACGCACCGCTCGTCGTGCTGCACGGGGACACGGCCGTCTTCGGTCCGCCGCGCACGGCGACGAAGGGCGCGCTCACGCTTTTCGCGCCGCCGCCGGAGGGCAGCGCGGATTGGTACGCGACCAGTGCGCCGCCATCGCCCGTCTCGGCCGCATTGTCGGCGGCGGCGTGGGATAGTCTTCCGCCGCTCGACGTGGCGGGTGACGTGCCAACGGGGGAGTGGGTCGCACTCGAGACGCGTCGAGGTCGTCGCTTCGAGCGACGCAACGCGATCGTCGGTCGCGAAGGTGCACGACGCACGGTCATCGTCGGCGCGTCGGGGTTCTGGCGTTGGCGTGTGCGCGGTGGCGCGGCCTCCGACACTTTCGGCGCGCTGTGGGGAGGGCTCTTCGATTGGTTATCCGGAGGCCGCACAGACGTACGCGCCGCGGTGAGCGCGGATGCGGTCGTCCACGCGGGCGACCCGGTTCGTTGGCGTCGAGGCGCCGGCGATGACTCGGTGGTGTCGGTCGTCCTAACGCGGCGCGGTGGTGACGCCCGCGCGGATTCGATGATGCTGCGGTTCACGGAAGGTGATAACATCGTCGAAAGCCGGCCGCTCACGCCTGGCGTGTACGACGTCAAGACGGCAGGCGGCAACTCGGTACTCGCGGTCAATCCGTCGCGAGAGCTGTATCCGCGTCGCGCGATCCGTTCCGGCGCCGTGGGCCGCGGCAGCTCACTCTCCGATGCGCCGAGGCTGCGTTCGCTGGGCTGGGTCTACGCGATCGTCATCATCGCGCTGTGCGTGGAGTGGTTCCTGCGGAGAAGGTTGGGAATGCGATAACTGCCGCCGACGGTGGACAGGCGACTGGCGACTTGCTAGGAACTGGGAACCGGGAACTGAGGCCCTCTACCGGGAGGACGGCGATTCCTCGACTCGCTGCCGCTCGCTCGGAATGACACGCGCCAGCTGCCGCCTGCCGCCTGTCCCCAGTCGTCGCCGGTCGCCAGTGTTTAGGTTTCAGTCATGCCCAGACTAGTTCAGCGCGCCGGCGAGAAGAAGTCGCTCTGGCAGCGGATAAAAGACATTGCGCTCACCGACGTCGGCGTCATCGCCCGCGGTGGAGTGAAAGCCGGTTCGCTCGAGCAGCTCGAGGAGTTGCTGCTCGAGGCTGATTTCGGGGTCACCACGACCATGCGTCTCATCGCCGACGTGGAAACGCTCGCGCAACGCGGGCAGATCCGCACCGAAGACGAGTTCCATGAGGCGCTCCGTCAGAGTGTCGAAGGCGCGCTGCGCGCCGGCTACAGCGACCCGACGATGTTCGTGCCGGCTGACAAACCGATGATCATCCTCGTCATCGGCGTCAACGGCGCGGGGAAGACCACGTTCATCGGCAAGCTCGCCGCACAGCTCCGCGCGGAGAAAAAGAAAGTGGTCGTCGCCGCCGGCGACACGTTTCGCGCTGGCGCCATCGATCAGCTCAAGCTGTGGGCGGACCGCACGGGCGCGGAGTTCGTGTGCGGAAAGCCGGGCGGAGATGCCGCCGCCGTCGCATTCGACGCGATCGACGCCGCGCACACTCGCGATGCCGACGTCGTCATCATCGACACGGCAGGCCGCCTGCACACGAGCGACAACTTGATGGAGGAGCTCAAGAAGATCGCTCGCGTGATCAAGAAGCGGCGCGCCGACGCGCCTCACGAGACGCTGCTCGTTCTCGATGGCACGATCGGCCAGAACGCTGTGCAGCAGGCGAAGACGTTCTCGGAGGCGGTGCCGATCAGTGGACTCGTCGTTACGAAGGTGGACGGAACCGCGCGCGGCGGAATCGTCGTGGCAGTCCACGAGGCGATCGACGTGCCCGTGAAGTTCATCGGCGTGGGTGAGAAGGTCGGCGATCTCGAGGCGTTCGACGCGCGCAGGTTTTCGGCGGAGCTGCTCGAGGGATGAGCGCGGGCGCGGCGACGGGCGCGCGACCGGGACCAATTACGCTCTCCACCCCGGCCAAATTACTCAAAGGTGTCGGGCCCGTCCGCGCCGAGGCGCTCAAGCGCCTCGGCGTCTTTACTGCGGGAGACCTCCTCTTCCACATCCCGCATCGCTACGAAGACGCCAGCACGATCTCGCCAATCTCGTCGATCGAGACGGGAATGGATGCGACGATCGTTGGGCGAGTGATCTCGAAAGGGGTCATCCCGACACGAAAAGGCCTTCGGATTTTTCAGGCCGTCGTGAAGGACGAGACGGGGATGATCGAGGTATCGTGGCCAGGCCAGCCGTTCCTCGACCGATCGATCTCGAAGGGCGACGTTCTGCTGATCACCGGGACCGTGCGGTTCTTCCACGGCCGACAGCTGCAGCCTCGCGAGTACGTCAACCTCGGCGACGACGAAGAGGGTACGGACAGTGGCCGCGTCCTCGCCGTCTACCCGGCAACGGAAGGCCTGTCCTTCAAGGTCATCCGCGGACTGATCGACGCGCATCTCGACGGTCTCATTGCGCTCGTCGAGGAGTATCTGCCGCCCGACCTGTTGCGGGTCGCCGCGGTCCTGCCGCTCGCCGAGTCGCTCCGGCTGGTCCACCGCCCGCAATCGCTCGCCGAGGCAGCGCGCGGACGCGAGCGACTCGCATTCGAGGAGTTGTTGTTCGTCCACCTGCTGCGCAGGCGGGCGCACATCCTGGCGCGCGAGAAGCGTGAGGGGATCGCGTTCGAGAATCGGCGCGACCTGACGTCGAAGCTCAAGGCATCGCTGCCCTTTCCGCTCACCGGGGCGCAGACGCGAGCGGTGCGCGAGATCGTGATGGACATGGTCAGCCCGCACCGCATGCATCGACTGCTGCAGGGCGACGTCGGGAGCGGCAAGACGATCGTGGCGCTGTTCGCGGCGCTGCTGGCGATCGAGAACGGATACCAATCGGCGCTGATGGCTCCGACCGAGCTCCTGGCGGAGCAGCATGCGAGTACCGTTAGGCGCCTGTTGGAACCGTTAGGCATCACGCCAGTGCTCGTCACCGGGAGCCTGACGGGAAAGGAGCGCCGCGAGGCGGACGCGCGGCTGCGGTCCGGCGAGCCGCTCCTCGCGATCGGCACGCATGCGCTCGTGCAGCAGCGAACGGCGTTCGGCCGCTTGGGGTTCGTGGCCGTGGACGAGCAGCACCGTTTCGGCGTGGAGCAGCGGAAGGCGCTTGGCGCGAAGGGTGACCGGCCCGACGTGCTGCTGCTCAGCGCAACGCCCATCCCGCGGTCGCTCGCGCTGACGCTCTACGGCGATCTCGATGTGAGCGTACTCGACGAGCGTCCGCCGGGCCGGTTGCCGGTAACGACCGCGCTCCGCCCGGAATCGGCGCGCGAACGGGTGCTGCAGTTCATCGACCGCGAAGTGGAGCACGGGCGCCAGGCGTACGTCGTGTACCCGGTGATCGACGAGTCGGAGAAGACCGACATGAAGGCGGCGACGACGATGTACTCGGCGCTTGCCGCGGGCCCGTTTGCCAGGCGGCGCGTTGCCCTGCTGCACGGGCGCATCGCGTCGGAGGAGCGCGACACCATCATGCGGCAGTTCCGGGATGGCGAGATCGACGTCCTGGTTGCGACGACGGTCATCGAGGTCGGCATCGATGTCGCGAACGCGACGGTGATGCTGGTGGAGCATCCGGAGCGCTTCGGCCTGTCGCAGCTCCATCAGCTGCGGGGCAGGGTTGGCCGCGGCGCCGATGCGTCGTACTGCATCTTGTTAGGCGACGTGAGCCCGGAGGCGGCCGAGCGGCTCTCGGTGTTCGTGGGCAACGATGATGGCTTCGAGATCGCGCGAGCCGACCTGCGCCTCCGCGGCATGGGCGACCTGTTTGGCGAACGCCAGAGCGGCATCGCGACGTTCCGTGTCGCGGATCCGCTGCGCGATGAACGCTTGAGCGACGTGGCGCACGAGGCGGCGACGTCCGTGCTGGAAAAGGATCCGGAGCTCGAGCAGCCGGAGCACGCGGCGATGCGGCGCGTGTTAGGCGAGCGATACGAACGGAGTCTCGAGCTGTTTCGAGTCGGCTAAAGGACGGGGTCGCCCGTCCCCCGGCGGTTACGGCTTCGCTCCCAGCCTCCTCTTGATGCGATCCAGCTCCGCCTGCGTTCGCTGCAGATCATCGCGCAGCTTCTGTATCTCCTCCTCCTGCGCGTGATCGCGCGCTTCTGCGGCGGATCGTTGTGTGGCCTGCGCCGCGCGCAGGGAATCCGACAGCTCGAGCATCTTCAGCATCACGCCCGCCTCGGTTCGCCGTCGAGGGTTTGGCGATGCGAGATACGCTTCAATGCCGCCGCGCGCCGAGTCCGGGTCGAACGCGGGGTTGCGCGGGTCCGCGCGCAGGATGGCACGCCAGAACGCACTCTCGGTGACGTCGGGCGACTCGGGATGCGACCGATCGAACGCGGCGAGAATGCTGTCGGCCGTGGAGAACTGTCCGGAGTCCGCCGCGGCCCGCACCGCTGCGACCGTTCGCGCCCACGGCGGTTCCGGCGGCGGCGATGGTACCGTCACCGTGTCGGCGGCGGGTGGCGGTGCCGCGGGACGAGGAGGGTGGTGGCAGCTCGCGAGCACGAGCAGTCCGGCGGTCAGCCGCCTAACGTTCACGACGTCGACAGCTCCGGCAGGCGTTCAACGCGCCGTTGCGCGCTGTGCTCGGCGACAGGCCGGGAGTCCAGCGCGTGGTGACGCCCACCGCTTGCCTTGATGGGGAGCGAGATGGCGAACGTCGTACCCGATCCCACCTTGCTCTCCACACTGATCGACCCGCCGTGTGCGTTCACGATGCTCTTCGCGATCGCGAGCCCCAGCCCCGTCCCCTTCGTGGATGCGGCGGCCTGATTGTCTGCCTGAAAGAACTTCTCAAAGATGAACGGAACGTTCTCCGCGGGAATCCCGGCGCCGGTGTCGCGCACGCGCATCTCGACCGCATCCTTCGCCGTCGCGACGGATAGCTCCACGGTGCCGCCGCGCTCCGTGAACTTGAACGCATTCGAGAGCAGGTTCCCGAGCACCTCGCTCATGCGGTCCTCATCCCACACGACATGATCCGGGAGACGCGACCCGCGATTGACGTGGAACCGGACGCCGCGCTGAATGGCGAGGACACGGAACGTCGACTCGAGCTCCGCGAGAAACGGAATCAGTCGCATCGAGCGCAGCTCGAGCTTGCCGCCACCCGCCTCGAACCGGCTCACGTCCAGGAGCTGACGCACGAGTCGTGAGAGCGCCTGCGCTTGCGAGGCGAGCGTGAGGCAGATCTCGCGCTGCTTCGGCGTGAGCTCGCCGTACACGTTCTCCTGGAGGAGTTGCAGGTACCCAATGATGACGTTGATCGGCGTCTTGAGCTCATGCGACGCGACCGACACGAACTCCGCCTTGAGCTGATCGAGCTGCTTGAGCTGCTGTACCATCGTCTGGTAGCTCTCGGCGAGCCGGCCGAACTCGTCGTGTCGCATGGGCTCGATCGACAGATGGTACGAGAAGTCGCCATCGGCGACGGCCTGCATGCCGCTCTCCAGATCGCTCACCGGTCGGCTGATCGTAGCGGTCAACCAGATGGCGATCAGTCCGGCGAGCACCAGGGAAAGCGCAAACGCCGTCGTCGTGAGTCGCTGGGCGCTCGCCGCTTCGACGTTGGCCAGCTCCACTTTTTCCGCCGTACGAGACTGGAGGTAGGCCCCCGTTCGCTCGACGGTCGAGTCCACGCGAAGCATCACTGGCTGCAGCAGCTTCGAGAGACTGTCGGCGCGCACGCCCTTGCCGTGTCGAACGGCTTCGAGCTCCGCGACGAGCGCGGTATCGATGCGATCGAGGGTTCCGGCGACCTCAGACCGTGGTCCCTCGAGACCGTACGTGACGAGCGAGTCGGACAACGCCCGTAGGGAAGTCACCGCCTTCGTCACGCGAGCACCGGGCGATGCGACCGTCGATGAGTCGGTGGCGTACACCAGCTGCAATTCCGCCCGGCGCAGCTCTTCCGCGGCTGCACGGATGCGCGCGAGCAGCATCGTCGCGTTCAGATCCTGCGCCTGAATGTTGCGCACGGCGGCTCGCATGCCGTTCAGCGAGTCGTACGCAATGAACAACGGCGCCACGAGAATGGCGGCCATGGTCACGAGCGCGAGTACGAGGCGGGAGCGAAGCGTCACGGGTCAGCGACCGACGCGGTCACAGGCATTGTTGGTAAGGTAAGTGCGGCACCTGGTGGCGTTGATGAAGAATCTCGGCGCTCATAGCTTTCCCGCCCGTCCCGCGCGCCCCTCATCCTGAGCACCGTGACCGTCCCAACTTCTCGCATCGTCGATCTGCATACCCACGCAGGCACCGCCGCCACTGTGCGCGGCTGGGTGACACACCTGCGCTCGTCCGGGAAAGTCGCCTTCATCGTCATGCGGGACGGTACGGGCACGCTTCAGGCCGTCCTCGTGAAGAGCGCCGTCCCACCGGAAATCTGGTCACGATTCGCCGAGCTGACTCAAGAAACGTCGATCTCCATCACCGGGGACGTGCGCATGGACGCGCGCGCACCGGGCGGCGTGGAGGTGGGCATCTCGAACCTCGACATCCTGGGGTCCAGTCCGATCGACTACCCCATCCAGCCAAAGGAGCACGGCGTCGACTTCCTGATGGACCACCGCCACCTGTGGCTGCGAAGTCCGCGCCAGCAGGCGATCCTGCGCGTGCGCCACGAGGTCGAGCAGGCGATCCAGGATTTCTTCTACGAGCGCGGGTTCATCAGGGTGGATACCCCGATCCTCACCGCGGCGATCGGCGAGCGCAGTGGTCTTTTCTCGACCGAATACTTCGACGAAGGCACTGCCTATCTCGCCCAAACGGGTCAGCTGTACGGCGAGGCCGCGGCGGCGGCGCTTGGACGGATCTACACGTTCGGTCCGACGTTTCGCGCCGAGAAATCGAAGACGCGCCGTCACCTCACCGAGTTCTGGATGATCGAGCCCGAGGTCGCGTTCTTCGACTCGAACGACAACATGCGGCTGCAGGAAGACTTCGTGTCGTTCCTCGTCCGCCGCTGTCTCGACCGACGGAAAAACGAGCTCGCAGAGTTGGAGCGCGACACGTCCAAGCTCGAGAACGTCGTGCCGCCATTCGCGCGTCTCGACTACAGCGACGCCGTCACCTTGCTGCAGCGCAAAGGCAGCGAGATCAAATGGGGCGACGACCTCGGTGCGGAAGACGAAGCGCTCATCGTCGAGGAATACGACAAGCCGGTCTTCGTCATGAACTATCCCAAGGAGGCGAAAGCCTTCTACATGAAGGAAAATCCGGCCGATCCGCGGACGGTGCTCTGCGACGACTGCCTCGCGCCCGAAGGGTACGGAGAGATCATCGGCGGATCACAGCGCGAGGATGACTACGACAAGCTGCTCGCGCGAATCAAGGAGGAAGGTCTCCCGCTCGATGCGTATGGCTGGTACCTCGACCTGCGACGGTACGGCACGTTCGAGCATTCCGGCTTCGGGCTTGGCTTGGAGCGCACCGTCGCCTGGATCTGCGGAACGCCGCACATTCGCGAGACGTCAGCGTTTCCGAGGTTGATGAATAGGCTCAAGCCATAGCGGGAACCGGGAACTGGGAACGGGAACCGTAGCTCCGAGAGGAGTCACTGTTCCCTGTTCCCAGTTCCCGGTTCCCTGGCTTTTACCTCATCCCAAATCCGATCGAGCTCTTCGAGCGACGCTTCGCCAACCACCAACCCGCGCTCTGCGGCGATTCGTTCGACCTCCGAGAATCGGCGGGTGAACTTCGAGTTCGCCCGATCGAGTGCGAGCGACGCGTGAACGCCTGCCTTTCGACAGAGGTTCACGACCGCGAAGAGCAGATCGCCTAGCTCGGCCTCCAGGGCGGCGTGGCGCTCGTCATGGATCGGCGCCCCGTGCGGTGTTCGCTCGATCGGATGATCGCGGAGCTGCGCGCGCACCTCGCCGAGCTCCTCCTCCACCTTGGCGGCGGGACCCTCGACATCCGGCCAGTCGAAACCCACGCCCGCCGCCCGGTCCTGCAGTCGATGGGCCCGGTGCAGGGAAGGTAGATTCGGTGGCAGCCCCTCCTCGATGGACGAGCGCTTCCGCGCCTTCATTCGCTCCCATGGCTGACGCTCTCCGCCCCCGTAAAGGTGAGGGTGGCGGCGCCGCATCTTTGTGATTAACCCGTGCGCGACATCCCCAATGTCGAACGCGCCGCGCTGCTCGGCCACAACGGAATGGAACAGCACCTGGAGCAGCACGTCGCCCAATTCCTCGCGCATCTGTGCGTCGTCGCCGTCGCGGATCGCCTCGTCGAGCTCGTGCGCTTCCTCGATCAGGTACGGTCGGAGCGAATCGTGGGTCTGGTTCGCGTCCCACTCGCAGCGCGCGCGCAGATCGCGCATTAGAGCGAGCGTATCTTCAAGCGTTGATTTGTCTTGCATAGCCTCCTCGGGGCGGGTATCATACCCGCTCTTCGAATGTCACGTCAACCGACACCTACCTCTCCGCGCGCCTGGGTCGAAGTCGACTTGGGCGCGTTGCGACGAAATGGGGCGGCGCTCGCCACCCGCGCCCGCGTCCCGCTCCTCGCCGTCATCAAGGCGGATGGATACGGGCTCGGCGCCGTACGTGTGGCCGGTGCCCTCGAGCCGCTCGACCCGTGGGGATTCGGCGTTGCAACAGTCGCCGAGGGCATCGAGCTGCGCGACGCCGGGGTGTCGCGTCCGATTCTCGTCTTGTCTCCCGTGCTGTCCGAAGAGTACGCGGCCGTGCGGGGAGCGAGCCTGCGACCGTCGCTCGGCGGCGCCTCGACGATTGCCGAGTGGGCTCGGACCGGCGGCGGCGCGTGGCATCTGTCGATCGACACCGGGATGAATCGCGCCGGAATCCCGTGGACCGAAATCGGCGCGCTTCACGACACGCTGCGTGACGCAGTGCCCGAGGGAGCGTACACGCATTTCCATTCGGCGGATCTCAACGACGAATCCACCGGCGAACAGCTGCGTCGCTTTCGCTGCGCGCTCGAGGCCCTGCCGAGTCGTCCTCGCTACCTGCATGCCGAGAATAGTCCGGCGATCGAGCGTGGCGAGGCGTCGCCGTGGGATCTCGCGAGACCTGGCGTCTTCCTGTACGGCGTGGGCGGCGGCGACGGCGCGACGATGTCGCCCGAGCCAGTGGCGCACTTGCGCGCGCGCGTGATAGACCTGAGGACCGTGAGCGATGGCGATACCGTGAGCTACGGAGCCACGTGGCGCGCACGCGGCACGCGTCGGGTAGCGACACTCGGTATCGGTTACGCCGACGGCTATCGTCGGGCGTTGAGCAACCGCGGGGTCGTGCTGCTGAACGGTCAGCGTGTACCCGTCGCGGGAATCGTCACGATGGACATGACGATGATCGACGTCACGGATGCGCCCTGCGAGATCGGTGATGTGGCAACGCTGATCGGCAGAGATGGCGACGACGTGCTCACCGTCGACGACGTGGCGGCGACTGCGCAGGTGCTGAGCTACGAGCTGTTGGTCGGCCTCAAGCTTCGCGTACCGCGGGTTTATGTGAACGCTGCTGGTGACACGGCGGCGGCAGCCGTGGAAGCCGCGCCTGCGACGCTGCGATGAGTCATCCGGCTCGCGCGACCACGGACAGGCGAGCGGCGATTGTCGTCCTCGATGGGGTTGGCGCGGGGGAAGCGCCCGATGCTGCGGCGTACGGCGACGTTGGGAGCGACACGCTCGCCAACACATCTCGCGCCGTTGGAGGCTTCGATCTCCCAGCGCTCGAGTCGCTGGGCCTCGGGCGAATCAAGCCGATCGATGGCGTGAGCGCTTCTCGCGAGCCCGCCGGCGCGTGGGGAATCATGGAACCCAGGTCCGCCGGGAAGGACAGCACGACCGGTCACTGGGAGATCGCGGGACTGCATCTCGCGCGACCGTTTCCGACCTATCCCCACGGGTTTCCGCGCGACCTGATCGACGAATTCGCTCAGAGAACCGGTCGGTCCGTCATCGGCAATGTGGTTGGCAGCGGCACCACGATCATCGACACGTTCGGCGCGGAGCACATGCGCTCCGGAGCGTGGATCGTGTATACGTCTGCCGACTCGGTGTTTCAGATCGCGGCGCACGAAGCGGTCGTGCCGCTCGACGAGCTGTACGCGGCGTGTGACGTCGCGCGTACGCTGTTGGTTGAGCCGCACAACGTGTCGCGCGTGATCGCGCGCCCGTTCGTCGGCGAGCCGGGTCGGTTCGAGCGCGTGTCGGCCCATCGTCGCGATGTGTCGATCGAGCCGCCGGGTGAGACGCTGCTCGATGCGTTGGAGTCGGCCGGCGTCGCGCGCACGGGGATCGGGAAAGTCGACGACCTGTTTGCGCGTCGCGCGATACGCTCGACACATACGCCGACCAACGCGGTGGGTATCGAAGCCATAGGTGAATGGCTGCGGTCGCGGACTAGTGGGTTCCTCTTCGTCAACCTAGTAGATTTCGACCAGCTTTTTGGGCACCGAAACGACGCGGCGGGGTTCTATGGAGCACTGCGCGAGTTCGACCGGGCTCTGCCATCCATGCTCTCCACCCTGCGCGAGGACGATCTGTTTTTCATCACGGCCGATCACGGCAACGACCCTACGACGGCGTCGACCGATCACGCACGCGAGTGCGTGCCGCTGCTCGCAGCCGGCCCTCGGGTACGCGCTATAGATCTTGGCCGTCGATCGACGTTCGCCGATCTCGGCGCCACCGTCGCAGAGTGGTTCGGGATTTCGTTTCGGGGCCGTGGGCGGGCCTTTCTCTCCGAGCTCGTGAATCAATGACGCGTCCCGCTCTCGCGGGCGCGCCATCGCTCGAATCGGCACGGGCGGCTGCACTCGCGGCCATGCAGCGTGCGTACGCTCCGTATTCCGATTTCCGAGTGGGCGCCGCCCTGGTGGGTGTGGACGGCAGCGTCTTCGCGGGCTGCAACGTCGAGAACTCGGCGTACCCTGCTGGTATCTGTGCTGAACGCGGCGCGCTGGCGGCGGCGGTGGCGGGAGGCGTGAGGCGCTTCGATCTCCTCGTCGTCGCGACCGAGGCCGACGCGCCGACGCCGCCCTGTGGGATGTGTCGGCAGGCGCTCGTCGAGTTCGCACCCGACCTCGCGATCGTGACCTACACCACGCATGGCGGCGAGGCGCAGTGGAGCCTCGCCACGCTGCTTCCACATCCGTTCACCCCGGCCGCGCTGAGTCATCACCAATGAAGCTCGGACGCATCGTGGGCACCGTCGTCTCGACGCGGAAGGACCCGTCGCTCGGGTCGCTCAAGCTACTGATTGTCGAAAACCTCACGACCGATCTCGGTCGCGAGGGCGGGTACGTCGTCGCGGTGGACAGTGTCGGCGCGGGGTTTGGCGAAGTCATCCTCTACGCGACCGGCAGCTCGGCGCGCCTAACGGCGGCGACTAAGGATCGACCGGTCGACGCGGTGATCATGGGAATCGTTGACAGCTTTGACGTGGAAGGACGAAGTGTACGGCTTGCGTAATCGGTTCGTCGGGATCGCGGTGCTCGCCGCGCTGGTGAGTGGCGCCGTCGCCTGCAGCGAGGACCTGAACGGCACCGCCGGGTGCCCGTCGCTCTGTCCGGAGCAGCGCGTCGATTCGCGCGACACGGTGCTCGACGCGTTCGTCTCCGTGGACACGACGATACTCGGTTATCCGGCCATCGGCACCGAGTCTCGTCTGCTCGTCGCATCGCGCGGCGACACGCTCGACGCACGGGCCGTGATGCGGTTCGACACGCTCGTGCAGCACTTCACGCGCGGTGGCACTGACAGTGTGATCTACACCGTCGACAGCGCCGGGGTGAACGTGTTGCTCGACACGACGGGTACGAAGGCGACCCAACCGGTGACGATCGAGTTGTACGACGTCGACACCACGGCGGTCGACACCGCGGTGTCTACCGCGCTCGCGCTCTTCAGACCGGATCGGCTGATCGGCTCCAAGACCTACGCGGTGACCGACCTGAAAGACACGCTGCGCGTCCCGCTCGACAACGACAAGGTGCTCGAGAAGCTTCGTGGCACAGAGCCAAGGCGGTTACGCATCGGGTTCAAGGTCGCGAGCTCCGCATCAGCACAGATTCGCATCATCTCGCGGGAGGGCGGCGGCGCGCCAACGCTCACGTACGATCCGTCGCCCGACACGGCGGTGCATTCGGTCATTAACAGCGCCACGTCGCTCACGCCTACCGACAATCCGACGCTCAAGGCCGATCTGACCGACTACCAGATCGTCGCCAAGACGCTGTCAGGCAGCGCGGGGACCCTGCTCGGTGTAGGCGGCTTGCCCGCGCAGCGCACGTATTTGCGCTTCGACATTCCCGCACGCCTGATCGATTCGTCGACCGTCGTGCGCGCGACGCTCTTGCTGACGCAGGTCCCCGCAACCTCGGTCGACGCGGGTGATACGTTGACCATCTATCCGCAAGTCGTACGTGCGGGGCTCGGGGTTACGGATGTCGGGCGGTCGGCCGGCATTCTGAACATTCCGAATCTCGAGATCGATTCATTGCGACTCAAACCGTCGGACGGCGGGGTGCGGGCCGTCGAGATCGTGGGTGCGCTGCGTCAGTGGAAGGCGGTTGGTCTGACGACGCTCCAGCGGGCGATCGTGCTGCGCTCGTCCACAGAGGGCGCGTCGGCGCCGGCAGTGTTCTTCTACTCGACTGACGCCGACCCGTCTCAACGGCCGCGACTGCGGCTCACGTACATCGACCAGGTTCAGTTCGGAGTTCCATGATGCGGCGATCGCTCGTCGCTCTCAGCATCGGCTGCGCGATGTCCGTCATCTCGTCGCGATCGAATGCCCAGGGCACTCTCGGCGCGCAGGGGTTCGGATATCCACCCGGACAGCTCAGCGTCTTCTCCCGGTCGCTCGGCGGAGCGACCGGCGAAACCGACCCGCTGTCTCCGATCAATCCGGCCGCACTCGCACTGATGCGGCGCGGCGGGATGTACCTGCAGTCGGAGCAGGAGCGGCGCGAGCTGGAATCGGGCGGTCAGACGGGCTCGATGAACATCTACCGGTTTCCGCTTTTCCTCGCCGCGGTTCCGATCGGGTCGCGCGGTGTGCTTGGCGTCTCGTACTCGACGATGTTGGACCGAACCTGGGGAACAGAAATTCGCGGTAGCACGTCGTTCGAGGGGGAGACGGTGTCGTTCACGCAGTCGTTCCAGTCGGAGGGCGCGTTGAATGACGTGCGTTTCGCCGGCTCCTGGGCGCTGCGCGATAACCTGATTCTCGGGGCGGCGGTCCACCTGTTCCCGGGCGAGAATCGCCTAACGATGTCTCGGCAGTTCGACGACTCGCTCACGTTCGCGCCCCTCGGTGACACGTCGACGGTGAACTATTGGGGATCAGGCTATTCCGTCGGCTTGCTGTGGCGACCGATCCGGACGCTGACAGTCGGCGCATCGGGACGCATTGGTGCCAAGCTGGATCTCAAAGAGGCTGACACGCTCAAGGCGACGGCGAAAGCGCCATCGCGATTCGGCGCCGGCATTCGGTGGGACGTGCCGGGACTGACCGCGGCATTCCGCGTTGACAGAACGCTGTGGTCCGATATGAAGGGCCTGGGATCCGCGGGTGCGAACCCGGAGGATGCCTGGGATCTCGGGGTCGGCGTGGATGCCGTGGGGCCGCAGATCTTCGGCCAGCACGTGACGATTCGGGCGGGCGCACGACGGCGAACCCTTCCGTTCCTTGCCGACAGTCAGCAGGTGCACGAGACCGCCTTCACGCTTGGAACCGGCGCGCCATTTGCGCGCGGACGAGCGCAGGTCGACTTCTTCGTCGAGCGGGCGTCGCGCACGGCCGGTGACGTCGATGCGACGGAGAGGTCATTGTCGTTCGGTGTGGGGTTCACGATCCGACCGTGATGAGATGACGCAGCCGGTTCGCGCCGACGCGCCGCTGATTTTGATTGCCGACGACGTTCCGGCGAATGTCGAGTTGCTGATCGACCAGTTGCACACGCTGGGTTACCGGACCGTTTCGGCGCAGGACGGCCCGTCGGCGCTGGCAGGATGCTTCGAGCATAAGCCGGAGCTCGTGATTCTCGACGTCTCGATGCCTGCCGGCGAGCTCGCTGTGGACGATAGGTCAACCGGTTTCGAGGTTTGCCGCCGCATCAAGCGCGACGCTCGAACGGCGCGCATCCCGGTCATCTTCGTCACCGCGCTGAACGACACGGCCGATCGCGTAAAAGCCATCGAGGCCGGCGGCGACGATTTCCTGACGAAGCCGCACAACCGGATGGTGCTCGGCGCGCGCGTAAGGAGCCTGCTCAAGCTGAAGGCCGCGACCGACGCCCTCGAGGACAGCTACCGCAAGCTGCGCGAGCTCGAGAAGGTGCGCGATGATCTCATGAAGATGATCGTGCATGATCTCAAGACGCCCCTCACGTCGATAATCGCGACGCTCGAGATGCTTGCCGATGGCGATCTCGGGCCCGTGGGCCTGCCGCAGCAGGGCGCGTTGCGCGACACCGAGAACAAGGCGCAGGAGCTGCTGCACCTCATCGAGGACCTGCTGGAGGTTGCGCGCATCGAGGAGACGTCGATCTCGCTCGATCTCGAGCCGCTCGCACCGCCGGCGCTCGTTGCCGATATCATGAGCGACTGGTCGCTCCGCCTGCAGCAGGAGCGGGCGGCGACGCGGATCGAGGTGGCGGCCGACGTCCCGACGTTCCTCGCCGACAAGGCGCTGCTCAAGCGCGTGTTCGGCAACCTGATTCAGAACTCGCTCGTGCACTCGTCGAGCGCGATCGAGCTCCGGGTCATGGCCCGAACCGATCCACGCGGGGTCCTGTTCACCGTCGCTGACAACGGGCCGGGCATTCCGCCCCAGTACCACGAAGTCATTTTCCATAAGTTCGAGCGCGTGAAGACGCCTAACGTGCCCCGCGTTCGCAGCTCGGGGCTCGGGTTGGCGTTCTGTCGTCTCGTCGTAGAAGCGCACGGCGGGCGCATCTGGGTGCAAAGTACCGAAGGAGCCGGAAGCGCGTTCCACATCCTGCTGCCGGTGCGCCCGCCGACAGCCCCGATGGCTCGCGCGAGCGCTGGAGCGGGCGTCGCGTGAAGGCCTATCTCCGCACCTTCGGGTGTCGAGCGAATCAGTACGACACCGAAGCGGTTCGCGCGATGATCGAGGCGTCGGGCGGCGAGATCGTCGCGACGCCTGACGAGGCGGATCTCGCGGTGTTCAACAGCTGCGCCGTCACGGCGGCCGCCGAGGCCGACCTGCGGCAGAGCGTGCGCCGGGCGGCGCGGCGCGCTCCCGCACTGCGCACGGTGGTGATGGGGTGCGCGGCAGCGCGTGACGACGGGACGATTGCGGCGCTGCCGACCGTCGAGCGCGTGGTGGCGGGCGGAGACGTGTTAGGCGTCGCGGAGGCCATCGGTCTCGCCGCGCCGGCCCTGCCGCCTGACGTCCAGACCGGAACGCGCGCGTTGCTGCGCATTCAGGACGGATGCGACGAGCACTGCACGTTCTGCGCGACGACGCTCGCACGCGGGGCAGCACGGTCGCGAAGCATGGTCGCACTCGTGCATGAAGCGCAGCGTCTCGCGGATCACCATCCCGAGATCGTGCTGACCGGAATACACATCGGACACTACGGCGTGGACACGAACACCACGCTGTCCGGGCTCGTCGAGCGACTCATTCGAGACGTTCCGTGCGTTCGGTTTCGTCTCAGCTCGCTCGAAGCAACGGAAGTCGACGACCGCTTGCGCGAGTTGTTCGCCGAAGTAGATCGTCTGGCGCCGCATCTGCACGCTCCGCTGCAGTCGGGATCCGATGCAGTGCTCAAGCGAATGGGCCGGCATTGGTACAAGGCGGCGTCGTACGCGACCGCCGTGCAGCGCATCGCCGCGAGTGTCCCCGTATTCGGCCTCGGCGCTGACCTCATTGCCGGATTCCCCGGTGAGACGGACGACGACCACCGGCGCACCGTGGCGCTCGCCGAATCGCTTCCGTTCACGTACCTCCACGTATTCCCGTACTCGGTACGGCCGGGCACAGCGGCAGAGCGACTCCCTGGTCACGTTGCCGCCTCGACGATCGAGCGCAGGGCGGCCGAGCTGCGCGCCGTCGCCGAGCGACGTGCTGCGGCGCATCGCGCGCGCCGCACTGGTGGCGAGTGTGATCTCGTCGTAATGGGTACCGCCGCTCGACGCGAGGGGCTGACGGAGGACTACCTCACGGTCGCGGTCGATCCATCGATCCCTCGCGGAACGCGTTGGCGCGGGCGACTCGACGGCGACGCGTCGCGATTGCTCGGCGTTCCGCTCCAGGCCATCATTCGCTGATGTCCGAGACCCGCCCCACGGTCTACATCGAGACCTACGGCTGCCAGATGAACGTGAGCGATTCCGAGTTGATGCTCGGTCGCCTCACGGACAGCGGCTATCAGGCCGTCGACTCTCCCGACGGTGCCGACGTCATCCTGCTCAATACGTGCGCGATTCGCGACCACGCGGAGCAGCGGGTGATCGGCCGCCTCGGTGAGCTCAAGCGGAACATGAAGCCCGACTCGATCATGGGCGTCACCGGGTGCATGGCACAGCGTCTCGGACCGCAGTTGCTCGACAAAGCAAAGCACGTGAGCCTCGTCGTCGGGCCCGATGGCTATCGGGCACTGCCGGAGCTCGTCGAAGGCGCGCGACGCGGCGAGCGCGCGATTGCCACGACGTTCGACCT
>JAJKIV010000176.1 GCA_021154285.1 Gemmatimonas sp. | reverse complement strand
CGCCGCACTCGCCGCCATGCCGGAAGGCGAACGATGTCACTGGACGGACATCTCGCTGCTGCTGGAGGGCGGCGCGCGCAAGCGCTATGAGCGTCTTCCCTGCGCTCAGCGAGGCGAGTTCGAGGCGCGGTTCTGGGCACTCTCACGGCCGCTGTACCTCGTGCCGGCGAACGACTTTCGCACCGAGCACTTTGCGCGCCTAACGATGGTTCGCCTGATCCGAATGTCGGGCTATCCTCACGACATGGTGTTTGGGGAAGACTCGGAAGAGCTGCTCCTGCGCTACGGGTGGGAGACCGGTTGGACCCGGTCACCGCCAGGCATGGCCAACCCGTTCGACGTGCACGTCATCGGACACGAGCCGACGCCAGCGTTTGACTTCGTCCCCGATGCCGCAGTGCTCGCGGTGCCCGACTCCGCGAGCCTCTCGGACTGGGAGCTGCACGACCGGTTGGCGCAGAGCAGATACGCGCCGCGTTATGCGCGATCGGTGGGCGAGCTCGATCACCAGATCGCGTTTTTCCGTCGGGGGGATTCGGCGGTCGTGGTGGCGGCGTACGATGCGACGGCGCAAACGGGGTTCTCGCACGATACGATCGACGCCGGGCTCGCGGTTGCTCCGGCGGCGAGCCCCGACTCGGCGATCGTCAGCACGGACTCTGCGGCGCACCGGCGCGGCGTGCTCGTGGCAACGGCCGAATGGCGGCCGGCGATCATCAGCGTGGAGACACGAGATTCCGCCGAACGTCGCGTGGCGCGAGCCCGCGCCGTATTTCGCCCCCCGTCGTCGAGCGGCCGCGTGACGATCTCGGATCTTCTGCTCTTTGACGACGCATCAAAGCTGCCGACCTCGCTCGACGAGGCGACAGCCCGTGCGCGCGGATCGCTCAGGGTGGACCGCAGCAAGCCGGTCGGCGTGTACTGGGAGATGTACGGCGTCAGCCCGGACGGCGAGACGCTCGCGTATCGACTCACGGTAACGCGTGAGCGAACGCCGTGGTATCGTCGAGCCGCGGAGAAACTCGGCGTCGTCGAACGCCGGGCGCCGGTGCGAATGCAATGGGATGAGCC
Source organism: Gemmatimonas sp. (assembly GCA_021154285.1). GTDB lineage: Bacteria > Gemmatimonadota > Gemmatimonadetes > Gemmatimonadales > Gemmatimonadaceae > JAJKIV01. Next base: position 37,913 of record JAJKIV010000176.1, on the reverse strand, counting down.
CTCGGCACGCCCGGGAGCCGCGCACGCTCGAGCGCTGGCGGTCGACTTCAGCACGCTGCCGGAAGGCCGTTACCGGGTAGAGCTGACACTCGAGACAGGGAGCCTAACGATTGCGACGGCGGATCGGACGGTTGACGTGAAATGAGGCGCCTGGCGGCAGGCGGCAGGACGAAAAAGCGCGGGTCATTCCGAGCGAGCGCCAGCGAGTCGAGGAATCGCCGTCGTCCCGATAGAGGGCTATAGCACCAGGACAATCACGTCATACAGCGCGTGCGTCCACGCCGTGATGCCAAATCCGCGGAAGACATACAGCGCACTGAACGCAACGCCGGCGATCGTCCGGAACACGAACGAATCCAGCCGCAGCGGATCGCCATACGGGCCGATGTAGTGGAAGGCCGAGAAGATCAGGGCGCCGAGTCCGACCGCGAACGTGTTCGCCAGCGTGGGACCGAAGCGGAACACGCGCCGCGCCAACAGCAGCAGGCCGGACACGAGCAGTACTCGGAACAAGAGCTCCTCGTATAAGCCCGCGCCCAGTGAGAGCATCAGACGAGCCCCGACACCCATTTTCGGCTGCCCGCCAAGGATCGCCAACGTGGTGAATGGTGATAGCAGCTTGGCCGTCACTGTACCGATGACGAGTCCGAACACGAGCGCGAGGGCTACAGCCTCCGCGGTCATCCACACGAACACCCGCGGCTCGAGCCGGCCGGCGCGTTTCAGATCGCGAGCGATGAAAAAGATGCTCACCGCGATCACGCACGTGACGAAGATGACGGGCCCGCGGCGCCCCGCGACAGCGACGAAAAGCGAGCGGAGCATGACGTCCGCCCCGTTCCGCATCTGTTCCCCCGCAAAGCGCGACAGACTGGCGGCGAGCGCCTCGTACAGCAGAAGCAGCGGTAGCGCGAACGTGACGCTATACCGCGGGGCACGGCTCAGGGCCCAGTAGGACCCTAGTTTCGAAGGCATAGTGGAGAAGGAAGAATACACTCCCTACGGGCCGCACGACCGATAAGTGGCGCGTCGTTGTATCGAAAGCGACGGCGACGCTGGGCCTCCAATCGATGAAGAAACGGCCAGCCCATAGGGCTGGCCGTTCTTCACTGTGCCTATCCGAGGTTGAGCCTTACGGACAGCCCTGCGGCTTCGACGTGGCACGCGCGTCACACTCAGCGAGCGGCACCGGCTGTACCTTCGCCACGAAGTGCGTGTACGTTCCCTCGGTGATGTCGAGCGGGAGCTGGTCCAGGATGCCGAACCGACGGTAGTCATTCCAGCGCTGCCCCTCGAGCAGCAGCGAGTAGCGCCGCTCGTACAGCAACTTCGGAAGGCCATCGGCCACAGAAACGATCGTCGTCGTCGGGAGCTTGCCCGACACCACACGGACGTTGTTGATGTCCGTCGCGGCTGCGACGAAGTTGCCGAGGAAGAGGTTCGCCTCGGCACGGAGCAGGATCAGCTCCTCGTTGCGGATGATCGGCACATCGGAGTTGTTCGCCGGATAGATCGAGAACGTGTACTCCGCCGGGATACCGATGCCCTGTGGCGGCGACACCGGCGACAATCCCAACGAGGCCAGGCTGACGACCTTTCTCGTTAGGCGATCATCCTTCGCGCCACCGACCTGCGTCTGCGCGTCGGTCACGTTGCTCGCGTGCGCGAACAGGCTCTTGTTGTTGGCGAACGAGTTCGTGTTTTGCACGTCGCCCGTTGCCGTGCTGTAGTTGTTGTACACACCGATGTTCAGATCAGCCAGGGAGCCGGCGCCGCCGATCGGTGTCGCGAACGACTCGTCGATTGCCGCGAGCGCGTCGGTATAGCAGCTGTTACCGCACCCCTGCGACGCGCGGTTGACGAGCACACGGGCCTGGATCGCCCGGTTGAACTTGAGGAACGTCGTCGGCGTGTCGAACCCGGCGAATCCCTTGCTCAGCGTGAAAGGGAACGACGCGTCTCCAGCGGCCAGCAGGTCAGTCTTGCCCTGCTCGAGCATGGCGGTCGCCCACTTGTACGCGGAATCCTTGCTCACGAGCGGCGCAACGACCTTCGGGTCATCGTTGACTTCCGTAACAGCCCCGAGTGTGTCGCGAGAGTACAGGACATACATCATGTCGAGCCCGAGGAAGGTCTCGGCGTACCCGTGCGCCGCCTTCTTCTCCTCATCGCTCAACAGCGCGGATTTGTCGACGGCACTGAGGAGGTTTTTGACGTTCCTCATGTTGGCAAATCGGCTACCCCAGTTCGTGGCCGTCGCGGCGAATCCACCCGGATCGAGCGTCTTGCCGCCGAATCCCGGCACTCCGACCAGGAAGCCGGTGACGTTACGCCCGTCCGTAGGAAAGTAGATATAGGATTCGCGGCCAAAGAAGCCGAAGTCCTGCGTCGTGCCGGGCTGCAATGTCCGCTCACGCTGGATGATCCCGGTCGCGAGCAGCTGGATCGACTGAGGATCCTTCGAAACACCCGAGATCTCGGGCTTATTGTAGTTAGGGACCGAGAGCCGGTCGGCGCTACACGCCGCCGTCCCGATCAGTGCTCCGAGGAGCACCATTCCCCTGAAGTCGTACTTCATTCTCTATCTCCTCGGGCGCCTGCGGCGCCCGTTAGGCAGTCTGGATGGAGTATCGGGACGGTTAGAAGCCGAGGTCGATGCTGAAGAAGACCGAGCGGCTTGGTGGGAACGGCGCGAGATCGACGAACCGCGCCACCACGTTGCCCCCGTTGTTCACTTCGGGATCGAAGCCGTTGTAGCCCGAGATGATCCAGAGGTTGCGGCCCGAGAGGCTGATGCGTGCGTTGTCGACGCCCTTGATCCTCGAGACTGTGCTGCGCGGGACGTCCCACGACAGGCTGATCTCGCGGATCTTGGTGTACGACCCGTCCATGAGGTAGGCAGCCGTGTTCGCGCCGCCGCCCCACGAATCGTACCGATACTTACCCAGCGGAACGTTGGCATCGGGCGACTTGTCCTCGTAGTCCCACGTGTTCTCGCCTTCGTCGTACAGGTTCAGCGTCATGTTCGAGACCGTGCCGCCGTGGCGGTAGTCCACGAGCACGTTGAGCGCGAACGCCTTGTACGCGAAGTCGTTGCCGAACTGCATGATGTACTTCGGATTCGCGTCGCCCAGCGGGATGTTCCCGACGCCGTCCTTCGCGCCCCAGATCGTGCTGACGCGGTTGCCTGCCGCGAAGCGCAACCGGCCGTACGCGTTACCAAAGCCGCCCGACGAGTTGATCGTGAACGGATTGATGTTCTCGCCAAGGCTCTTGATCTCGGCGTAGTTCTGCGTGTGCGTGGCGCGCGACGTCCACGTAAAGTTGCGCGTTTGGACCGGCACGACCGTCAGGCCGATCTCGGTGCCCTGCGACTGCATCTCGCCGCTGTTGACGATCGTCTGCGTCACGCCGCTCGACGGCGCCAGGACCGGCCTCACAAGGAGGTCGGTGATGTTGCGCTTGAAGTATGTCGCCTCGAAGCGAACACGCTCGTTCCACGCCGTGATGTCCGTGCCGAACTCCGTCTCGGCCTGCGTCTCCGGCTTGATCTTCGAGTTGCCGACCGTGTCCGCCTGAACGAACGACGGAAGACCATCGAGCAGCGACCCACTCGTGACGGTCTCGAAGCGATCACCGTAGTTGGGCTGGTTACCCGAGAGGCCGTACGCGCCACGCAGCTTGATCTCGTTGACGCCCGGGAGCGGAGATATGAAGCGGTACGACGCAGCCGCGCGCGGGTAGGTGTAGTACTTGTTGATGTCACCGTTCACGCTCGAACGCTCGCCGCGAAGGGCGCCGGACACGTACAGCTTCTCGCCAAGCATGAAGCCCTCGACCTGACCGAAATACGACTGGTTGCGAACGGCCGAGCGGACCTGGGGCGGGATCGTCGTTTTTGCAGCGCCGGATGCGTTGTACTGTCCCGGCGTAAGACCCTGTCCCTGAATGTTGTAGTCGTTCAGGTCACGGGTCGTGTACTGCATGCCGGCCTGGGTCGTGGTGCGGAGGAAAGTGCCGAAGGTCCAGTCGAATACGGCTGCGGATTGAAAGCTCGTGTTGAGCTCCGTGCCGTTGCCCTGGATGACAACGCCAGGGAACGATCCACCCTGGTTCGAGCCCGGCTGCTGGAACTGAAGCGCCACCGGCGCGAAAACGTAGTTCTCGTTCGAGAAGCGATCGACACCGCCGGACGCTGTGATCTGCAGCGCGCCCTTGTCACCGGTCCAGGCTGACCAGTTCGCGTGGCCGCCGCCGATGATGCGGTAGACATCCTCATCGGTCCGCATCAGGTCGTAGGTCTGGAACGGGTTCGACGCCGCCTGAATGCCGCCCGGAGGGAACGGGTTGAACATGTAGTTCCCGTTCGCGTCCTTCTTCCGGAAATTGAGGATGCCCGGGCTGTAGGCGAACGCGTAGATCGGGCTGGAGAACGTGTTATCGTTGTTCGAGACGCCGCGCTGCGAGAACGAGCGCAGCATGTTGGCATTGAGGCCGACCGTGATCTTGCTGCCGATGTTCTGGTCGACGTTCGCGCGGAGCGACTGACGCTTCGCGTCCGTGTTCATCGCGGTCCCTGCCTCGAACCGGTTGAAGCCCGACACGAAATAACGCGTGTTCGCGGCGCCACCGGTGAGGCTCGCAACCGTCTCGTACGACGGGTCGGTCCGGCCGAACAACTCCTTCTGGTAGTCGTAGTGTGGGCAGTTCGGCGTGCAGACCGCCTGCGCCGCCGCTACGGCGTCGGGGTTGCTTCCGATTGCATCGACGGCCGTCACCTCGTTGAGCGTCTCGAACTGACGCGAGTCATGGAGACGCATCGACTCGTACGTGCCCACACGCTGCGTGATGTTGAACTTGGGCGCGCCGGCCTTGCCCTTCTTGGTCGTGATGAGCACGACGCCGTTCGTGGCCTGCGACCCGTACATCGCGGCCGCCGCGGTGCTCTTGAGCACCTCGATCGACTCGATGTCGTTCGGGTTGATGTCCGCGAGGCGGTTCGTTCCGTTCTCTTCGCCAGAGTTGAGCGAGCCGGTCGCGACCGACTGGCGCGTGCTGCGCACCGAGTTCGATATGACCACGCCGTCGACGACGAACAGCGGCTGTGTGTTGCCGATCAGCGAGCTCGCGCCGCGGATCTGAACCTGCGCACCACCACCCGGCGCGCCGTTGTTCATGTTGATGCTGGCGCCCACCACTTTACCCTGGAGCGCGTTCTCGACCGACACCGCCGGAGCGCGTGTCAGCTCGTCCCCACTCACGGTGGACACGGAGGTCGCGGCGTTCTTCTTCTCGATCGTTGTGGCCGTGCCCGTGACGGTCACGCCCTCGAGCTGCAGGACGTCCTTCTCGAGCGAGAAGTCAGCGGTCGCCTGGCTCGCCGGCACCTTCGCCTGACCTCTCTTGAAGCCGATTGCCCGGACCAGGAGGGTGACTTCCTCCTGCGGGACGCGGATGCGGTACTCACCTCGCTCGTTCGTGCGAACACCGGCCGGCTGCCCAAACAGGCCGACGGTCGCGTCGGCCAGCGGAGCGTTCGTGCCGGATTGCACGACCTTTCCGGTGATCTCGCGCGTTGCCTGGGCTCGGACGATCCCCGGAGCCAGAAGCGCGGCGACGAGGGGTACGACAGACAAGACTCTGCGCACGTGTCCTCCTCTTGCGGGTTGAGTGCTACTCGTGGACGAAAAAACCCACCTTGGCCCGCATTCAAACGGCCTGTCACCGTTAAGTCAAGGTTGGCCAGAGATTTTGGGACGAAGCGATAAGAAATTGCGCCATATGGTCCTAGACCACCTGGCTCGACGCCTGACTCGGGGACAGACCGCGTCTGGACGATGGCAGGACGCGGGGACCGGACGACACCTCTACGCACGCTTGACGACGGGCGTTCGAGCGGTAGGCTAGGCGCGGTCTCTCGCTGCCTCCCGAACCTCGGAGCTCCATGCACCGCTCGCGTCCAGCGTCGTTCCGGCTGACGGCGATGCTCGCCGTCGTCGCCGCCTCGCTCTCTGCGCACACTGCGCTCGATGCCCAGGGCTCGAGCACAAGGCCCGCCTTCTCGATCGACGACGCCTTGAACGTCGTGAGCTTCGTCCAGACGGACCTGAGCGACGACGGACGCTGGCTCGCAACCGTGTCGACTCTCCGGCGCGACAACTTCGGCGTCGACTATCGTCGCGACGGGGACCCGAGCTACATCCGACCGTCGTCCGGAACCGTGTTGGTCATCGAGACGGCGACCGGAAAGTCCCGGGCGATCTTCCCGGACAAGCGAAACGTGAAGAGCCTCGCCTGGTCGCCCGATGGGTCGCGGCTCGCGATGCTCGTCGTGCATAACGACGCGTTCGAGCCCGTGATCTGGGAGCGAAGCACTGGTCGCCTGACGAGCGTTCAGGCTCCCGCGGGTTCGTACGTGGCGGAAAACAGCGACGTGCGCTGGACGAACGACGGTGCGTCCATCGTGTTCGCGCTCCATTCCGACGCCTGGAAGCGCTCCGTCCACGAGCAGTTCGATCGCTACACGAAAGGCCCGGTCTTCGTTCAGTCCAGCAACGACCCCTTCCTGGCGTGGGACGATCTCCGCCGGTCGGCAAGCCGTCGCTCCGTTGTGGCGTACGATCTCGCCACCCGCAAGACGCGCGAGCTGATCCCCGAAGCCATGGTCGCGTCGTACACGCTCGTCGCGCGCGACTCGGGCGTAGTGTACAGCGAGGACGTCACGACCAAGACCGACTACGACGTCATCTTCGGGACGGAAAACCGGCTCGTGGCTCGCGGCCAGGGCACCTCTGCCCCGCGCACGATCCTACCTTCACTCAAGAGCACGACCGTCGTCTGGACCAAGGACGGCCGCCGCTTCGCGTACGGAAAGGAAGGGCGCGTCTTCATTGGGGCGCCAAACGACAGCGGCGGCCGGCAAATCGCGGGTCCGCCGGCCGGGCAGAAAGATTCCAGCGCGTCCGACACCTCCGCGGCCGCCAAGGAGCGTCGCGCGCGCGAGCGATTCAGTCCGCTCCGCTTCAACGCCGATGGCAGCCTCCTGCTCGTCTCGAACCGTCAGGGGCTCTGGGTCGCCGACGTCGCCTCCGGCACGAAGGAGCTGATGCTCGAGATCGCGCCGGACTCCTCCACCGAAGGCCCGCGATTGACCGCGATCGGCTGGAGCCGCGACAGCCGCTACGTCTATCTGACCTCGTCCTCACGCACCGCGTGGGAGCGTGGGATCTCGCGCTTCGACCGCACGTCGAAACGGCTCGAGGATCTCGTGAAGGACACGCGACTCTACTCGAACTTCCGGCTCTCGAAGGACGGCTCGGTGGCCGTGCTGTCGGTGTCGGATGGCAACCGCCCGTCGGACATCTACGTGAGCGACGCATCACTCACGGGCCTGCGGCGCCTAACGGATGGCAACCCGTGGCTCAAGGATCGCCAGGTCGGAAACACCGAGCTCCTGTCCTACCTGGACGCGGACGGCCATCGGAAGTTCGGCGTGATCTACTATCCCGTCGGCTACACCAAAGGCCAGCGCTACCCGACGGTGTTCAATGTCTATGAGGACTTCTTCGACGACACCTTCGACGCGACGACCGACGTGCTCACCGGCGCGGGCTACGTCGTGGTGAAGCCGTCCGTCGACTTCGACATCGGCTACCCAGGCGAAGCGTGGGTCAAGGGCGTCACGGCCGCGGCCAACAAGCTGATCGAGATGGGTGTTGCCGACTCATCGAAGCTCGGCGTTCATGGGACGAGCTATGGCGGGTACGCCACCAATTTGCTCATCACCCAGACGAATCGGTTCAAGGCGGCGATCAACATCTCGGGCAAGGTGGACATCATCAGCTTCTACACCGACAGCCCGCGCCTCGGCGTCCGAAACGTCCACGCGGCGGAGAAGAGTCAGGATCGGCTTGGCGCGACACTCTGGCAGCAGCCGCAGAAGTACGTCGCGCACTCAGCCATCATGTTCGCGGACCGCATAACGACGCCGCTCCTGCTCATGACGGGCAACGAGGACTCGAACGTGCCGGCGAGCAACACGCGGGAAATGTTCTACGCCCTGCGCCGTCTGGGGAAAACCGTGGAGTGGGTCAACTACATGAACAGCGGCCACGGCACGCCGGGTACGACGGTGGAGGACTTCACGGATTTTCATCGCCGCATGCTCGCGTGGTACGACAAGTACTTGAAGGCTGACGGGGCGAAGAAGGTGGTGGGCGGGGAATAAAGGGAGACGGGAGACGTAGAACGGGAACGGTTCCCTCTATTCCCGTCTCCCTGTCAGTCCCCCGCCCAGTTCCCGCGCAGCTGCACGCTGCGCAGATCTTCGGGTAACGCCTCGAGCAAGGGGCGCAGCTCGTTCGCGCGATCGAGCGTAGTCACGAACGTCAAGCCGGCGAGCGTGACGACGAGCATCCCCGACACGCCATACAGCACCACAGGCACACCCTCGGCGTGTACGACGTTGCCGGTGCAGTCCACGAAATGGACCTCACCGTACGCGCCGTTGCCGTCGTCATCGAGCTCGCGAGCGCGTCGCAGCGACGCCCACGTGCCCACGTCGTCCCATCCGAACTCGCCCGGGACGAGAATCAGCTTCGAGTATCGCTCGAGTAACCCTCGCTCGATGGACACCGACTGGATCATCCCGGCGAATCGTACGAAGTCCTGCTCGCCGAGTGCCTGGAGTCCATGAGCGAGCTCCGACGTGTACTCTGTCAGTGCGTCGACAACATCCTTTGCCCGCCAGACGAAGATGCCTGCGTTCCAGTAGGCACCGTCACTCACCAGCATTTCTGCCAGCACCGGACCTGGCTTCTCGATGAACGACTTCACGTGACATGGCGCGCCGTCGTCAGGCAGTCCGCCGGCCTGCAGCGGCGTGCCCGGCCTGATGTAGCCGAACCCCGTTTCCGGTCGCGTCGCTTTCACGCCAACGCTCACGAGCGCCTTCTCGCGCACGGCCACGCGCGCGGCGCGGATCAACGTCTGGCGGAAGAACTCCGGGAACGCAACGGCGAGATCCGCGTGAAGGCAGCAGAACACCGCTTCGGGTCCCGCGCGGCGAATGATCTCCTGCGCCCCCCATGCGAGCGCCGCCGCCGTCCCCAACGGCCTCGGTTCGACGAGCATGTTCTCCTTCGGAATTTCAGGAATCGCGGCGTGGATAGCGGGCGCGATGTCCCGGCTCGTCAACACGAGAACGCGCTGCGGCGGAATCAGCGGCGAGAGCCGTGCGATGGTTTCCGCGATGAGCGGTCGCTCACCGATGAGCTTCAGCAGTTGCTTCGGTCTATCGGGCGTGCTCAACGGCCAGAAGCGCGACCCGATGCCGCCCGCGAGCACAATCGCCCACATCGCCGTGTCGGCCTCGCGCTCGGCGACCATCTGCGGCTCCTCCGACGGCAGCGTCGCGACATCGCCCAGGTCCGCAGCCGGAACGACCGGGATGATCAGATTGTCGAGGGAGTCCCGTGAACCGAGGTACGACACTCCGCGCTCCTCGCGTTGAACGCTCAGGTCTTCCCGCTCGAGGGCCCAAGTCGACCGTGAACCGAAACGGTGGCGGGGCGTGTAAACTACAGCGTAGAGCCGTCGGCGTCTGCCTCGCGCTCGAAATAAGGCGCGGAGGCGCACCATTCGGAACGACCGCCACGACGACCACCGGCCACCGGCGGCACTTGGGGAACTGGACCTCGAGGCACACCTCGCGAATCCCGCTCTCAAGCAGCGATTCGTGACGCCGATGTTCGACACGATCGCCCCGCGCTACGATCGATTCACGCGCGTGTTCTCGTTCGGCATGGACCGTCGATGGAAGGCAGAGCTGATCGACTGGATCCGCTCGGCCTTGAGGCCCGAGTCGCGTGTGCTCGATCTGGCCTGCGGAACGGGAGATCTCGCCTTTGCCGCGGCCGGGCGAGCGGTGCGCGGTTCCGTGCGAGGGGTCGACGCGTCGCCGAAGATGATCGAGCTCGCGCGCGAGCGCGCGACGCGCGAGGCGCCACACGGGAACGTTCGCTTCCAGGTCGGTGACATGTCGTCGATCGACGCGGACACGGCCTCCGTCGACGTGGTCACCGCAGGGTACGGGCTACGAAACGTGCCGCAGTACGAGATAGCTGTTCGAGAGATCGCGCGCGTGCTCAGGCCCGGCGGCGTTCTCGCGACGCTCGATTTCTATCGACCGGAGTCCGCGCTCTGGCGGCCGCTTTTTCTCGCGTATCTCAAGGCCGCCGGTAACTGGGTCGGCTGGCTATGGCACCGCGAGCCCGTGGTGTACGGCTACATCGCGCCGTCGATCGACCACTTCGTGTCATGGCAGCAGTTCGCTGCGACGCTCGAGCGCAGCGGGCTCCGCGTCGAGTCGGTGCGGCGAAAGTTGCTCGGAGGGGTTGCCCTGCACTTCGCCCGGCGCGTGTAGCAATGCGAGCGTGGCTACGCGCTCAACTTGCGCACGAGCCGATCGAAGCCTGACGCGATCGCCGCGTAGCGCACGCGTTCGATCGTCGCCTCGACCGTTCGCACGCCCGTGGCAGCGAGCATCGGCGCACACTCGGCAACCAGCCGCGCGGCCGCGAACGCATCGTTAGGTTCGGCCAAAGCGAACGCCTGCTCGAATCGTTCGGTGGCAAGCCCCGTATGGCCAACGCCCGCGGCGACGCGCACGGCGAGCATATCGGCGAGCTCGCGACCCGCGAACCACGGCGGAAGCCCACCGATCGCAACCAATTCGTCGACGCGTCGCAGGTAGGTCTCGGCGGTGCCGGAATCGCCCTGATCGAGCGCCGCCAGCCCGGCACTCGCGCGTGCGGCGACCTCCGCGGGTTCGTCATCGAGCTCCGTCGCCCTCGCGGCCGCCGTCTCGAATGCCGACACGGCGTCGGCGATTCGATCGCCTTCGCGCGCCACATGGCCCGCGACAATCAGCACGGCCACGCGTTTCCCCTCGTCGCGGACCGTGGTGAACAACCGCAGCGCGTCGTCGAGCCGCTCGCGGGCGACGCCTAACGATCCGGCCTTGTAGTCCAGCGTGCCCAAGTCGAAGGTCGCAATGGCGGCCAGGTCGGGTGCGTGCGCCTGCCGCGCGGTGTCGAGTGCCTGCTCCAGGGCCTCACGCGCTGCGCTCAGGCGTCCGACGCCCGCGTGTGCCTCGCCGGTGGCGAGCCAGCACCGGGTCTGGCCCTGCCGGTCGCCAAGGCGGAGGAAGAGCGCGAGCGCCTCGCGATAACGGTCGAGCGTTTCCTCGAGCCGATTCGCCGGCAGCGACGCGCCCAGCCGAAGCAATGCCTGGGCGTGTCCGCGCCGGTCCCCGCGTGCCGCCGACAGCCTAACGGCTCGTCGCGCTGACCGTTCGGCGGCGCCCAGGTCGCCAATCGCGCTGTGTGCCTCCGCTACCATCACGTGCAGCGCGACGGCTTCGTCATCAGCGTGCTCGGACTCCGCCTCACTCAGAAGCGCTAGGCAGGCGTCGAGCGTGCGGCGCACCGGTTGGCCACGACGCGCGCGGACTCGCTCCCGGATGCGACGCACGGACAGGGTCTTCACTCTAACCGACTGCGTAGCGAGGTGGTCGAGCGCCAGATCGCACAGCTCCTCCGCCTGCTGGAAGCGACTCGCCGATTCCGCGACACGCGCGTGCTCCACGCGCGCCGCCGCGAGGTCATCCGCGGACGGCGCGTGACGCTGCGCGACTGCGAGGCAGGCGGCGGCTTCGTCGTGCGCGTGCACGCTCGCCGCACGGCTCGCGGCAATCATCGCGTACCTGAACGCTTCGTAGTCGTCGCCTGCCGCATGGTAGTGCCGCGCAATGTCGGCGACTGCGGTCGGCGTGCGCAGCTCGAGCGCGCGCGCGATGCGATGATGCATGTCCGCACGCGCTCGGTCGGGGATGGTTGCACCCGCCGCGTCGGCGAGCGCCGAATGCGCGAAGTGGAATTCGCGCCCGTCATGCCGCTCCACCGGCACGAGGACCGCGGCGGTCACGCCTTCGTCCAGGGCGCCATTGACCTCGCGCGGATCGCCGGCACCCGCTGCGACCAGCAGATCGCTGTCGAACGGACCTCCGAGGAGTGCCGCGTACGCGATGATGGATGAAGCACGGGGCGATAGCCGGTCGATGCGACGACCAACGAGCTGCGCGCACGCCGGCGGGAGGCGCAACTGGTCGAGCGACCGCCATTCCCAACGTGTGCCGGCGTACCAGACGCCGCCGTCGTCCACCAGCGCGCGGAGCACCTGTGAAACCAGCAGCGGGTTGCCTTCCGTGTACCGGTGCAGGAATGTCGGGAGCTCGTTGCCGATATCGCCCTGGTGAAAGACGGTCTCGAGCCAGCGTTTGAGCTCGTCCCGCGTCATCCGTCTGAGGCTCACCTGCGCAAATCCGGGCGACCGAGCGAGGCGCTTTCGCTGCTCCGCGACCTCACGAGCTTCCTCGGCGCGGATCGTGGCGCAGATCAGGATGCGCACGCCGCTCAGCTGCGCGACGACGAACTCGAGGGCGCCCCACGACGCATGATCGGCCCACTGCATGTCCTCGAGCACGATCGCCAATGGGCGCACGGTCGCCGCCGCGCGCAGGTACGCGGCCAGCTGCTCGAGCAGCGCGTAGGGGCTGGCGCCACCCTCGACGCTCATGGTCGTCCCGCCTAACGCCGGAGCGATCCGGCCCAGCTCATGCCAGCCCGTGTCGGGCACGACGCCCTGACGCTGAATGGCCGTGATGACCTGCGCCCACGGCGCGAATGGCGCCTTGACCGACGATTGGGAATTCTGTCCCACCGCGAGGAGTCCCGCGCGTACGCGGATCTCCGGCTCGAGTTGTCGCACGAGCGTCGACTTCCCCACCCCGGCTTCGCCGACGACGGTGACCACCCGGCCATCACCGCGGCAGGCCGCGTCCAACCACCCCACGAGCTTCCGCAACTCGTCGACACGGCCGACGAATCGATCGAAGTCCATCTTGGGGCTGGTGGGTCGCGTCTCGCCGTCGTCGGCGGAGGCGATACCCGCGGTCCCCGACCGGCGCGCCGCGAACAGCGCGCGGTCCGCGGTCGCGATCAAGGCCTCCGCGCTGTCGGCATGGAGCGGCGCCGACGCAATTCCCGCCGAAACCGTGACGGCAATCGGCGTATCCGGGTCGTTGCGAATTGGGGATCGCAATCGCGCGACCGCCTCCTGAAGCCGTCGTGCGACCTCGCGTGCCCGGTCGAGCGGTGCGCCGGGCAGCAGGATTGCGAATTCGTCGCCGCCGTACCGGCCCACCACGTCGCCGCCACGGAGCCCGTGCTGCAGTACGCGCGCGACGGCCCAGAGTACGTCGTCGCCCTGCAGCTGCCCGTATGCCTCGTTGACGCGCGCCAGATCGTCGACGTCGACGAGCACGAGTGAGACCGGCGACGCCGCACCGGGCCGTTCCGCAATCGCCTTCGCCACGGCAGCGAGGAATGCGGACCGAGGCAGCATTCCAGTCAGCACATCCTCGGGTCGCGGTGCGCGCGCGGCGGGCGCTTCGCTCGGACGTGCCGCATCCGCCGCTTCTTCGGGCGTGACCGGCACCTGTGGCCGATTCCAGTCGTCGACGACTTCCTCGAACGCGCGGAAGACGGCTGAATCGAACTGACGCCCGACGTCCCGGCGCATCACCTCGAGCGCTTCGTCGTGCGAGAGCGCGCGCTTGAAGCTTCGGTCGGACGTGAGCACGTCGTATACGTCGGCGACGCACACGATGCGAGCGGCCAGCGGAATCCGTTCGCCTGCCAGCCCGTGCGGGTACCCCGACCCGTCCCAGCATTCGTGGTGACTCTCGACGATCGGGCGGACGTCCCACGGAAAGTCGACGGCGGCAAGCATCTCGGCACCGGCGCTCGGGTGCCGCCTAACGAGCGTCCACTCGTCTTCCGTCAGCCGGTCCGGTTTGTTCAGCACGTCCGCGGGGATGACGAGCTTCCCAATGTCGTGCAGCAGCGCTCCGACCCGGTACCAGAAGACCGTTGGGCCGGCGATCCCCATGTGCGCGGCGATAGCGCAGGCAAGGTCGGCGACGCGCTCGCAGTGACCGTGCGTATTGAGATCCTTTGCTTCGATCGACTGGCCCCACCGGCGCACGACGTCGATGAACTGCGCCTCGAGACGCCGCGCGCGGCGAGCGACGTCCGCGACGCCACCCGCACCCTTGAGCTGCGACAGCGCACGATACGCGCGATTGAGCGCGATGATCGTCTCGCGATGTCGGTCCTGGCGGTGATACAGCTCGGCGCGTTCGGCGGCGATCTCCGCCGCGAGGATGGGGTCATCGCGGTCGCGAAGCGCAGCCTCGGCGGCGGTGAGTCGCTCCTCCGCGTTGGCGAGATCTCCCCGCTCGCGAGCAATCATCGCGGCGACTCGTGCCGCAGCGGCGGTCGCACGCGGGTCGCGAATGCGCCGCGCCGTGTCGAGTGCGCGGTCACACCGATCCTGCGCTCGGTCCACGTCGCCCCGTCGAGCGAGCAATTCCGCCTGACGAAGCTCGGCGTCGAGCACAAACGCGGGCTCGCCGAGCGCGCTCGCGACTGACGTGGCCTCGTCGAATGCCGTGTCCGATTTGTCCCACCGGCGTGCATCGTCGTAGAGCTCTGCCAGAGAAATCAGCGTCGTGGCAAGGTCGAGCGCGTGGCCTAACGAGCGAAGCTCGCTCACACAGGATTCGTACAACGCGATCCCGTCGTTCAGGGATCCGCGCGCCACCGCAAGCGCGCCAAGAGTGCGGAGAGACTGCGCGGCCTCGCGATACTCTCCGGCGCGCAGGGCCCAATCACGCGCCCGCGTCGCTTCGCCTTCGGCGCTACCGATGTCACCGCTCGCCCACAGCACGCGCGACCGAAGCACCGACGCGCTCGCGCAGTCGGCGTCCGACCCTCGCGCCGTCGCCGACGCGAGAGCGGCTTCGAGGATATCGAGGGCAATCGTCGTCTCACCCGCGGCGGTCGCGAGGCGAGCCGATGCGAGCAGCGCCGCGTGCGCAATCGGCGCGTCATCCGGGGTCCGCACTCGCTGCAACGCCCGGTCGTACAGCTCTCGCGCGAGATCACTCCGCCCGCGCTCTTCGGCTGTCCGGGCCTGCTCGAGGAGCTCATGAGCGGACGCGTCCGCCGTGCCGACAAGGCGCAGCGGCGGAGTGTCGGGTCGTCCGGCGCCGAGGGGGCGAGCGGGCCTCACCGGCGCAGAACCTCACCGACGCCAAGCGCGCGCCGCGCACGAGGTGCGCGGCGCTTCGTCGATCGATCGTAGCGCGAGGTGGGCATGGAAGACTGGAACGATGCGAGACTCGGCTCGACCGTGCGGAAAACGTCGCGCCGAGCGCCGTATGTAGGACGCGGCTACCCGTCCGTTAGGCACCGTCGGGACCAACGTGGTCTCACGACTGAATGCACGAGATAAGCGAGCCGATTCGTGAGGTCTGCCACACCGTATGTGTCGGGTCGATCACTGGGCGGCGCGATTCGAACGGGACCGCGCTCGTCAGGCACTCGAGGCAGTCGGGCTACGCATCTGGCGAAATACGCGGAGCATTGCTGTTCGCATCACGAGCATTCCCGCCGAGTCCCGATGCCGAGTCCCGATGTCCCGAGTCCCGATGTCCCGGCCTAGAACACCCGAACGTTGACGTACTTCTTCGGATTCGCCTTGAAGTCCTGCACGAGGCTCCGGAGCTCCGTCACCAGCGAGTCGCTGTTCCGGTAGAGGCGCGGGTCGTTGACCATCAGCCCGACCGACCCCTGTCCAGCGTTGATCTTGTCCATCACGGAACCGGTGCTCGACAACAGGGACTCCAGCCTTCCCTGCGACCTTCCGAGCTGCTTCGACATCGTGCGAACTTCCTCGCTCGCTTCCTTGAGTTGTGCCGCCGCGATCGCCACGTCACTCACAATGCGTCGGACTTCACCGGTTGCCGTCGACGAATCGATGCGCTCGGCGACGCGCTGCACGGTTTCCGCCGAACCGGCGAGGCGGTTCATGCCAAGGCGCATGTCGGCCGAGAGTTTATCGAGGTTCCCCGACTGCACGCGGACGGTCTGGGCGAGCGCAGCGGAGAGCGTCGCGAAGTTCTTGATCGAGCCGCGAAGCTCGCGCGCGGCCTGATCGTCGAACGCGACCTCGACCCGACTCGCCACCGACGCGACGTCTCCGGCGATGCGGCCCGCGACCGCGGTCAGCTGCGCGATGTCGGGCAGCGTTGCACCCGGAAGCAGCTCGCCCGCATCTTTTCGCGCGTCGGCGATCTGGCGCGAGACCGCTTCGTCGCGCGGCATCGCCGATTCATCGGTGATCGTTGCCTGCCATTCGCCGAACAGGCTGGACTCGTTCAGCAGGACGACCGGGTTCGTGGGCAACGGAACGTTCTGGTCGAGCGCCATCGTCACCTCGACCCATCCGTCGCGTCCGAGCTCGATGCGCTGCACGCGGCCTGCTTCCACACCGCGCAGCACGACGGCGGCACCGACACGCACGCTCCCGACGTCGCGGAAACGGGCCGTGATCCGGTCATGCTTATTCCGAAGGTCCGTCTGCTTTACCCACAGCGTCGTGCCGATGATGGTGAGCGTGCCTAACACGATCGTCAGGCCGACGACGAAATCGTTCGTGCGCTTCATCGCGACTTCCCGAGCAGCCACACGGTCGCCCAGAACGCGTCGAGGACGAGAATCGTGATCGCCGAGTAGACGACCGCGCGAGTCGCAGCCTGACCGACGCCCTCTGCGCCACCCTCCGCGCGCATCCCCGTCATGCATCCGAGCAACGTCACGGCCGCGCCGAAGCTGGCGGATTTCACGAGGCCGTACCGAATATCGAAGGCGGTGAAGAAGAGGCGGAGGCCTTTCACGAAGTCCGGCGACGACAGGTCGAGCAGCAGGACCGACGCGACCCACCCCGCGGTAACACCGACGACCATCGCGAGCCCCACGACGATCGGGAACATCACCGTCCCGGCGATCACTCGCGGAACGACGAGGTACGCATACGGGTCGTACGAGAGTGTCTCGAGCGCATCGATCTGCTCCGTCACGCGCATCGTCCCGAGCTCGGCCGCGATGTTCGCTCCCACGCGACCAGCGAGCGCCAGCCCTGTGAGGACCGGGGCGAGCTCCATCGTGACCGTCTTCTCGACCAGTGTACCGACGAAGTAGAGCGGCACGGCACCGGTGATCGAGTAGCTCGCGAGCAACGCGAGTACGATCCCCGTGAACAGCGCAATGAACAGTGCGATCGGCAGCGAATCGACGCCGAGCATCCGCGCGTGCATGGTCACACGCGGCAGCCACGTGCGCAGATCGCGCGACGCGCCGGCGCTCTCGGCGACGAATCCGCCAGCGCGTCCCACTTCTTCGACTCCCTCGCGAAAGGTACGCCCTATGGCGGCGATCATCCTTTCACGACGGTTGATACGTAAATCAGGTCACGGGTATCGGAGCGTGCCTGACGCGACCTGTGTCATAACGAGGCGGTCAATCGGCCGCTGCGTGCTGCGGGATGTGACGTTCCCGCGCGGAAACCGCGTGATGCCGGCCGTAGGCCACGTACACCACCATGCCCAGCACGAGCCAGATGATGAGGCGCGCCCAAGTTGCCCATGGCAACCCAACCATCTGAACGACACAGGCTAGTGCGCCTAGCACCGGCACCCATGGCATTCCGGGCGTTCTGAACGGACGCTCGAGTGACGGCGATGTCCGGCGCAAGATGACTATGCCGATGCACGCGAGGGTGAACGCGAGCAGCGTGCCCATGCTCACGAGCTGGCTGAGAGTGGTCAGTGGCAAGAGACCGGCGGCGACGGAGACGACGCAGCCAGTGAGTATCGTGCTGAGGTGCGGAGTGCGAAAGCGCGGGTGGACGCGGCCGAACAGCGGCGGCAACAATCCATCACGGCTCATCGAAAAGAAGATACGCGTCTGCCCAAGAAGCTGGACGAGCATCGTGCTGAAGAGACCGAACAACGCACTGACTTTGACGATGGGGCTGAACCACGTTAGGCCCGTCGCCTCGATCCCGACCGCGATCGGGTCCGCGACGTTGAGCTTCGTATAGGGAACGATGCCGATGAGCACGATGGCAACGGCGATGTAGAGGACCGTACAGAGCGCGAGCGACACGAGGATCCCGAATGGCAGGTCGCGTTGCGGATTCTTCGCCTCCTGCGCGGCGGTCGACACGGCGTCGAATCCGATGTACGCGAAGAACATCACCGCCGATCCGCGGAGCACGCCACTCCATCCGAAGTGGCCGAACTCTCCGGTGTTCGGCGGGATGAATGGCGTAAGGTTGTCGCGGCGCACGTATGCGATGCCCACGGCGACGAAGATGACCAGCACGACACTCTTGATGACGACGAGCAGCGTGTTGGTGTTCGCGGACTCCCTGATGCCAATCACGAGCAGCGCGGTGACGAGCAGGACGATTACCGCCGCGGGCACGTTGAACACCCCAGCGATCACACCGCCCTGTGCCAATGCAACCGGGACACCGGGCGACGCCGTGAGCGCCGCAGGAACGGTCCAGCCGAGGTCGCGCATCAGGCTCACGAAGTAGCCAGACCAGCCGACGGCGATCGTCGACATGCTCAGCGCATACTCGAGGATGAGGTCCCAGCCGATGATCCACGCGAACACCTCACCGACGGTCGCGTATGCGTACGTGTACGCGCTGCCCGCCACCGGAATCATCGCCGCGAGCTCAGCGTAGCAGAGTCCCGCGAAGGCGCACGCAATGCCGGCGATGACCATCGAGATGACGAGCGCCGGACCGGCGTTCTGCGACGCCGCGGTGCCGGTGAGCACGAAGATACCCGTGCCTATGATCGACCCGACGCCTAACGCGGTGAGATTGAGCTTCCCGAGCGACCGGCGCAGCGTGCCTTTGTCGGCCTCGAGACGCAACTCCGCCACTGACTTCCTGGTGAGCAGCGACATGGGGAACCGGGAACGGGGTACCGGGATACCGCTGGGGACAGGGAACCGGGAACCGAAAACTCCCCCCCAAGGTGGGATTGAATTCCGCCAACGTGCGTCCGGACGGCGTAAGAGAACGGTCCGTCGGTCGTCGCCGGATTGTTAGGCAGGCGAAATGTCGCCCGTCACGGCGGTTCCGTTCCCGGTTCCCAGTTCCCTGTTCCCGCTCGCGCGCCTCGGGCGCGCGGCTATTCCCGACTGAGCCGGTAGCCGGTCTTGAGCACGGTGAGTATATGCCGCGGATTCGCCGGGTCGCTCTCGAGCTTCCGACGCAGCTCGGCGATGTGCGTATCCACTGTGCGACTCATCACGGAGTCGTCATAGCCCCACACCTCTTTGAGGAGCTCGATCCGTGTCGCCACCTGGCCGTTGCGCCTGAGCAGCGCGACCAGCAAGTCATACTCCTTCGGACGGAGCGGCACCGGCGTGCCTCGCCGCGTTACCATGTGCCGCGACGCATCGACGCGTACGTCGCCGAATCCCGACGGAGACTCGGACGGCGTCACGCGCGGCGCCTCCCCGTTAGGCCGCGTCGCGCGACGCAGCAGCGCGTCGATCCGCGCGAGAAGCTCCATCAGCCCGAATGGCTTCGTCACGTAGTCGTCGGCCCCGAAGCGGAACCCGCGCACCTTGTCCGCTTCCTCGCCGAGCGCCGTGAGCACCAGCACGGGCGTCGTATCACCGTCGTCGCGCAGGGTACGCAACACGCGATACCCATCCGTGTCCGGCAACATCAGATCGAGCACGATGATGTCCGGTCGCTTCTGTCGCGCGAGCGCGAGCCCCGAGGCCCCATCGTTCGCACCGAGGACGG
Organism: Gemmatimonas sp.; assembly: GCA_021154285.1. Classification (GTDB taxonomy): domain Bacteria; phylum Gemmatimonadota; class Gemmatimonadetes; order Gemmatimonadales; family Gemmatimonadaceae; genus JAJKIV01. The sequence goes on along the minus strand of JAJKIV010000176.1, from coordinate 18,113 downwards.
TGTAGCCCTCGAACTCGAGGTTGCTCTGCAACCCCCGCGCAAGCTTCTCGTTGTCCTCGATGAGCAGAACCGTGGGCATGCTCACGAGCGGTTGGCCGAATTCGAGTCGCCCCTCGGTCGCCACCGCGCGGGAGATGTCCACCGACGACGTTCCGCGCCTTCTGCCGAACGGTCGTGCGACCGCGGACGCCGTGGCACCGAGACGTCGGCGGGCTCGCGGATCGACGCCCCGATCGGCAGCTCGACCACGACTCGGGCACCACCACCCGCGGCATCCTCCACGTACGCCTCGCCGCGATGCAGAGCCGTCAGCTCGCGAACGACAGCCAACCCGATTCCACTTCCTTCGTGCGCGACGCTCTTCTCGCGCCGAAGTCGCACATAGGGACTCCAGATCCGGCTGCGATCCACCACAGGGATTCCGGGGCCCTGGTCTTCGACGGCTAACCGCGCGCGCGCGTCCACGCGATCGACGATGAGCGTCACGGTTTGCCCCGCCGGGCCAAATTTGAGCGCGTTGTCGAGCAGGTTCAGCACGATCTGTCGCACCGCGCCGCTGTCGACGTTCGCGACCAGCGAATCGCGAACGTCAGTCACCACGTGAGACCCGCGCTCCTCCGCGAGCGGCGCGAACGTGGTCGCGATCGATTCCACGAGGGGCCCCAGCTCGGTCGGTGCAATCTCCAACTGCACCCGTCCCTCGGTCGTTCGCGCGAAATGCAGCACGTTGTCGACCATGCGCATGAGGCGCCGCGCCTCGTGCACGATGGTTTCCACCGCGAGGCGACGATCGGCGTCGGAGCGCACGCGCCCGAGCGCCAGCGTCTCGCCGAACAGCAGAATCTGCGCGAGTGGCGTCCGGAGCTCGTGCGACACGCTCGACGTGAAGTCCGCCCGCAGACGCGCCAGCTCGTGCTCGCGCCGCAGCTGCATCAGCGCCACGGACGCCAGCGCGGCGGTGAGGGCCAGCAAGCCTAACAAGATGGGCAGTCGCGACGCCGGTGGCCCGCCGACCAGCAGAATCTCGGGAGCACTCGCCCGCAAACCAGCGCGAACGATGAGCGGCACGCCCGCGCCGTCCAGTGCGACTTCGCTCGCGTACGGTGATGGGGCAGCGCCAACGACCGTCGGTCGTGCAGACCGGAACCATTCGCGTCCACTGGCGTCGCTCACGGTGACGGCAAGCAGCGAGTCGTTGGCAATGCCGCCGGTGACAGACCCGGGCAAGAGCGCGTGCGTGCTCATCACGTCACGCAGCACCCCGTCGGCGATGGCGCGAGGACACGTCGTGAAGCCGTACGCCGCGAGCGGCGCACCGTGCTGCGCGTAGCGTATCGCGTAGAACACGACCCGACCGGGCGCATGCACCGGGTCGGCGAGCGCGGCATACCGGGTCTCCGGGCGGTAGCGAAGGCGCGTGTGCGTCACCACGGTATCGCGAAGCCATGTGACGAACTGAGTGTCGGCCGTCGTCGCGCCAAGCGCGACCGACCCGTCGCGAAGGTCCACCCGGAACACCACGCGCGCGGAGTCGCCGTCGGCCGGGCGGCACACGAGCACGTCGCGCGACGGCGATGTGAGCAGGTCCGGCGCGGCGAGCAGCTCGTAAGGTGAGCTCGCGCGCACGCTCGTAACCGGCGACAGAATCTCGCTGGCCGCGGTGCCCAGCCGCTCCTGCACGTTCGCTACGTACTCCCACGCCGCCACGGACGCATAGTCTCGCAGCGCACGTTCCGCCGTGACACGGTGCGACCGGGCCGCGTCGTGCGCCTCATACGCCAGCGACGCGGCGAGCACCACGGTCAGCGAGAGCAGTCCGACCAGCAGCGTGATTCGCGGCGCAGCAACGTGACGTGTCGGCAAGCTGGGCATATCGCAGGATAGCACCGCGGGCGGCGAACAGGAACGGACAGGAACCGCCGGCCGAAAGACGCTACCGGTACGCCACGGCCGCCCCTATGTCTCGGCGCCGGCCGTCGCCTGACAAGTAGCCTGACACGGCTCTGACAGCGGTCGCACGCCTCCCGGTGGCCGGCCGGAACAGTACCTTAGGCATAACCGGTCGGCCGGGGCTCTGGTCCGGGCCGGCTCGCCACGCTCGAACCTCCGACCGCTTCGACTGTCTCGCCATCATCGTGTCCACACCTGCGAGCGCCCCGAGCCTAACGACCTCAGAGCCCCCCGCCACGGATCGGCACGTGCCGGCGAGCGTCCTCCGTGACGCCAGCGGACGACTCTCGTTCGACATTCCGCCACGCGAGATCCGTGACGCCCTCGCCAACAGCGAGACGAAGCTCTGGATCGACATCGACAGCACGAGTCGCCATCAGCACGCGATCCTCGAGAAGCTGCTGCACTTCCACCCGCTGACTATAGAGGACACGCTCAACCCGAACAGCCGCGTCAAGATCGAGGCGTACGACGGATACCTCTTCATAGTCCTGCGCGCGGTCCGGTTCTGCGACACGACGGCCGATCCCTACGATCTCGATACCGAGAACCTGTACATCTATCTCGGCGCGAACTACGTGGTCACCGTCCACGCGGGACCGTCACAGACGATCGAGACCGTCACGGACCTGATTCGACGAAGCCCCGATCTGTTCGAACGCGGACCTGCCCGGCTCGCACACACCATCTGCGACACCGCGGTCGACGCGTTTTTCCCGATCCTTGATCGTGTGGACGAATTCGTGGACGGACTCGAGTCGCGTGTGTTCGAGCGATTCGACGAGAGCGCGCTGCGGGACATATTCGCGCTCAAGCGCACCGTGCTGTCTCTCCGCCGCTATCTCGCTCCGCAGCGTGAGATCTTCAACGTGCTCACCAACCGGCCAACACCGCTGCTGCCGGCCGAGTCTCAGTTGTACTTCCGGGATGTCTACGACCACGTGCTGCGCATCAACGACTCGCTGGACACCTTTCGCGAGCTGCTGAGCAGCACGCTCGACAGCTACCTCACCCAGGTGTCGAATCGGCTCGGATCCATCACGAAGGGGCTGTCCGTGGTCGCAACGCTCAGCGTGCCGTTCGTAGTGATCAGCGGAATGTGGGGAATGAACTTCGTCGAGATCCCCTTGTCCCATTATCCCCACGGATTCTGGGTCATGCTGGTGCTCCAGCTTGTGCTTGGCGTGGGGCTCGTGGCGCTGCTGCGCTGGAAGAAGCTCCTGTAACGTTGCAGGGCTGGCAGGTCACGGAAGTGGCCCCCGCCAGGCAGCCAGCGAAAGCTCGAGGGCGAGCGCCAGCAACGCGATCCCGAGCGGCCAGCGGTACAGCTCCGAGTAGCGCGTGTACACTCGCGTCCGCACCGGTGTGCGCTCGAGCCGATCGATCTCCTCGGTGATCCGCTGCAGCGCGGCCGCATCGCGCGCGCGGAAATAACGTCCGCCCGTTCGCTTCGCGACGTCCGTGAGCAGTGCATCATCGATCTCGACCGGCCGGTTCTCGTAGCGCAGACCGAAGACACCACGGCCGACCGGAACGGGCGCCATACCCTCGGTCCCCACGCCAATCGTGTAGATCTTCACGCCGAACGCCGCCGCGGCCTGCGCCGCCGTTCGTGGGTCGATCGATCCGCGGTTGTTCACCCCATCCGTGAGCAGGACGACGACCCGCGAATTCCCGGGTGCGTCGCGCAACCGGTTCGCAGCAGTGGCGATCGCGGTGCCAATCGCAGTCCCGTCCTCGAGTTGACCCGGCTGAAGGTTGTCTACCGCCGCCATCACGACGGGGTAGTCGGTCGTCAGCGGAACCTGTGTCAGTGCCTCACCGGAAAACGCGACGACACCGATGCGATCACTGTTTCGCATCGCGATGAACTGCTTCACCTTGTCGCGCGCCACCTCCAAGCGGTTCTGCGGCTGGAAGTCTTCGGCCAGCATCGAGCTCGAGATGTCGAAGGCAATGATGATGTTGATGCCTTCGGTCGTAGACTGCTCCGCACGGCCGGCCGATCGTGGCCTCGCGAGTGCGATGATCAGCCCAACGAGAACGAGGTTCCGCGCGACGACCAGTGCGCGTGCGATGGCGCGGCCGGCACGAGGTCCGTTCGCCAGCACGCCGACCCGCGAGAACACGATGGCCGGCGGCCGGCGACGCCGACGCCAGGCCCACCACGCTGGCAGCAACAACAGCAGCGCCAGGACCCACGGCGATCCGAACTCGAGGTGGGGAAAACTCATAGCGTAAATGTGCGTCGTCGAACGTGGCGCGGCAGGGGGCGAACGCGTCTACCATTCGCGTAACCTCCGCGAGCTTCCCTTCGCCCTTCGCAATCGAACTTCGTGGCTCTCGTCACCGATTTACTGGTCCGTCTATCACGTGTTGCTTCGTTCGTCCTCGGTGTCGTCGGCGTCGCACTCGCTGCCACGTTGTACCTGGTCGGCGCGGCGTCGGGCATCCTCGCGCTGGGTGTCGGGCTCTACGCGATCACGTGTGCGGCGATCGTGTTCGCGCTCGCCGGCCGCGAGCGCGCCATCCCCGAGGCCGCCAGGTCGCCCGAAACGCCTCAGCTGCCGACCGTAGTCGACGCGTCCACGACCTCGGACGAGAACCCGGATCACGAAGACAGCGCGGCGAGCGACGCTCCACAGGCCGGTACCCCAGACCTGCGCGATCCGCTCACCGGACTTCCCACGCACCTGCTGCTTCGAGACCGGCTCGCTCACGCGCTGGCGCGTGCGCATCGTCACGAACGCCCGGTCGCGGTGATGCTGCTCGACATCGACGGGTTCCGAGCCATCAACGACGCGTTCGGCTTCGAGGCCGGCGATCGTGTGTTGGCCGCGGTTGCCGCCAGGTTGAACTCGACGTTGCGCGGCGGCGACACCGCCTCTCGGCTTGGCGCCGACGAGTTCGGCCTGCTGCTCGAGGACATGGCCGACGAGAGCAACTTCGTTCAGGTCAGTGAGCGGGTCAGCGAGGCCATCGGGCGACCGATCACGATTGACGAGCGCGAGCTCACGATCAGCGCGTGCACAGGGATCGCCAGAGCGACTCCCGAAGACGACGCCGACACGCTCATGCGCAACGTCGACGCCGCGCTGGCGGCAGCGAAGCGCCGCGGACGTGGGGCGTGCGAGGTATTCTCCGACCGCATTCGTACGTCGTTGATCGACCGCGTGGAACTCGAGTCCGAGTTGCGTGCAGCCGTCGAGACCCGCGCGTTCGACCTCGAGTATCAGCCGATCGTCATCCTGCATAGTCGCCGGATCGCCGGGGTCGAGGCGCTGCTGCGGTGGCGTCATGCGACGCGGGGCGAGATTCCACCCTCGACGTTCCTGCCCGTGGCCGATGAGCTCGGGCTCTCGCCGGCCCTGGGCCGCTGGGTGCTCGAGCAGGCGTGTGGGCAGGTGAAGCGATGGCAGAACCAGGTTGTGAGTGCGCGTGCGCTGACGCTGACGGTGAACGTTTCTCGCGCCCAGTTGCGGCAACCGGCGCTCGTCGCGGACGTTGCGAACGCCCTCGAGAACTCCGGGCTCGATCCGCGTCGGCTCGTACTGGAGGTCTCCGACGCCGTACTGCTCGACGACGCCGGAACCGCGCTCGCACGCCTTCAGTCACTCAAATCACTCGGTGTTCGGATCGCGATCGACGATTTTGGCGCGCGTCACGCGGCGCTGCACCAGTTGCCACGAATCCCGGTCGACATTCTGAAAATCGACAAGGCGTTCATCGACCGCGTCGGTCGTACGGGCGCCGGCGTGAGCGTCGCGCACGTCGTGCTGGCACTCGGCAAGTCGATGCGTCTGCGCACGGTCGCCGAAGGGATCGAGGCCGAAGAACAGGTCGCCGAGCTTCTGCGGCTCAAGTGCGAGTTCGGGCAGGGATTGCTGTTCTCGAAGCCGCTGTCGCCGGCGGGCGTGGGGGCGCTACTTCGCTCCAGTACCCGTTAGGCGTCCGGGCGCGGCCGGCCCGTCGCACGGGTCCAGAACTCGCGCAGCAGGTTGCCAGCCACGACTCGGCGATACTCGGCCGTGGACCGGACGTCGTCGATCGGCGAGATCTCTGTCTGGAGCGCCGCGACCGCGGCGTCGATCCCCTGCCCTGCGGCGAGCGCCTGCTCGGCCCTTCGGGCGCGCACGACCACCGGCCCCACCGAGCCTAACGCGACGCGCGGAGCATCGCCGTCGATCGCGGCGATGACGATCTTCGAGATCGCCTGCGCGGCTCGCGTTCCTACCTTCCGGAACCACTGGCCGCCGTGGAGCGCTGGCACTTCGACCGCGACGATGAGCTCGTCCGGTCGAAGCACGGTCGTCCGATAGCCCGAGTAGAGCTCCACGAACGGGATCCGGCGTTCGGTGCTGGCACTCCGCGCGACGACAACCGCGTCCGCCGCGGCGAACACGGGAAGCGTATCACCCGCCGGTGAACCATTCGCGATGTTTCCGCCAATCGTCCCGCGGTTCTGAATCTGGACCCCGCCCACCAGGCGAGCCGCGTCCACGAGCATCGGGAGGCGCTGCGTGACGAGGCGGGACCGCGTTAGGCTCGTGTAGGTAACGAGCGCGCCCAGCGACAGCACATCACCGCGCATCTCGACGCGTCGCAACGGCTCGAGCGGCCACAGGTCGAGAAAACGAGTGGCCGTGAGTGTACCGAAGTTCAGCGCGACGTAGAGGTCGGTCGCACCGGCTAGCGGCACGAACGGTCCGTCATCGCGCAGCATGGTCAGCGCTTCGCGAATCGAGCGTGGCCGGCGCAGCTCGAGCGTCGAGACGACCGATCTCACCCGATCGACTCCACGCCTAACGGCGTCCGCCGGTTCGCCCGTTTCGCCTCGCCGATGGCGCGATAGATCGCCTCGTAGCCGGTACACCGGCACAGGTTCCCGGCGAGCGCTTCCTGCATCTGCTTTCGCGTCGGGTCCGGGCCGAGCGACATCGCGGCCATGATCATCCCGGGTGTGCAGATACCGCACTGAGCGCCGACGTGGTCCATGAACGCGCGCTGTAACGCCTGCGCGTCCGCCCCTTCGATTGTACGGACGTCGCGGCCGTCGACCTGTGCAAACGGAACGAGGCACGACACGACCGCCTGCCCATCGATGAGGACCGTGCACGCCCCGCACTCGCCCTCCCCACACCCTTCCTTGGTCCCCGTGAGCTCGCAGTCTTCCCGAAGCACGTCGAGCAACCGTCGCATCGGATGCGCCGCGACATCGACCTCTCGGCCATTGAGCGTGAACTGCATGCCTAACGCCCTGCCGTGGTCGGTTTGCGCTGCCCGGCGATGGCGAATCCCGGGGCGCGGGCGGATGCCCGAAGGAGGATTTCCGGTAGCGCGGGAATCTCACGCACATCGATCCCGAGGCTTCTGATCGCGTTGACGATCGCGGGGGCGGGGCCGTCCATCGGGAGCTCGCCGAGGCCTTTGGCACCGAACGGACCGCCCGGGTATGGGTTTTCTACCAGCACGACATCGATCGGCGGTGTGTCGAGCGTTGTCGGGATCACGTAGTTGGTCAGTTGACCGTTGGCCATCGCGCCATCGCGCATGACCACGTGTTCGAGCAGCGCGTACCCGATGGCCTGCGCGGATCCGCCCTCGATCTGCCCGACCGCCAGCGCCGGATGAATTGCCTTTCCGACGTCGACGACGGCGGTGAGCCTCCCTGGCCGCACCTCGAGCGTTACCGGGTCGAGCTCCACCTCGGCAACGTTGCACCCCCACCCGTACGTCGCGTACGCATCGCCGCGGTATGTCTCGTCATCCCACTGGATCCACTCGGGCTGCTCGTACTCGGCTTCGACGCGGAGCGAGCCGTGCTCGCGAAAGTATTCCGCCGGCGAGGAATCCCCGATGCGCTGCCGCATCTCGGTCGCCGCGCGCTGCAGGATCCCGCCCACCACCATGCACGTGCGCGACGCGACGGTCGGTCCGCTGTCCGGCACGCGCGATGTGTCCGGCTGCGCAACCTCGACCGACTCGTACGGGACGCCGAGCGCGTCGGCGACGATCTGCGCGTGCATCGTGCGAGTCCCCTGGCCGATCTCCGTGCTCGAGGTGAGCACCTGGACGCCGCGCTCCGTCAGCTCGATCGCCGCGCGCGACGCGAGGCGAAGCTCGCCGCTGCCCGTGAATCCCGAGCCGTGATAGAAGAGCGAGATTCCGACGCCGCGCCGGCCGGTATCGGTCGCGGCGCGCTTCTCGGCGTAGCCCGACACCTCTACGGCCCGTTGCAATGTCTCGAGCGCGCTGCAGTCGCTTCCGAGCACCTGGCCGGTCGCGGTCGTGTCGCCGGGCCGCAGCGCGTTGATCTCGCGAAGATGAACCGGGTCGAGACCTAACGCCTCGGCAATGCGGTCCATGTGGACCTCCATCGCGAACTGCGTCTGCGGTGCCCCGAAGCCGCGGAACGCGCCGTTAGGCGACGTGTTCGTCATGACGGCGCGCCCGGCAATCCGGATGTGATCGCACCGGTAGGGACCGGCAGCATGGATTGCCCCGCGGGACAGCACGACAGGACTCAGGGTGACGTACGCGCCGCCATCCATGAGCACGTCGACGTCCATGGCGACGAGACGGCCGTCGCGCGTCACGCCGGTGCGATGCCGCACGATCGATGGATGACGCTTGGTCGTCGCAACCATGTCCTCGGCCCGGTCATAGATGATCTTGACTGGCCGCCCGGACTTGAGCGCGAGCAGCGCGGCGTGCGCCGCAATGACCGACGGAAATTCCTCCTTCCCGCCGAACCCGCCGCCGGTCTCGGTCTGCACGACGCGGACGTGGTTGACGGCGTCGCCTAACAAGGTGACGAGCGCCCTGTGCACGTAGAACGGACACTGAATGGAGCCGTACACCGCGAGACCGCCGTCCTCCGGAACGGCAACCACGCCGTTAGGCTCGATGTACACGTGCTCTTGCGCGCCCGTCCGGTAGGTGCCCTCGATCACGCGCTCGGCCGCCGCCAGCCGAGCGTCCACGTCGCCTTTCTGAATTCGGATGTGCTTGAACACGACGCCGGACGTTGCCGAATCGAGCACCGGGGTGCCGAGCTCGTAGTCGATGTCTACGTCGGCCGCGAGCAGCCGCTCACGATCCGCGTGCGCGAGCAGGAGAATTGGCTCCGCGACGTGCCTGACCTCGTGCTCCACGAGGCACGGCTGGTCGTTCTCGATCAGCGCGATGACGTTCTTGCCGGGAATGTCGCGGCAGTCAACGACCGTGAAGCCATCAGCGTCGAAGTTCCGCCTGATCGCGCGCACGCGGCCGCGTGGGATCGTCGACCGGACCGTGCGTCCGTACAGCATGCCGGGGAACGTGAGGTCGTCGGCGTATAGCGCTTTCCCCGTTGCCTTCCCCATCCCGTCCTTCCGCGCGACGCTTCGTCCAACCGCGCGCTCAGTGAAGCTCGACATTCGCGAAGAATGCCGCTGACGGCCGGGAAGCGGGAGACGGGAGACGGGTCAGAACGGGAACGGGGAACTGGGAACCGAGACTCCTCGCGGAGTCTCGGTTCCCAGTTCCCGTTGCCGGTTCCCTCTATATCCCGATTCCCTACAGATCGCTGATCGGCCCCGTCGCGGGCGGCGGTGGCGGCGGTGGTGGGGGAGGAGGCGGCGGCGGACCGGCATCAGGCTTCGACCCGTTCCAACCCAGCAGCCACTTGAGGAGCCATACCACGAGCACGATGGGCAGAACGATCTTGAGCGCCATGAGCCCGAACGACAGGACCGCCGAGAGGATCGCCAGTAGCGCCCCGCCGATCAGGAACACCAGAATGAACGGCATGCCAAAGAGCGCGAGCATGAGAAGGACTGGCAGCGCCAGCACCGCGAGCACCATGAGCACCGGCAGACCCACCATCTTCAATACGAACGCGATTGGGACCAGAATCCCGAGCGAGCCGAGGCTCTTGAGCAACCACTTGAGGAGTGCCCATTTGAGCAGCAGGCTCTTGATCAACGTCCACATCGGCTTACCTCGTGTCAGGATGGTGGATGCGTCACCCTACGGCACCGCCCACCGCGGCGGTTTCATCGAATTCCGGCGGGGGTCGGCGTGAGCCCCTCGGGATCCGCTCACCACGATCCGGGCGCACAATCGGCAACCGAACGAGCCGCGGCGATAGTCGACGCCCCCACTGAGTCCATCTCCCTTCCCAACGGCCATCGCATCCGCATCGGAACCGCCGGGTGGACCGACAAGACCCTGTTGCCCGCTGGGCTCTTCTACCCGGACGGGGTCGATACACCCGAGGACCGCCTTCGGTACTACGCGAGTCGGTTCCCGCTCGTCGAGATCGACTCGTCGTACTACGGGCTGCCGGTCCGCCGAAACTCGGAGTTGTGGGTGGCTCGCACGCCGGACGGTTTCCGTTTCGACATCAAGGCCTATGCGCTGATGACCGGCCACCCAACCGAGGTAGCGCGCCTTCCGCGCACGCTGCGCGAAGCACTGCCCGCGTCGATCGCGACGCAGCGGCGCGTGTACCCGCGTGACCTGCCTCCCGAGATCTACGACGAAGTGTGGACACTCTTTCGCGACGCCATCCAGCCTTTGGTCGACACCGGCAGGCTGGGGTCGGTATTGCTCCAGTACCCGCAGTGGTTCATGCCCGGGACGGCGGCCCGCAACGCGCTGCTCGAAGCGCGGGATCGACTCGCTGGCATCCCGTGCACCATCGAGTTTCGGAACCGCGGGTGGTTCGAGTCGCGCAGCCGCAACCGCACGCTCGAGTTTCTCTCCGATCACGCATTGCCGTACGTAATCGTCGACGAGCCACAAGGATTGCCTAACAGTGTTCCCCCTGTCGCCGCCGTCACCGCACCGAGCCTCGCAATCGTGCGCTTTCACGGCCGACGCGACGACATGTGGAACAGGCGTGGCGTGAGCGTCGCCGACAAGTATCGATACCTGTACGACAGAGACGAGCTGGCGAGCTGGGTGCCTCGCGTGCTGGACGTGGCCGAGAGGGCCGACGAGACGCACATCGTCTTCAATAACTGCTATGCCAACTATGGCACGACGAACGCGCGAGAGATGAGCGCCATGCTGGCCGCCGCCGCGTACGACTGAACCGTGGGGCCAGGCGTGCCCTTCCCTCCCCTCGGGTCGTCCACCGGGTGGCCCGCCTGAAGAACCGACCGAACTGCGGGCCGCCCGTTGTCTCCAGCAGGATCAATGAGCGAGCCAAGAAACCGGGCGACCACACCGCCCTCAGTGACTGGGCGCCGACGCCGCTTTACCGGCGCCCATCCGTACCCGGCGCTACCCAAGTCGCGGTTGCCGCTCGTGCGCGGTGTGTTGTTGCTCACATGGGCGGCGGTCGCCGCGTCGCTCGATGCGCTTGTTGGCCTTCTTCCCGGCCGTCGCCCCAAGCGAGCAGCCCAGGTGAAAGCTCGGCAGGAGCCTCGGCAGCCATCGCGAACACCGCGCATGCCCTCGTTGACACCTACGTGATGACCGTGTCGTACGAGACCTCGAGCACTGCGCGCTCCACAATGCCTAACGTCCAAGTCCCGCGGCCTCGACCGTTCCCGGTCACTCCACGCGAGACGCGTCGTCTCACCCACGTCTCTGAATCGCTGTCGTAGGCTATGACCCGCCCGGTTTCGCTGCTGGTTCCACTGTATCTTGGCGTCACCCTCATCGGCGCCAGCGCCACGCCGCGCGCGATAGTTCCGGTCGCCGCTGCCGCTGACATGACGACCGTCGCCCGGCCCGCGCGCGCGCGGTGGGATCGCCGCGTTACGCGGCCGGTGCGGGTTTACATCCAGCCCGGTCGCTCCGTTTCCGGATGGCAACCCGACCTGGTTGACGCGGTATGGTCAGGTTTCCGGCACTGGTCGACCGAGGGCGTACCAGTTCGCTTCACCCGCGTGGCATCGGCGTCGGATGCCGACGTCGTCGTGGAGTGGGTCGACGGGCTTCCCGGGAACTGCATCGGCAAGACCTGGCGCGAGGACGTTGGGTTCGAGATCACGACCGCGCGCATCACCTTGGCGCTTCACGATAGCCGCGGCCGGGTCCTGACAGCCGAGATGCAGCGCGGCGCCGCCCTCCATGAGATCGGACACCTGCTTGGACTCGAGCATGTGAGCCACCGGGATTCCATCATGTACCCGCAGGTGTGGGTCACCGACATCTCAGCCGGCGATCGCAACGCACTGCGCGAGCTGTACGACTCGCGGTCCGGACGCGCCGCGGACTAAAGCCTCCGCAGTCGAACGCCAGGACCTCAGCGCTCATCTCCGGCGTTGGACTCGTGACCAAGCTCACGCCGCACAACGAGCTTGAACGCCAACGCATTCAGAGGCGTAAGGAACCGCTCGAGCTCGCCCATCTGGCGGTTCTCGTTGAACGTGCTGAACGTCGCGCGCTTGGAGTCGAGAGCATATCAGCGCCGCGACCGGCCACCCGTCATGCGCCATCCACGAGGTGCCCGTACCAATTTTTCTACCGCGGCCAATCGGTCCGGGATGGCTACATCCCAAAACGGACGACATGCCCTACCCAGCAGCAGCCACGGGGACAATGCGGGACTGGCTGATTAAGCCGACACAGCCATACATTGGCGAGTGCGGTCGAACGGCTGCCCGCCGTTCGTCGAGCGCTATCACGGGCCGCTGGACTCGTCGAGCTGACGAGCCGGGTGAACGCGGCCGGTTTTCGCCCGGGCGGTCCGTGTACTGCGTCAGCAGGATGCACGTAGCGCCACGCAAGCTTCGCTCACGTGGCGCCACGAGTCGATCGGACTAGGTTCGTCTTGTGGACAGTGGGCCTGGGTAGAGTTGAACTACCGACCTCACGCTTATCAGGCGTGCGCTCTAACCACCTGAGCTACAGGCCCCCTGAAGAGGGCCGAAAGCTATCCGTGCGTGGGAGTTAAGTCAACCGATGGGACGTTGGTAGTCAACTGAGCCCAACCATACAGGGAACAGAAATTGCCCGCCTGGTGGTAATCCAGTTGGCGCCCGCGACCGATCATCACTCCGCGGACCGCAGAGCGTACGTCGGCCCCCGATTTAGGCGCGCTCGCGACAGATTTTGCGGTTAGGTCATACACGTCTCGAGAGCACGGTATTTCATGGTGGACCGATTTGGAGGCAGCGTCGTGATCACAATCGTCATCCTGGCGCTGCTTACGATAGCCATACTTGTCAGGTGGGTAGTCGCGCGCAGACGACGAGTCGCGGCGCTGCGGAACCGCGAGGAGATTCCGCTCTTCACGATTCCGGCCTCGCAGATCCCCGGACTACCGCGGCCAAGCACCGCGGCGGCTCGCATGGGTATTCCGACGACGCCGTTCGAGCTTCCTGAAACGCCACTGAGATCAGGCGCCGTCGATCGCGACGGCCGATTCGCGCCCGCTGGCGCGACCGTCCGCACACGCGACGGAGCCGTATCTACGGTGGCGCGACCGCAACGCGGCGAGGAACCCCTCTCGATCGATGACGAGATGGGCGAAGCAGTCGAGGGTGCGTCGATCCGCTTCTGGCGCCCGGCGGACGGCACGCTGCAGTTCCTTCCCGGTCGCCTGGAAATCGCCGCAGGGCGGGATGCCGGCCAGGAGATTCGATTCGTTCGCACCGGCGGCCCGGACGGCACCTGCATAACGTTTGGCCGCGCCGACGGTCCACCCTATCGTCACGTTCAACTTCGTGAGCCAACCGTGAGCAGATCCCACGCACGCATGGTGCTCGATCAACCAGGCACCGGTTTGCGCGACGGGAGCTCCGCGCAAGCGCGGTGGCGCCTGGAAAATCTCTCGTCGACCAACCCTGTCGTTATCAACGGTCGATCGCTCGATGCGAACGGCGGCGCCTCGGCGTCAGCCATGCTATCGGAAGGCGACCGCATCGAGATGGGTGAGGTCGCCTTCGTATTTCGCGAACGCTAGTCTTCTGCATGGCGCCGTTGCACATGGATTGGATGGGGTTCCAATGGTGTTGAGATTTCGAGCTGGCTGATGCTTGGCGATACCGGAGCGAACGTCGCGACAACCGATCTCGAGACCGACTACGAGATACTCGGCGAGCTTGGCCGCGGTGCCACCGCGGTCGTGTATCGCGCGCGCGACCGTGAGCTCGGGCGCGAGGTCGCGATCAAGGTCATCCGCCCGAAGTACGCCGATGATGACGAGACCGTAGCTCGTCTCGCGCGTGAAGCGCGGACGGTCGCGCAGCTGCAGCACCCGAACATCGTCACGCTGTATGCGGTCCGGCGAATCCGTGACGGTAGCCTCGCGCTCGTTATGCAGCTGGTGCCTGGGCGCACGCTTCGCGAGATCCTCAACGATCGCGGCCCATGCACCTTCGAGCGCACGGACCGCGTGCTTCGAGACATCGCCTCCGCGCTCTCGCACGCCCACGAGCGCGGGTTTGTCCATCGCGACGTCAAGCCCGAGAACATCTTCATCGACGAAACGACGGGCCAGGCCATGTTATCCGACTTCGGCGTCGCGAGGTCGCTGGAGCCGGATTCTCAACTGACCGCGACCGGGACGGCAATCGGGACTCCGTCGTACATGTCCCCGGAGCAGATCGACGGGACGGATCTCGACGGGCGTAGCGACTTGTACAGCCTCGGACTGGTCGGATGGGAAATGCTCACGGGGCAGCGCCCGTGGGATTGGGAAGGCCTGTACAGCGTCATCTACAAACAAAAGCACGAAGAACTTCCGCCGATCGACGAGTTGCGGAGCGACACACCCGATCGCCTCATCTACCTCGTGGAAGGCGCGACACGGAAGAACGCTGCGGATCGCTGGTCCAACGCGGGCGAGATGCTCGAACAGGCATCGACGATCGTCCCTGAGGGCGGTTGGGCGCGCTGGCATTCGGAAAGGCGCAAGCGACGGCGTACGCTGGTGTACAGCGCGGCCCGCGAGCGCGGCGATTCGATCCTCTCCGCAGCACTGGAGACGATGCGGTTTCGTCGTGATGGGTCGACTCCGGCCGTTTCGCCGGTTGCTCCGCCGCCGCCCCGCGTCGTGCGAAAGCCAGCGGATCCGGAAGACATGCCGGCCCCGCTCTCGTCGTCGGTGTTTGACGAGGCTATCGCGGCCGCACCGGAAGAGCGGCCGCGCCGGTCCGTACTGGGCCTGTTCGTCGTCGCCGCACTCGTTGCGGCAGCCATTGTTGGAGGGCTCCGGATCATGCGCGGTCGGGCGAACCCGCCGAGCGATGCCGCCGTGCCAACCACATTTGCCGACAACGGCGGAGTCGAAGTGCCGGTGGCCCGCCAGCCGGCAGTGCCGGACACGTCAGCCGCCTCGACGGTTCAGGACACATCGGCGCCTAACGCGGCAGTGCCGCCGGCCCTCGCAAGCCGAGACACCACATCCAACGTCGCCGGGACGGATTCGGTGCAGTCGCTGGACAGCGCGATGCAGCCATCCAAGGCCACCGCGTCTCGCGAGAGCGCTGCCGTACCTCCCAAGTCCGCCGAGCGGTTGCCCCAGCGTTCGGCCGCCAGCTCAGGTGAGGTGAGTCGCGCCGCGCCCGATAAGGCCCAGTTGCCGTCGCCTGCCGTCCTCGCGGTGCCTGCATCGGTCGCTGCGAAGCCTGGGGCGCTCCCACCGAGCGCGGGCGACAGCGGACCGAAAACAGCGCCAACCGCCTCGGCCGCTTCAGTCGCGTTCCCAGCCGAACACGCGACCGTCGCCGCTGGCGGACGACACTCCTGTGCGCTCGAGACCAACGGCTCGGCCTACTGCTGGGGCGCGAACGATCAGGGGCAGCTCGGTGATGGGACGCGGGACGACCACACCGACCCCACGTTGGTCGCAGGAGACCTGAGCTTTTCGCAGCTCAGCGCCGGCGCGTCGCACACATGCGCCGTCTCACGAGACGGCGACGCGTATTGCTGGGGCAACAACGACCGTGGCCAGCTCGGCGACGCCACGACGCTGGAGCGTGACACTCCGGTCCGCGTCGCCGCGCCGGAGCCGTTCAAGTCCGTGCGCGCCGGATTCAGCCACTCCTGCGCCCTCGCGCGGAGCGGACAAATCTTCTGTTGGGGGTCTAATACCCTCGGGCAGCTGGGCACCGGTGCCGGCCTAACGAGTCCACGGGCGACGGCAGTCGTCGGCGACCTTCGCTTCGGCGCGCTGGCGGTCGGCTGGAATCACACATGTGCGATCACCCTCGGGGGCGACCTGTATTGCTGGGGCTCGAACAGCGGCGGCCAGATCGGCGACGGTACACGCGACGATCGGCGTACGCCCAGGCGCGTGGGCGAAGGCACGCGGTTCATCTCGGTCGCGGCAGGTAACCAGCACACGTGTGCCGTGTCGACTGGCGGAGAGCTCTATTGCTGGGGGCGCAACAACTACGGTCAGCTCGCCACCGGCCAGGGCGATAGAACGCAGCCAACCCGCGTGTACGTCGGTGGCACCTTCACGACCGTGACCGCCGGCGCGGTACACAGTTGCGCGAAGACGACGTCCGGGCAGGTCTTTTGCTGGGGGAGAAACACCTTTGGACAGTTAGGCGACGGGACGACGATCGATCGGGTCGTGCCGGTCTACGTCGTGGGGATACCGGCCGTCGCGACCGTCCAGGCGACGGGTTCCCACACCTGCGCCGCTACCGCCGCTGGCGAAACCTATTGTTGGGGCTACAACGTCGAGGGACAGTTGGGTGACGGCTCCAGAAACCACAGGTCGCGCCCGGCCCGCGTTGCCGCTCCGCCCCGTTGACTCATAGGCAACACAGACGAATGACGCGGTTCGGTCGTCCTTCCGCTTGGCCCGCAGTAATCGCCCTGTTCGCGATCGTTGGCACACGCGGCGACGCACAGCAGCTGCCAGTGAAGCGAACGCTGTCCGCTGCGAGCACGCTGCCGTGCCCTGTCCCGGCTCCCGGACTTACGGCATCGCGCAACGACTCGCCGGACGTGCGACGGCTCATGGCGCTCGGGCACGAGGCGGCGATCGTCGGCGACAGCAAACAGGCACGCGACGCGTTCGTCGACGCTGCCAAACTTTCGCCCGGCGACGAGCGCATCGCATACCAGCTCGGCCGCGCGTATGAGGATCTCGGCGAGCGGCCTAACGCGATCGGTGAGTATTGTCGGTTCCTCGCGCTGGCGCCGCAGAGTGGCGACGCCGCGGACGTGCGGGCGCGGATCACGGCTCTCACGACGCCCGCGGGATCGAATCCAGCCGCCGACCCGTCCGCGGCGGCGTTCAAGGCGGGGGTGGATCATCTGGACCAGCGTCGATGGCGCGAGGCCGCCGACGCGTTTGGTCGCGTGATCCAGACGCTCCCGCGCGCGGCCGAAGCCTACTACGATCGCGGCCTCGCGTTCGCAGCCCTCGACCAACGCGACGACGCCGTACG
Organism: Gemmatimonas sp.; assembly: GCA_021154285.1. GTDB lineage: Bacteria > Gemmatimonadota > Gemmatimonadetes > Gemmatimonadales > Gemmatimonadaceae > JAJKIV01. Next base: position 816 of record JAJKIV010000176.1, on the reverse strand, counting down.
CAATCTGGAGCAGTATCTGGCGATTCGTCCTACCGCAGAGGACCAGGCGCAGGTGCGCGCGCAGATCGATGCGTTGCGCAAGCCCACCTGGAGCGCGGGCACGGCACTGCTCACGGGGTTTCTCGTGCCGGGACTCGGGCAGGTGTACACGTCGCGGCCGTGGATTGGCGTGGGCGTCGCCGCGATTGCTGGAACGTCGCTGGCGCTCGCGCTTCACTCGACGCAGGAAGATGTGGTGCGGGAGTTCCCGTTTCCGCCCGGATTTCCCGAAGAGAGCTACAAGGATACGATCACGGTGACGAAGCACCCGTACTACGCCGCCGGAATCGCGCCGTTCGCAACGCTCACAATCGGGGCGGCCTTCGAGGCTGCTCGTTATGCACGCCGATCTCATGCCCCCGTCGTCACAACGGAGGTGCGACCAGCCGCTCGCGTTGGATCGCTGGAGCTGTTTTCACCGGACGTGGTCCCGACGCGTCGCGGGCTCGGGATACGTTGGACGGGTCGGATCGCCCTGCCACAGCCCGGAACCTGACCGTCCGTCGCGATGGACGTCCCTTGGTGTGCAAAACACCTGGCGCACCGGTTCGACGTCCCTAGCTTTCAGGTTCGAGGCGCTGATTCGTTGCCATGCGCAGGGCCTACACGTGTGATAGGAGTGACGTCTCCGCACGGCAGGCTCGCGAGCTGACTTAGGGCCGGGCAGCAGGCTTTCGCGTCGTCTCCCACTATCCGCATTCGGGTGGAGGAATACCAAACCGTCCTGCTCGCGTCCGGCGCGGCGATCCTTCTGATCGTCGCGTCGGGAATCGTCGT
>JAJKIV010000175.1 GCA_021154285.1 Gemmatimonas sp. | reverse complement strand
CTCAAGAGTCCCGAACAACTTCACCGCCTGCGTGCCGCGATTCGCGGGCGGTATTTGGTGACGCCCTGCGACGGGTGGGACGCGGTGCGCCGGCTCTGCGATACCGAGCCGGTCTCGCTGGCGGTGCTCGATCTGTACGCCGATGGCTCGATGGACCTCGATCCCGTGCGACAGCTGCGGCGCCTCTACCCACGGCTCGTAACTATCGCCTACGTAACGGTGCGTCCGGATCGCGTTCGCGATGTCTTCGACGCCGGTCGCGCCGGCTTAGACGGGCTGATCATCGCCGACAGGGACGACGCCCCCTCCGACCTCTGGGCGTTGCTCGAGCAGGCCGAGTCGCGCTCTGTCGCGAACAACCTGCGCACCGCCCTCGCGGCATTCGATCCCACGGTTCGGGACGCAGTGCTCGTTGCGGTGACCCGAGCGCACGAAAACCTCAGCGGGGACGATCTCGCCGACCTGCTGTCGATCCCCAGACGATCGCTTACCAAACGGCTTACCCACGCCGGGTTCCCCGCGCCGCCGCGCTTGCTCACGTGGGGCCGGCTGATCGTCGCCGCGCAAATGCTCGATGACCTGAACCGAAGCGCCGACGCCGTGTCCGCGGCGCTCAAGTTTCCGTCAGGCAGCGCGTTCCGAAATACTTGTCAGCGCTACGTGCACGCGACCCCGACGGAGCTTCGCCAGCGCGGCGGCGCCGAGTACGTCGTCAGCCTGCTCCTGGCCGAGGCCCAGCTCGGACCCCGGCGCACCGCCGCGTAGCGTCAGCTCCTACTCGTGACCGTGCGCGAGGCGGAGGAACTCGTCTCGCGTCTTGGCGTCATCGCGGAACGATCCGAGCAGGGCGCTGGTGATCGTCTTGGAGTTCTGCTTCTCGACGCCGCGCATCATCATGCATAGGTGAACGGCCTCGATGACGACGCCCACGCCGCGCGGCTGTATGACCTCGCAGACCGCCTGAGCGATCTGACCGGTAAGCCGCTCCTGGACCTGGAGCCGGCGGGCGAAGACCTCCACCAGCCGCGGCAGCTTCGAGAGCCCAAGGATTCGGCCCGACGGGATATAGGCGATGTGAGCTTTGCCGAAGAACGGCAGGAGGTGGTGCTCGCAGAGTGAGTACAACTCGATGTCCCGCACCATGACCATGTGGTCGTGCTGCTCGGTGAACACGCCCTCGCCAACGGCTGACCACGCGTCCTGCCGGTAGCCGCGAGTGAGCCACGCGAGCGAACGTGCCACGCGCTGCGGGGTACGAAGAAGTCCCTCGCGATCCGGGTCTTCACCCATCAGTTGCAGTTGCTTTCGTACCGTTTCCTCGAATTCCGCTTCCTCGACATTCGAGAGGAGCTGCGCGGTACCGGTTGGAAGCGGCGGCCGTGACGAAGGGTCAACTGGCGCATCCGAGGCTATCGGGCGCTTGATGGGTCCCGGCGAGGGCGCGATGCGACTGCGCTCCGCTGCGGTGCGTGCGGCTCCGTCGTTCCGCGCGCCGTTCCGACGATTCGACTTCGCCACGTTCAGTCCTCCGTCAAATCCTGTCAGTTCTCGTTGAACCACTCACCCAATCATTGTCGTCGGTCAGCCACGATTGCCAACATAGTGACCTCCGACAGCGACCCGTACGTTGACTTTCCATCCGGGCGGTTCCTACCTTGCAGCCCTGCAACGCCCTCGCCACGCCGTCGGGCACTACGAGCACATGCTTCTCATCGGTCTAACGGGAAATATCGCTAGCGGAAAGTCGACGGTGGCGCGGCTCCTTTCGGAACGCGGGGCGACCATCATCGACGCGGACGTGCTGGCGCGTCGCGTCGTCGAGCCGGGCATGCCGGCGTTCGACGAGATCGTTCGCCGATGGGGCCAGGAGGTCGTGGCACCCGATGGCAGCCTCGATCGCGACGCGCTGCGGAGGCTGGTGTTCTCACACCATGAGGAGCTCGAGGAGTTGAACACGATCGTTCACCCCGAAGTCGCGGCGTACCGCGACCGGCTCGTCGACGAAGCGCGCCAGCGTGGCGACCGTCTCGTGGTCCAGGACATTCCGCTCCTGTTCGAACGCGGCCTCGTGGACCAGTTCGATCGTATCATCCTCGTCGACGCGCCTCGGCCGGTGCGCCTCGAGCGTCTCATGCGGGAGCGCCGGCTCAGCGAGACCGACGCGATGGACATGATCACCGCGCAGATGCCGGCAGAGCTGAAGCGAGCGCGTGCCGATTACCTCATCGAGAACGTCGGTACGGTTCGCGAGCTCGAAGAGCGGGTCAGCGAAATGTGGCAGTCGCTGGAGCGCGAGGCCGCGTCGCACGCGGCGGCGTCCGCGGTTTCTTGACGCTCCAATAGGGCGCGTCTAGACTTCGCGCTCCAGCGTCGTCCATCAGCCCACTACATCCCCGAGAGACCTTCGTGTCGTCGATCCCAGCCGATCTTCGCTATACCGCCGAGCACGAGTACCTGAAACCCACCGGCGACGACAACGTCGTGCAGGTCGGCATCACCGATTACGCGCAGGGTGAGCTCGGGGACGTCGTGTTCGTCGAGCTGCCGAAGGTGGGCGACAAGCTCAAGGCCCACGATGTGTTCGGGACGATCGAGGCGGTGAAGGCGGTGTCGGAGCTCTACTCGCCCATCGCCGGCGAGGTGGTGGAGATCAACTCGCGCCTCGACGCCGAGCCGGCGCTCGTGAACAGCGATCCATACGGCGATGGCTGGATGGTGAAGCTCCGCCTGGCGAACGCCAAAGATCGTGATGGGTTGATGGATGCGGCGGCGTACAAGTCCCACGTCGGGGAATGACGCTTTTCGAAAACCGATGACCGACTACGAATGACGCATCGCTCATGACCAACGACGCATCACGCGATGTCTTCGCGAGTCATTGGTTCTTGGTCTTGGATCATTGGTAGTTAGTTATCGGTTTGAGGCCAGATGGAAAAGCGGGGCGTCTCTTCGAGACGCCCCGCTTTCGATTCTCGATTCCCGATTCCCGATCAGACGTACTCCTCGATCGGCGGACACGCACAAACCAGGTTGCGGTCCCCGTAGGCCGATTCCACGCGCCCGACCGCCGGCCAGAACTTCCGGTGACGAGTCGAAGGCAATGGGAACGCCGCGCGCTCGCGCGAGTACGCGTGCGACCAGTCGTCCGCGATCACCACTTCCATCGTATGCGGCGAGTTCTTGAGCGGGTTGTCCTTTCGGTCCAGCACGCCCGTCTCAACGTCGCGGATCTCCTGACGAATCGCGATCATCGCGTCGCAGAAGCGATCGAGCTCCGGCTTGGATTCGCTCTCCGTCGGCTCGATCATGAGAGTCCCCGCCACCGGGAACGACACGGTCGGCGCGTGGAAGCCATAGTCCATCAGCCGTTTCGCGATGTCCTCGACGTCCACACCACTCGCCTGCTTCACGCCGCGCGGATCGACGATGCACTCGTGCGCCACGAGACCGTTCATGCCCTTGTACAGCACCGGGAAGTGTGGCTCGAGGCGCTTCGCGATGTAGTTCGCGTTGAGGATCGCGACCTTCGTCGCGTCCGTGAGCCCCGACGCGCCCATCATGCGAATGTACACCCACGAAATCGGCAGGATGCTCGCGCTGCCCCACGGTGCCGCGGACACCGCGCCTAACGTTTCACGGCCGTCGAGGTGGATTACCGGGTGACCCGGCAGGAACGCCGCCAGGTGCTTCGCGACGCCGATCGGTCCCATCCCCGGACCGCCGCCACCGTGCGGAATGCAGAACGTCTTGTGCAGGTTGATGTGGCAGACGTCCGCCCCGATGTCGCCGGGCCGAGCGACGCCGACGAGCGCGTTCATGTTCGCGCCGTCCATGTACACCTGGCCGCCGTTCGCGTGCACGATCGAGCAGACGTCGATGATCGTCTCCTCGAACACGCCGTGCGTGGACGGATAGGTGACCATGAGCGCCGAAAGGTTCGCCTTGTGCTCCTGGGCCTTCGCCTGCAGGTCGGCGATGTCGATGTTGCCGTTCGGGGCGGTCTTGACCACGACGACCTCGAGCCCCGCCATCACGGCGCTGGCCGGGTTCGTCCCGTGGGCGGACTGCGGAATGAGGCACACGTTCCGGTGCGCTTCGCCACGTGATGCGTGGTATCGCTGGATCACCAGCAGGCCGGCGAGCTCGCCCTGCGAACCCGCGTTAGGCTGCAGCGAGACGGCGTCGAACCCGGTAATGTCCGCGAGGTCGGACTCGAGCTGCGTGAACATCTGCCCGTACCCCGGGGCCTGCTCGCGAGGCGCGAACGGATGCAGCCTGCCGATCTCGGTCCACGTGACCGGGATCATCTCGGCCGTCGCGTTCAGCTTCATGGTACACGACCCCAGCGGGATCATGCCGTGCACGAGCGAGAAGTCGCGAGATTCGAGCGTACGCATGTAGCGCAGCATCTCGGTCTCGGAGTGATGAGTGTGGAAGACCGGGTGCGACAAGAACGCGCTCGTGCGCGCGAATCGCTCGTCGAAACGATCGTCCGTCTCCATCGCGAGCTCGTCGACGCTCACGTTCGCCACACCGAACGCCGCCAGCACTTCGGTGACGTCGGCCGCGCTGACCGTCTCGTCGAACGCGATGCACACCGCCTTGCCATCGGCCCGCAGGTTGATGCTCCGGTCGCGCGCCGCGCGGACGATGTCCTCGGCGCTCTTCCCGCCGCCGTTAGGCTCGACGCAGATCGTGTCGAAGAACACGTCGTGCCGGACCTTGTGTCTCGCACGCTCGAGCGCGGCGGCCAGGGTGGCGGTCAGCTTGTGGACCCGCTTCGCGATGCGCGTCAGTCCCTCTGGCCCGTGCCACACGGCGTACATCGCGGCGATGACCGCGAGCAGCACCTGCGCCGTGCACACATTGCTCGTTGCCTTCTCACGACGGATGTGCTGCTCGCGCGTCTGCAGCGCCATGCGCAGCGCCGGTTTCCCCGACGTGTCGCGCGAGACGCCGATGATGCGGCCCGGCATCACGCGCTTGTACTCGTCCTTCGTCGCAAAGAACGCGGCGTGCGGCCCGCCGTACCCGAGCGGTACGCCGAACCGCTGTGAGTTACCCACCACGACGTCGGCACCCCACTCGCCTGGCGGCGCGAGCAGCGTGAGCGCGAGCAGGTCGGTCGCCGCAACGAGCATCGCATCGGAGGCATGCGCCGAGTCCGCGAGGGCACGGTAGTCATGCACGCCGCCGTCGGTCGCCGGATACTGCACGACCACGGCGAACACGTCGGCGCCAACCTTCAGGTCCGTCTCGTCGGCAACGACCACTTTCCAACCGCGCGCCTCGGCGCGTGTGCGCACCACGTCGACCGTCTGCGGGTAGCAGCCGCTCGAGATGACGACGGTCTCCTTCCCTTCCTTCCCTTTCACGGCGTGCGCCATCGCGACGGCCTCGGCGGCGGCGGTGCCTTCGTCGAGCAGCGACGCGTTCGCGATCTCCATCCCGGTCAGATCCATGACCATGGTCTGATAGTTCAGGAGCGCCTCGAGTCGTCCCTGCGCGATCTCTGCCTGATACGGCGTATACGCCGTGTACCAGCCAGGGTTCTCCAGGATGTTCCGCTGGATTACCGGTGGGGTCAGCGTGTCGTAATAGCCGAGTCCGATGAACGACCGGAACACCTTGTTGGTGGCCATCATGGTACGAAGCTCGGCCAGGACGTCGTGCTCTGTCCTCGGTCGCCCCGTGTTGAGCGAGCCGCGGAAACGAATCTTCGCGGGTACGACCGCATCAATGAATTCATCCAGCGACCGATACCCCAGCACGTCCAGCATCGCCTGCTGCTCGGCAGCGCTGGGGCCGATGTGCCGGCTGGGGAACGCGTCGACTTCCGTGAGCGGCATGGGCTTGCTCGTAGTCGTCATGCAATCCTCGAGCGACTCAAAAAATGGGATTCTCTGGCGTGCAGCGCTTAAACGTACCTCCGTGCGGAAGGGTGCGCGACGTGAGTACGCGGCCGCGATTCAAAGCGCTAACCTGTTTCATTCTGCGGCGATCGCGCGTACGTTCGGTCGTGTCACGCTCCGCGTTTCTCGCTTGGTTAGCCGAATCTCATGCATTGGTCGTTGCTGGTGACGCCCCCGCTCACCGGGGCAGAAAACATGGCGCTCGATGAGGCGTTGCTCGAGCGGGCGAGTGCGTCGGGCAGCGCGGTGCTGCGGGTGTATACCTGGTCGAAGCCAACCATCTCTTTCGGGCGGAACCAGACCGCGCGCGGGACGTACGATCCCGGGCGCGCTCGCGAGTGCGGCATCGCCGTGGTTCGCCGGCCCACTGGAGGTCGGTCGCTGCTGCATCATCGCGAGATCACGTACAGCGTCACGGCACCCGCGACCGTCGCGGGTTCGCTTCGCGAATCGTACGAGCGCATCAATCGTCTTCTCGTCGGCGGATTGAGGCGGCTTGGCGTCAGCGTAGAGGTCGCTGCGCCGCGAGAACGATCGCTACCTCCGTCGGCCGCACCATGCTTCGAGCGACCCGCTGCGGGCGAGCTCGTCGTCGATGGTCGCAAGCTTGTGGGTAGTGCCCAATGGCGGGACCAGGGTGCCATGCTACAGCACGGATCGATCTTGGTGGAGGATGACCAACCGCTCGTGAGCTCGCTCGCGGGCGACGTTGCGTTACCACCACCTGCGGCGACGCTGGCAGCCGCGCTTGGCCGCACGCCGTCGGTCGACGAAGTGGCGGGCGCGCTGTTCGACACCGTCCGCGAAATCGAGTGCGTCGATGCCGACACGTTACAGATCGACTCGGCGTTGGAGTCTGCACAGGCCCGCCTCGCCGCTCGTTACGTCGATGACTGCTGGACCTGGCGGCGCTGAGACGTGCCGCTGGTGAACGTTTGTTGGTCCGACCCCTCGGAGTATTGACCATGCGCGAATCGATCGGTCCGCGGATCCGTATCCTCGTTGCTTGTGCCCTTGCCGCTGCCGCGTGCGATCGCGGCACCACGAAGTCGGACGACGCCAGCGCGGTTGGCGGGTCGATCATCATTGCGATGCAGAACGAACCGCGATCGCTCCTGCCGCCGCTGATCAACCAGATCGACGAGAAGGTCGTTGAGGATCAGATCTTCGAGCCGCTCGCCTGGTTAGGCGACGAGGGGCATCTGGACCGTGACTACCGTCCCGGCCTCGCGGACAGCTGGTCGTGGGAGCGGGACTCGACGGCGATCGTGTTCCATCTGAATCCGAAGGCGCGTTGGCAGGATGGCCCGCCGGTGCGCGCGTCCGACGTACGCTTCACGTTCGGCCTGTACGCGGATTCAGTGGTTGGCTTCAAGGACCGCAGCTCGCTCGCACGCATCGATTCGGTGACCGCGCGCGACTCGGTCACCGCGGTGTTCTGGTTCAAGAACCGCTACGCCGAGCAGTTCTATGACGCCGCCACACGGCTGCTCATCCTGCCCGAACATCTGCTCGCACGCGAGCCGCGCGCAACCATGCTTACGTCGACGTTCGGGCGACAGCCTGTTGGCTCCGGACGGTTTCGGCTTGGCAAGTGGACGCCGAACGCCTCCATCGAGCTCCTGGCGGATACCGCGAACTATCATGGCCGTCCCAACCTCGATCGTGTGGTCTTCGCCGTCACGGATGTGAACTCGCTCTCCACGCGCCTGACGACCGGCGAGATCGACCTGGCAGAGGTCTCCACGCCCGCCGTATTTCGTACAGCCAGCGCGCAGCCGGACCTGCGCGCCCGCATGAACCCGGCGTATGACTACTCGTTCCTGCTCTTCAACGCTCGCCAGCGCAAGCAGCGGCGACAGCCTAACGCGCTCTTCGCCGATGTTGGCCTGCGTCGCGCGATCTCCATGGGGCTGGATCGCGGGAAGCTCGTACGCAGCCAGTTCGACTCGCTGGCGATCGTCTCCACGGGACCGATGACGCGTGCACAGCCGCTCGCCGATTCTACCATCCGGACCATCGCGTACGACTCCGCCGGTGCGGCGCGCTTGCTCGACTCGCTCGGCTGGACGCTGCCTGCGGGCAAGACCGTACGCGAGCGGCGCGGCCAGCCGCTCAAGTTCTCGGTGCTCGTCCCGACGGTCTCGGCGAACCGCATGACCATGATCGTCGCGATCCAGGAATCACTGCGGAAGCTCGGCATGGAAGTCGTCGTTGACGCCGTCGACGGGAATACGTTCGTGGGACGGCTCGGGGCGCGAGACTTCGACGTCGTGTTCGACGGCCGGCATGTCGAACCGAGCGTGTCTGGCCTCCGCGCGTTCTGGAGCGTCGCCAGCGCGCGGGACGCGAATGGTCAGAACTACGGGAACTACGAGAATCCGCGGTTCGACGCTCACCTGGACAGCGCGCTCGCGGCGCGGGACCTGGCGAGCGCGCGTCCGCATGCGACGCAGGCATTCGAGACGATCGTCGCCGACGTGCCGGCGGTCTGGCTCTACGAGACGCGAACCGCCATGCTGATGCACAAGCGCATCCGACCGGTGCACCTCGTGTCGACCGCATGGTGGGCAGGTCTCGCCGACTGGTCGATTCCGGCGGCCGAGCGGCTGCCGCGCGACCGGGTGGGGCTCAGGGTCGCGTCACGCTAGGTGCGCACTGGACGTTAGGCGTGCGCAGGTTTCTGGCGCGCCGGCTGGCCCACGGGGCGGCGGTCATCTTCATCGCCGCCTCGCTGTCGTTCCTGCTCGTCCACCTTGCGCCGGGCGATCCCTTCTCCTCGACGCTCGATAGCGCCGCCATCAGCCCGTCGGTGAAGGCGGCCTGGCGGGCCGCCTACGGGCTCGATCGCCCGCTGCTCGAGCAGTACCTCCGGTTCCTCGGACAGCTCGCGCGCGGCGACCTCGGGCCTTCGCTGCTGCAACCGGGTCCCGCGTCGGCCGCGCTCGCGGGCGCCGTGCCGAACACGCTCGTTCTCATGGGAACGGCGCTCATCCTGAGCTTCGTCATTGGCATCGGCGTGGGCTCGTGGCAGGCGGCGCGCGCCGGATCGGGTGGCGACCGAGTGGCGGGAAACGCCTCGCTCGTGGTCGCGTCGCTGCCGGAGTTCTGGCTGGGCGCCGTGCTCCTGCTCGTGTTCGCGCTTCGATTCCGCGTCTTTCCCGCGGGCGGCGTCGTGGACCTCGTGATGCACGACTCGCTCTCGCCGGCGGGCCGGGTGCTCGACCGTCTTCGCCACCTCGCGCTGCCCTCGCTGACGCTGGCGCTTCTTGGTAGCGCGTCGATCGCCCGCTATCAGCGCGCCGCTCTCCTCGACGTCCTGCCGCAGGACTTCATTCGCACCGCTCGCGCGAAGGGCGTGAGCGATCGGCTCGTCCTGTGGCGACATGCACTGCGAAACGCCCTCGTCCCCACCATCGTTCTCCTCGGGCTCTCGCTCCCCACACTCCTCGGCGGCGCGGTGTTCGTGGAGCAGGTGTTCTCGTGGCCCGGCCTCGGGCGGCTCGCCGCCGCGGCCTTCCACGCACGAGACTATCAGGTCGTGATTGGAGCGACGATCATGGGGGCCGTGCTCGTCGTCGCCGGCGGTATTCTGGCGGACCTGCTTCACGCCGCCGTCGATCCGCGGGTGCGTGCGCAGTGACGTCAGGCGTTAGGCAGGACGTGTTGCTGGCGAGCAGCGCACCCGATGGTGGCGGCGCCTTCGATCGGACCGGTGCGACATCCCCATGGCGCTCCGCGCTCGGGACGCTCGCGCGCGACCGATCGGCCATGACAGGGCTGGCGATCCTCGCGGCCCTGGCCCTCATCGCGCTCGCGGCGCCGTACGTGGCACCGTACGACCCCAGAGCGCAACCCGACATCGTTGCGCTCAAGTACCTGCCGCCAACGCTCGCACATCCGTTCGGCACGGACCACCTGAGCCGCGACGTCCTCTCGCGCATCATCGTCGGGAGCCGAGTGTCACTGAGCGTCGCGTTCCTGTCGGTCGTCGTTGCTGCGACGGTTGGCACTGGCTACGGCGCTATCGCCGGCTACGTCGGCGGAAAGCTGGATGGTCTCATGATGCGCGTCGTTGACGCGCTGCTCTCCATCCCACGTGTGCTCCTGCTCATCGCGGTTGCCACATTGTGGAACGGTCTCGAGCTCGCTGGCCTCGTGCTGCTGCTGGGTCTCACTGGATGGTTCGGGGTGAGTCGCCTCGTTCGCACATTGGTCTTGAGCGCGCGAGAGGACGAGTTCGTAACCGCGGCGCGTGCGCTCGGCGCAACGCACACGAGAATCCTCACGCATCACATCCTGCCACAGGTGGTCTCGCCGGTGCTTGTCGCGGCGACCTTGGCGATCGGGAATGTGATCGTCATCGAAGCAGGCCTCACGTTTCTCGGGATGGGTGTTCAGCCGCCGAACGCGAGTTGGGGCAGCGTCTTCTACGACGGCATGCGCGATGTCGGAGCGGCGTGGTGGATTTCCATATCGGCGGGTGCCGCGCTCGTCATTACCGTGCTCGCGGTGAATCTCGTCGCGGACGGCTTGCGCGAGGCGCTGAACGCGCGCCAGCTTCCGGCCCGATGACGCAACCTGCCCTTCTCACCGTCTCCGATCTCCGCACGTACTTCTACACCGGCGCCGGCGTGGCGCGCGCTGTGGATGGCGTGTCCTTCACGATCGGCACAGGCGAGACGCTCGGCATCGTCGGCGAGTCGGGGTGTGGCAAGTCGGTCACGGCGCTCTCGATTCTCCGTCTCGTCCAGCAGCCGGGTCGGATCGAACCGGGAAGTCGCATCATGTTCGAGAATCAGGATCTCTTGCAGCTCGACGGTGCCGGCATCCGTCGCGTTCGCGGCAATCGCATCGCGATGATCTTCCAGGAGCCGATGACCGCGCTCAATCCGGTCTTCACCGTGGGAGACCAGATCGCGGAGGTCGCGCGCGTGCACGCCAGCGCATCGCGACGCGCGGCGTGGGACCGCGCGGTCGAGATGCTGACGATGGTCGGCATCCCCGCGCCGGCTGAGCGTGCGAATCAGTACCCGCATCAGTTGTCAGGCGGGATGCGCCAGCGCGTGTTGATCGCGATGGCGCTCATCATGAATCCCGCGCTGGTCATCGCCGATGAGCCGACGACCGCGCTCGACGTCACCATTCAGGCGCAGATCCTCGAGCTGCTCGCGGATCTGCAGCAGCGGCTCGGAACGTCGATCGCGATGATCACACACGACCTCGGCGTCATTGCCGAGGTCGCGTCGCGCGTGCTCGTGATGTACGGCGGTGAGGTCGTGGAGGAAGCACGGGTCGAGACGCTGTTCACGGAACCGCACCATCCGTATACGGAAGGGCTGCTGCACGCGATGCCGCGCGTCGGGCGCCGTCAGGAACGCCTGGCGGTAATTCCCGGCAGCGTTCCGCCGCCCACGGCGTGGCCGACAGGCTGCCGCTTCCGCGATCGGTGCGCGTACGCCTGGGACCGATGTGCGCGTGAGCATCCGCCGCTGTATCAGATCGGCGTCGGCCATGTGTCACGATGTCACCTGGCCGATGAGCCGGAGCGACGCACCGCCCGCGCGACCGCGCAGGTGTCACCGGCGGCTCAGGCGGCCGTCCCCGGCGGCGGAGCATGACGGACGCGTTGCGGGCACCTAACGCCGCCCCCGCCCCGAGCGCGGCCGCTGGCGTTGCGACGGGGGAGCCGCTGCTGTCGATCTCGCAGCTGACGAAGTACTTCCCGATTCGCCGAGGGCTGTTCGGCCGAGAGGCGGGTGCGGTGCGCGCGGTGGACGGTGTGTCGCTCCAGGTCGGGCGCGGCGAGACGTTAGGCATCGTGGGGGAGTCCGGGTGCGGCAAAACGACGCTCGGGCGCTGCATCCTCCGCCTCATCGAGCCGACGTCAGGACAGATTCACTTCGACGGCATCGACGTCCGCGCACTGGATCCTGCCTCGATGCGCCGGCTACGCCGTCGCATGCAGATCATCTTCCAGGATCCGTTCTCGAGCTTGAACCCCCGCATGACGGTCGGCGCGATCGTGCGGGAAGGACTCACGATCCACAAGCTCGCAGCCGGAGCCGAGGCCGACAACCGCGTTAGGCAGCTCCTCGAGGAGGTGGGGCTGCGGCCGGAGTACGCCTCCCGGTACCCGCACGAATTCTCCGGAGGTCAGCGCCAGCGCATCGGCATCGCGCGCGCGCTCGCCGTGGAGCCGGAGCTGATCGTCTGCGACGAGCCGGTGTCCGCGCTCGATGTATCGGTCCAGGCACAGGTGATCAACCTGCTGCAGGACCTGCAACGCGACCGCGGCCTCACCTACCTGTTCATCGCGCACGATCTCTCGGTGGTCGAGCACATCGCGACGCGCGTTTCGGTGATGTACCTCGGGAAGATCGTCGAGCTTGCCTCTGCAGCCGACGTATACCGGGAGCCGGTCATGCCGTATACACAGGCACTCCTATCGGCAGTGCCTGTACCCGACCCTGCAGCGTCGCGTGAGCGTATCGTACTGACGGGTGACGTACCATCGCCTGCGAACCCGCCCTCAGGGTGCGTCTTCCATCCTCGGTGTCCGCACCCGGCGAAAGACGCTGCCTGTACCGTGATCGTCCCGCCGCTCGAGGAGAAGGCACCCGGCCACGTTGCCGCGTGTATCAAGCAGCCTCCGACAACCGTCCCGTGGCACGCCCAGCAGCAGGCGGGCGCGACGCGTCAGCCGGAACGACATCTGCCGTTGGCAGCGATCACCCACGGCGTGTCGCCCTGATGCGGCAGCGACGCGCTCCAGCCGCATTCGCACCCTTTCCGTACTGAGGACCAAGTGACGTCCACTCTTCCGCCGAAGAGAGTTCAGGAAACCGCCGTAACTGTCGATTTGCCCCCGCGTCCCGCGTCGGATCGAAGTGGGCCCTTCGGACAGCCACGTGGGCTTCCTACGCTCTTCTTCACCGAGATGTGGGAGCGGTTTTCGTACTATGGCATTCGACCACTCCTGATCTTGTTCATGACCGCGGCGCTAGCGGATGGCGGCTTTGGATTCGCGCCGCTCAAAGCATCCGCGATCGTCGGGATCTACGCGTCGTCGGTCTATCTTGCTTCCTTGCCCGGCGGCTGGATCGCGGATCGGCTCCTCGGACTTCGCCGATCGATTTTCCTCGGCGGTGTGCTGATCGCGTGCGGACATTTGTCGATCGGGTTGTCCGGGTTTTTCTCGGGCAAAACGATGTTCTTCCTCGGGCTCGTGTTGATCGTGCTTGGAACGGGTCTTCTCAAACCGAACATTTCGGCGCTTGTCGGCGATCTCTACCCGGAAGGTGGTGCGCGTCGCGATGCAGGCTTTTCGATCTTCTATATGGGCATCAACACCGGGTCATTCCTTGGCCAATTCGTGACGCCCATTCTCGCTGCGGCCGCCGGCTGGCATTGGGGTTTCGGCGCCGCGGGGTTCGGCATGCTGCTCGGCGTCATTGTCTTCGGGACATACGCTAAGCGGACGTTAGGCACCCTTGGGCTCGAGACGTCGAAACACTCCGATCCCGACGTGCAAGCCCGGCAGGTGAGCCGGGCGAAGATCGGCATCGCCGTTGGCCTCGGCGCGCTTGCGCTCGTCATCGTTCTAGCAGCCACTGGAGCTCTCACGCTCGACCCGCAAGCCATCGGACGCAGCATGACGTTCGTGCTCGTCGGGCTCAGTGTCGCCTACTTCGGCTACATCTTTCTTGCGGGGGGCCTAACGGGTGACGAACGCAAGCGGATGGTAGTCATTCTCGTCCTGTTCGTTTTCGCCGCCATCTTTTGGTCAGCGTTCGAGCAGGCGCCTACGTCGCTTAATCTGTTTGCGCGCGATTTCACGGATCGACAGCTCGGCAGCTTCCAGATTCCGGCAGGTTTGTTTCAGTCGATCAATGCGCTGTTCATCATCATCTTCGCGCCGGTATTCGCATGGATCTGGAGCGCGCTCGCGAAGCGCGGCCTGGATCTGTCGAGTCCAACGAAGTTCTCCATCGGTCTTTTCGTGACGGCGATGGCGTTCTTCCTCATGTTGGTGGCCGCCAACATCCTCGTCGCCAGCAACGGGACGGTGAAGGTCTCGCCGTGGTGGTTGGTAGGGTGTTATCTGCTTCAGACGGCCGGAGAGCTGTCCATCAGTCCGGTCGGCCTGTCGTCGATGACGAAACTGTCACCGCGCCGCTACGTGGGCCAGATGATGGGCGTGTGGTTCCTGGCCACGTCGTTGGGCAACCTGATCGCGGGCCTCGTTGGTGGCAGGGTGAACCCTCAGGACCTCGCGGAGACACCGAAACTGTTTACGTTGACGGCGGCGTCGCTACTGGTCGCCGGCGTGGTGCTAGCCGCCCTGATCGTTCCAATCCGTAACATGATGGCCCGGCAGACTGACGCTTCAGCGGTCGTTTGAGCTGATGGCTGATGGCTGATGGCTGATGGCTGACGCGGCGCTTCGCGCCGCGGCTACGGCCACTGGAAAATCCTCTGCGGCAACGAGCGCTCGCGACTCCGCTCGACGTCGCGCGGCTCGCGCCAGAAGATTCGCGTGTTGTTTTCGCTGCGCAGACGCAGCTCCCAACCCGCTCCGCTCACTCGATTGAGCGGGAACATGAGGTCGAGCCGCCAGAGGCGCTGTGAACCCGGCGGCAAGGCCGCGAAGAGACTCGTGCCGACGGAGTACTTCATCGGCACCGTCTGGCCGAACGGAACATCACCCGCCCACATCCGCCCGGCTTCCCCGACGAGCCCCGCCGCGGCGTCCGCGTTGCCTCGAACGTTTCCGAACACCCATCGCTGCTCGAGCCGAAAAAGCAAACGCTGGCCACCAGGCAGCTCGGTGCCGGAATAGCCACGCATCCCGCCGCGCCCTTCACCGAGGCTGAGCTGAAACGGCGCGCGCTGTCGCCAGCCACCACTCCACTCCGTACTCGCGACCGTGGTGTACGGGTCACTCGCCTTGAAGTACCAGGCGGCACGGCCGCTCGTGAGAATGTCGTCCCAGCGATTGACATCGTAGCTCTGCCGCCCCGCGCCTAACAACTGGACCGCGGCGAACGACCGCGCGGTCCCGACACCGGCGTACACGTCGGACGACACGAGAATATCGTCGTCGTGCGTTCCCAACACCGAGAGACTCCGCCCGAACAGAACCGCCAGCTGGAATCCGGTTCGGACGTCCTGCGCACCGGTGAGCGCGTCGAAACCGACCACGCGCTTGAACCCGATGTTACGAACGCCCCATAAAAAGTTGAGGCGTGCGGCGCGGCTGCGCGAATATCGGGTAGCCAGGCTCGTGCCCGGCGCCGGAACGATACCGGTGTCCGTGACGAGGATGATATCCGGCGACGGAATGGACACCTCACGCGACAGCGATGCCCCAAAGAGGCTCAGTCGCCCGGGCTCTCCGACACGGACGACGAACCCGATATCGGCAAACGAGCGCGTCAACGAGACTGACGGATCGAGCGAATCAGGACGCAGAAACGGGAACGCATCGAGACTCGATCCGATCGCCGCACGCCACGCAATGCGCTGAACGTCCGTGAAAAACGGATGTCGAAGCTCGCCGGACCAGTCGCCGCCGATCGGCCGGCGCTCGATCTCCGCACCGAGCTGGAAGGGACGACCAAAGAGCTGGTAATCGATCGCGGTCGCGCGCCATCCGTCGCGGTAAAACCCTCCGTCCTGCCACGCGCCGTCGGCGTAGATCCCGAGCCCGTTGATGTTCGAGTTCCCCAGACGAACCCCGGTCACGTACGGCGACTCCTGCGACACGGATCCGCTCACGACCAGAGAGATTTCGTCGGTGGTCACGACCTCGACGCGCACGCCACCGCGGCCGTCGTCATAGGTCGCCACGCTCGCGCCCGCGAGATATGGCTGGCCGCGCAGGATGCGCTCGGAGTCGGCCCGCAGTGTCGACGTGCACGGCTTCCCCTGCTCGAGCAGAAGGAATCGACGCACGAGATCCGGCGACGTGGTCACGTGCGCCCCGCTCACGAGCGCCGACAGCAAGTTCGATCGCTCGAACACGCCGCCGAACGACGGGCCCTGCGTGCGGATCACGATGTCGGACACGACGCGACCGTCACACGCCACGCGCTTCGGCGGTGTGTCCTGCGCGCTAACCGACGAAGCCGTGCCAAGCGCGCCGAGGACCGCCAGGCGCGCAACACTCCGCACGATCGCTACTTCCCCATGCGGCGTTTGAGCGCCGCAAGCTTTTCATCGGCCGTGGATTCCGCGTCGGCGCGACGCCGAGCGCGCGCCAGGCCATCGATCTCGTCGCGCAGGCCGGCGTTTTCGTTCGTCACGTCGTCCACCGACTCGCCCGCCGCAGGGCCACCCGTGGCGGACCCGGCGGACACTCCCGGGTTCGCTCCCGCCGCAGCCAGCTTGAACTCTGCATTCATCTCACCGACTTCGCGCTAGACCATCGAGAGCTCCGCTTCCTGCGTTTCGAGCTTCCGCTCGAGCAGCGAGGCGCGCTCTGCGTGTTGCTTCTCGTAGCGCTCGGCGACCGCGACGGTTTCGGCATCGTTGATGCCTTCGGCGAGCTGCTTGCGCCGCCTAACGGTTTCGAGCTCGGCACGCTCACGGGTGAGGCGGGCGCGCGTCTCTTCGATCCCCTTTCGGAGATCGTCGAGGCCCATTCGTGCCTGCACGAGCGTCTCGCGCATCTGCGCCACGATGGAGCGGCGGGCATCACCGCTCGGCGGGGTACCGCGCAACAGATCGCGAAAGGCCTGGCGAACGTCGTCGAACATGCAGGAAAGAAGGCTCGAGAGCGGGACGGGTGGGATGTCTACGATATAGATTTGGCCGCGACCCTCGCAACCGCATTTCGATGTCTATGAGCACGACCATATCCGAAGTTCCCGCGTTCGCGCCACTCGTTGCCGTGACGGCAACCGCGCGCATGGTCGAAGGCGTCGAGCGCGTTCGCCTCAACGCCGCCTATGTACGGGCGCTGGAGTCGGCGGGTCTCGTGCCGGTCGTGGTCCCGCCGCTCGAGGCGGCTGGTACCGCGGTGCGCGTACTCGACGCCGTTGCGGGATTGGTGCTCTCCGGCGGCGAGGATGTCGATCCATCACGGTACGGGGAGACGCCGCACCCCGAGCTCGGCCCGGTCAACTGCGCGCGCGATGAGACGGAGCTCGCACTACTGGCACGTGCGCGTGAGCTCGGGCTGCCGACGCTCGCGATCTGTCGCGGGATTCAGGTGGTGAACGTCGGGCTTGGAGGATCGCTCGTTCAGGACCTGCCCTCACAGCGCCAGAACGTCGCGACGCACGAGGTGGACGACGAGCGCGATACGCGGGTGCACGGCGTGCGTGTGGATCCGGAGTCCCGCCTCGCGTCGATTCTCGGGGCGCACTCGCTCGCGGTGAACTCCATCCATCATCAGGCAGTCGACCGTCTCGGCGAGGCGATGCGAGTCAGCGCCCGCGCGGAGGACGGGACGATCGAGGGCGTCGAGAGCGATGATCCGCGTTGGTGGATGGTGGGCGTCCAGTGGCACCCCGAGGAGCTGACGACCACGCCGGAGCCGTGGGACCGGCGGTTGTTCGGTGCGTTCGCTGCGGCGTGTCGCGCGCGCGTCAGCTCAACATCCACTTCGCTTCCATCCGCACCTGCCGCATCAGCTTCTCCGGCGAGTGGTGACGCGGAAAGAGCAGCGCATCGCTGACGTTGTTGAGCGCCTGGCGGAGTACCGGAAACCGAGCAGCGGCAGCCTCGAACAGGGCGGTCAGGCCGTGCTGGGCAGCGAGTCGATGGTCGGCGGCAAGCGTAAAGCCGCGCCGGCCCATCGTCTCGTAGTAATCCAGGTCCGGGCCGCCTTTCCGCCACCGGCGCGTCTCGATGTATTCGGGGAACACGCCGCTCAACCACAGCGCATAGTTCCCGAGGTGGGCGCGCACGAGGAAGCTGCGCTGCGCGTCGGCGCTCTCGAGGGCGCCGGACAGCTCGGCGAGGGTGGTATAGGTCTCGTCGTCGGAGTCCGAGACGCGACGGGCTCGGGTACCGAGACCGAAGTGGAGAAGGATCGACGCCACGTAGTCGGCGAGCATCCGGTCTCCCTCGCCGACGTCACGCAGCGCGTGCCTAACGACCACGTACGCGAACAGGGGGAACGAGGCGTGCGCGCCCTGGCCGGCGACCATGAGCCCGGCGTACAGCCGCGGGTCGTCGAGGAGGGCGTCGATACCCTGGTCACGCAGGGTCACCTCCGTCTCTTCGATGGCATCACTCGATCCGCGCGCGATCAGCCGGAGAGCCAGCTGCGCATCGTCGCGCGTTAGGTGCTGTCGCACGTTCGCCAGGATCATTCACGTCCTCCGGTTGCGGCCCTGGGCGGCGCGCCGGGTCAGCGGGCAGCCACTCCACTCCCTTACCCTCTGACGAAGGAATCGTGCGCGCGGTACGGCGTTCGTCAATCGGGTTTCGCACGGCACTCGCCGTGACCGAGTGCTAACACCACCGGATGGCACGACCCTCGCCACGTTAGGCCCACTTGGTTGCGGTTCCAACCACCAGTCGCGTTGCGGGCACCGGCCGGGCAGGCCATTCTTCCGAGGTGACGACCCCTCCCTCGCTGCGCCTATTGCACCTCGACTCCAGCCGCGAATGGCGCGGCGGGCAACGCCAGGTGTACCTCCTCGCACGCGGCCAGCGTGAGCTGGGTCACGAGCCCCTCGTCGTCGCCGCCCCCGACGCCCCACTCATCCGCCGCCTCCGCTCGGCCGGGATAGCCGCCGCTGCGGTCCGCATGCGCGGCGACTGGGACCTCGCCGCCGCGAGCCGAGTCCGCGCGGTCCTCCGGACCTGGAACGCTGACCTGATCCACGCGCACGACGCCCGCGCGCACGCGATCGCGCTCGCCGCTCTCATTGGGCGGAAAACGCTACCGCTCGTCGTGACCCGTCGAGTGCCTTTCATCCCGAGGGGCCGTTTCAAGTACGGGCGGCGGGTCGGGCGGTTCATCGCGATCTCCGGCGCCGTTCGCGATGCGCTCGTGACAGGCGGTGTCGACTCGGGCCGCATCGACCTGGTATACTCGGGCGTACCACGCCCGTCGATGACGAAACCACGTGACTGGCGGCTCGAATGCCGCTGGCCGAGCGACTCGGTCATTTGCGGAATCGTGGGCGCGATGACGGCCGAAAAGGGGGTCGCGACGCTCGCCGAGATCGGCGAACGGCTGCCGGATGCAACCCGCGAACGAATTCGACTCGTCCTGTTGGGCGGGAAATCCGCCGGCGCCCAATCGGTCGGCGGGCTCACGGCGTTCCGAGCAGGGTTCGTCGACGAGATTCACGGGGCCATGGCCGGGCTCGACATCCTCCTGCATCCGTCGAGCGCAGAAGGACTTGGCACTGCCGTGATCGATGCCATGGCACTCGGCGTCCCACCGATAGCCTTTCGCGTAGGTGGTCTGCCTGAGTTGATCGAGGACCAGCGATCGGGGCTTCTTGTCCCCGCGGGCGACGCCGCGGCGTTCACCGCTGCCACGGATCGGCTCGTTCGGGACGAGCCCCTGCGGAAGGCACTCGCCGCAGCCGGGCCGGCCCGGGCGGCGCAATTCAGCGTCGAGCGCATGGTTCGCGGCACGCAGGACGTGTACGACGCCGTCCTCGCGTCGGCCCGCCGAATGAGGCGGACCCTCTAGGCAGACCGGTCGCACCGGCATCGGCTGTAACCTCTCCGTAAGACTCCTGGCCTAGGTTGTAGCGACTTCCCCGCGTCGCGCGTCGCGCGGCACGCCTAACGACGACGTAGGCGACCCGCGGACCGGGAGGCGACTGCGCGTTAGGTACCGGGCGCGCATTTGCCAGCACCACGGGTGACGAAATTGCCGTTGCGCGTACTACATCTCGATTCGGGCCGCGAATGGCGCGGCGGTCAACGCCAGGTGTACCTCCTCGCACGCGGCCAGCGTGACCTGGGTCACGAACCCTTGGTCATCGGTGCGCCGAATGCGCCGCTCGTTCAGCGGCTCCGCTCAGCCGGGCTCGCCGCGGCCGAGGTGCGGATGCGCGGAGACTGGGACCTCGCCGCCGCAGGTCGCGTCCGCGCAGCGCTCCGATCCTGGAACGCTGACGTGATCCACGCGCACGACGCGCATGCGCATGCGATTGCCTTGGCAGCGCTCGTCGGCCGGAGAAGTGTTCCGCTCATCGTCACGCGGCGCGTGGTGTTTGTCCCCCACGGCCGCCTGAAATACGGCCACCGCGTCTCGCGGTTCATCGCGATCTCGGACGCCGTGCGCCGCGCTATGATGACTGGTGGTATCGATGGCAGCCGCGTCGAGCGCGTCTACGACGGCGTAATGCGACCCACAGTAGCGAAGCGGCGAGACTGGAGAGCCGAGTGTGGATGGCCCGTCGACTCCGTCGTGTGCGGAGTCGTCGGTGCGATGAGTGCAGAAAAGGGCATCGCGTTGCTCTCGGAGATACGGGAGCGCCTTCCCGAACCCTCGCGCAGCCGCGTTCGGCTCGTGCTTCTAGGGGGCAAGCAGGAGCGTACGCAGGCCATCGGCGGCCTCACGTCGTACTGTGCAGGATTTGTCGATCAAATCCACGATGCGATGGCAGGACTCGACATCCTGCTGCATCCGTCGAGCGCCGAGGGGCTCGGAACCGCGGTCATCGATGCCGTCGCACTCGGCGTCCCGCCGGTGGCTTTTCGCGTGGGTGGGCTGCCCGAGGTGATCGAGAATGAACGTTCGGGCCTGCTCGCCCCGGCCGGCGACGTCGCGGCGTTCGCCGGCGCTCTCGATCGGCTT
>JAJKIV010000174.1 GCA_021154285.1 Gemmatimonas sp. | reverse complement strand
GTGCCTGCCGACGACCTCACCGACCCCGCGCCCGCGACAGCGTTCGCCCACCTCGATGCGACGGTCGTGCTCTCGCGCGCGATCACGGCGCTCGGGATCTATCCAGCCGTCGACCCGCTCGCGTCGTCGTCCCGTATTCTCGATCCGCAGTTCATCGGCGAGCGTCATTACAAGGTCGCGACCGAAGTGCAGCACATTCTGCAGCGCTACAAGGAGCTGCAGGACATCATCGCGATCCTCGGCATGGACGAGCTGTCGGAGGACGACAAGAGGGTCGTCAGTCGGGCGCGTCGTATCCAGCGGTTCATGTCCCAGCCATTCGCCGTCGCGTCGCAGTTCACCGGCATGGAAGGGAAGTACGTGAAACTCGAGGAGACCGTCTCGTCGTTCGAGCGTCTCACGCAAGGCGAGTTCGATCAGTATCCCGAGCAGGCCTTCTTCATGTGCGGCGGCGCCGATGACATCGTGAAGAACGCCGAGCGTCTCGCTCAAAGCTGAGGAGCGTCACATGCCGCTCAACGTTTCGGTGATCTCACCGGAGAAAATCTTGTTCGAGGGCAGCGTCGACTCGATCGTCGCGCCCGCGTACGACGGCGAGGTCGGAATTCTGCCCGGGCACGCGCCGATGATGACGCTGCTCGGAAAGGGGACGCTGAAGCTTGGCGCGGACGGAAAGGCTGGCCGCTTCAGTGTGGAGGGCGGGTTTCTCCAGGTCGTCGACAACGCTGTTCGCGTCGTCACGGAGCGCGCCTCGCAGCCATAGCGATCGCTCGGTCTGGTCGAGTGGTAAAGGGACTCACGTGAGTGAGTCCTTTTTTTCATCGCGTCCGCAATGTCGCCTGCCTGACACGCCGGTACGTTCAAGCACGAGGCTTGCACCCGGGCGTGTCGTGACACGACCCGATCCATTCCGCCGAAACTTCCGTTTCGCTGTCATCGCGCTCTGTGCTGCGGCGCTGCGCGCGGGCGCACAGATGCCGACGATCCCCGTGCTGCAGAACGGGTTCACGTCGAGCGGGATGACGCTTGCGGTCAACTACGGATCGGAATCGGCCAGCACCGCGTATGCGCTGGCGTTCGGATGGGGCCCGTCGTCGAACCGATTCCAGCTCAGTGCGGCGCTGGGCGGAGTGCGCCCCGATACGGGTGGCACATGGACAGGCTATGGGGCTCGCGTCGCGATCCCGTTGTTCTCCGCGAAGGCGGACCAGTTCGGCATTGCGGCGTTCGCGGGTGTGGGCGGCGGGCGCCGCGATACGACGTCGCTCGTTCGCATCCCTGTCGGCCTGGGCGTGGGGTATCGCTTTGGGATTGGCCCGACGCGTAGCGTGTCAGCCTATGCCTCGCCATTTTTCGTCTGGTCGCGGCTGAGCGAGCGTGGGTCTCCGGCTCAGGGCGACAACGCGATGCGTGGCTCGGTCGCCCTCGATCTCGTGCTCACCCGCAATGTTGGACTTACCGCCGGGTACGAGTTCGGAGGCAAGAGCTCCTCCACCTTTGGAGGCAGCAGCGGGCTGTTTGGGGCCGCTGTCTCGTACGCGTTTCGGTAGTCGATAGCACGAGCGTACCAGACCTCTCGGAGAAAAATAGTAATGAGCAAGGCTGCACGTAGGTCGCTGCCGGTCGCGCACTCGTATCCGGTAGACGCGATTCGCCGCATCGTAGGTCGAGCGGCGCTCGCCGTTGGGTTCGTCGTGCCCGCCGCCCTCGGCGCGCAGGCGTGGGCGTATCCGTCGTTCCAGCCGCCGCGCGTGATCAACCGCGAGTTCAACTTTGGCGTAGCCGATGCGGGAGACGCCGGCACGACCCTCATCTTTCAGTGGAGAGAAGGTCTCTCGAATCGCAGCCAGCTCGGGCTCGATGTCGGATTTGCTGATCCCAAGGCGAAGGGGAACGGCAAGTTCGTGCTGGGCGGCCAGTACGGATACCTGTTCACGCAAGGCAATGCCGAAATGCCGCTCGACTTTCTGGGAACGGCCGGCATCGGCTTCGCGTTTGGCGACGGCGGCAACCTCGTGCGAATCCCGCTCGGGGTCTCGATCGGGCATCGCTTCCCGCTCGATCAGGGGTTCGCGATCACTCCGTATGTGCATCCGCGTGCCTCGATCGACATCTGCAGCGACTGCAGCAGCGGTGGCGGCAACGAAACGGATCTCGGCATCGACTTCGACATCGGGGCGAATTTCGAGGTCACGAAGCAGCTGTCGTTTCGCGTAAGCGCGCTGTTCGGCGGCTCCGATACGTTCGGTGATTCCGACGGATTCGGGATTTCTCTGGCGTGGTCGCCGCCACAGCTGTCGAAGGTGTCGAAGCTGATCGGACGGTAAGTACAGGGCACGGAGGGGGCTGGCTTGCAACTTGCCCCCTTTCCGTGTCTTCCGACAGCCGATCACGCAATGCCTGAGGCGCCACTCCCCTCCGTTCTCGTCGTCGACGACAACCACGACAACGCCGATATCGTGCGGCAATACCTCGAAGCGAAGGGGTATCCCGTGTCAGTGGCGTATAGTGGGGAGGAGGCGCTCTCGCTCTTCGAGTCGGTTCGCCCGTCGATCGTGCTGCTGGACGTGATGATGCCGGGCCGGGACGGGTGGGAAGTCTGCCGCCTCATGAAGCAGCACCCTTCTCACGGACGTGGGGTACGGGTGATCATGGTTACGGCGCTCGACCAATGGGATGATAAGCGACAGGCGCTGCAGACCGGCGCGGACGATTACGTGACGAAGCCAATCGATCTTCCGCGACTGGTCCGCACGGTGGAGCGAAACGCCGCGGCGCTGCAGGGTGCCGCCTGATGCGTCTCCCGCACTAGCCATGATGGCGTGAACCAGCCGGTCATTCTCACCGATAGCGACGACGCGTCCATTCGCGATGCGGCCGCACTTCTCGACTCGTGGGAGGTCGTAGTCCGTCGCGACCGTGAGCTCGCGGCGTCGGTGGAGGATGTCCCCGACGTGCGCGTCATCGTGACGCTGACCGAGAACCCAAATGCGCTGCGCGACATCGTGGAGCGCGCACGCGCCCGTGTCCTCCCGGTGATCGTGGGTTGTGCGAACGACGTCGCGCGTCGGCGAGCGATCGAGCTTCGTGTCGACGAATGGTTCCTGCTCCCGGCATCGGCTGAGGAGATCGCGTCGCGGATCCGGTCGGCGCTCGCGCGCGCGACGCCCGCGGCGGCCGCCCTCGCGGATCGGATCGAGCGCGTCGAGTACGAGCAGATGCTCTATGATCACCTCACCGGCTTGCCGACGCTGCCGGTGATGATCGAGCGGTCGCGACAACTGATCAAGGAGCGCGGCGAGCTCATCGTGCTCTACGTCAACTTCGTTCGCTACTCGAAGATCGAAGAGATCTACGGGTGGGAGAAGCTCGACGCGGTGCTGGAGACGACGGCCCAGGCGGTTCGCGAGTTCCTCGATGCGAGCGCGCTGCGATCGTCGCGCGTCATGGTGAGCTTCACGAACGATGATGACTTCGTGTTCTTCCACGTGCCGCCCCCGGGCGTCGCGGCGGTGACGGACGCGGAGATCACGGAGCTCGTGTCGCGGCTGCAGGACCATGTGGGTGGCCGGATCGAGGCGGCGCACGGGGAAGAGATCGCGTCGCTGTTCGAGATCTACGTCGGCATGGCACACGTCTACTACAATCCGAAGATCCGCCTGCAGCGTCTCATCTACCGCGGGATTCGCGAGGCGGCGAACGCCGCGAAGAGTGTCGAGGAGCGGGAGCGCGGCCGCCGCGTGGAGGACCTGCGCCGCAGCCTGCGAGAGCGCGCGGTGTACATCGACCTCCACCCGATTCTCGTCGCGGACACGCGGCACGTGTACGGGTACGAGGCGCTGGCGCGCGGCACGCTCCGAACGCTGCGCAGTCCCGAGATCATGTTCGAGGTCGCCGCCGAAGCGGATCTCCTGTGGGAGCTGGGCCGCTTGTGTCGCAGCAAGGCGATCGAGGCCATGAAGACGCGCCTAACGCGTGGCGAGCTCCTGTTCCTCAATGTCGACCCGCACGACTTTGTCGACCCGGAGTTCAGCGCGATCCATCGCGAGGTGGCCGACCCGCAACGCGTCGTCATCGAGATCACCGAGCGCACGGCGATCAAGGACTACCCGAAGTTTCGTGAGCGGCTGAAGGCCCTCCGCGAGCGCGGTTATCGCTTCGCTGTCGACGACGCCGGGAGCGGCTACGCCGGGCTGGGTTCCATCGCGAACCTCGAGCCCGATTTCATCAAGCTGGACATCTCGCTCATCAACTGCATCGACACGAACTTCATCAAGCAGAACCTGGTCGAGACGATGGTTCGCTTCGCCAACGACCAGGGCGCCAAGGTGATCGCGGAGGGTGTCGAGCGCGCCGAGGAGTACGAGACGGTGAAGGGGCTTGGCGTGCATCTGGTGCAGGGGTTCTTCCTGCACCGTCCGTCGGAGAACGCGGTGTCGCGGACTGGCGAGACCCCGGTGGTGAGGGCGCCGGATACTGTTGCTCGTGTGGGCGGGAGCACCTAGCCTCGGCTTCTCGCCGCACACGGACGTGTCGCCGCAGTCAGGAAAGAGCCTTGACCGCTGCGGTGAAGAAACGCTCTATGCGCCCAGAAGGTTCGCGACCAGCTTCCATGATCGCTCGGCCGCCCCGAGCCCTCGCCCTACGAGCTCGCGCGCGGCGTCTCCTGCTTCTCGTCGCGCCGAGCCGTCCGTGAGCCACGCCCGAAGGCGGGACTCGAGTCCGGACTCCGTTGCCTCCGACGCACCGCCGCCGGCGACGATCAGCAGCTCTGCGTCTCGGCTGTTCGCGTAGCGTGGCCCGAACAGCACGGGGACGCCGAACGCGGCCGGCTCCAATACGGAGTGCAGCCCGGCCGCGTGGAAGCCGCCGCCCACATACGCGACCGTGGCGAGCGCGTACAGGTCGCCGAGCACGCCGAGGCGATCCACGATCACGACATCCGCGTTAGGCGCGTCATCGCCACCGAGTCGCGCGCTGCGAACCCGGGCCTCGGCCGCCCACCGCTCGATCGGCGTCAGATGCGAGTCCGTCGGTTCGTGCGGCGCGATCACGAGACGCGCCTCGGGAACCGCGGCGCGGACCCGCGTCCACGCGGCGAGCAGGGGACGCTCGTCCGCCGGCCAGGTGGAACCCGCCACGAGGGTGGGCCGGTCACTGGTCAGCATTGCGACGAGTCCCGCTGCGCGGTCTACGCCGCGAACCCGTGCCCATACCTGGTCGTAGCGCGTGTCGCCCGTAACCTCGATGCGATCGCGCCGAACTCCGAGATCGACCAGGCGCTCTGCGTCGCGCGCGTCGATCGCGCCGACCGCATCGAGCCGAGCGTACGCGTCCGACAGCAGGCGCGCGGCCATGCCGCGCCGACGTGACGAGCCTTCGGCGAGCGTTGCGCTCACGAGCCCGAGGTTCACGCCGCGCTCGGCGGCGATGCGCGCGAGGTTGGGCCAGACATCGAGCTTGCTGAACACCAGCGCGCGAGGCGCCAGCGCGTCGAGCGCGGCCTCACCGTCGCCGACCGTATCGAATGGGAGATAGTCCGCGAAGTCGACGTCGAGTCCTCGTGCGAAGGCGGCGGCGCTGGGCGAAAAGAACGTGTACGCGAGCTGCAGATCCGGTCGTTCGCGACGAGCGAGCTGCAGGACCGGGCGTGCCTGCAGCCCTTCGCCAACCGATGGCGCGTGCATCCAGAGCATGGCGCGCGCAGCCACGCGGTCGGCGCGCGCCCATGTTGCATAACGAGCGCGAATGCCGCGGCGCGCACGCAGCGCGCGCAGGAGTTTCGTGTCGCTCGCGGGGGTGACCGCGGCGAGCGCTCGCGCGATGTTACCCGCCGCGTCGTAGCCGAGGCGAAGGACCGCGTCCACGGGCGCGTGGGGGCGATCTGGCCGCGGCTACTGCTTGGCGCCCGCGCTCGTGAGCGCGGCGTCGAGGGCCTTTCTCAGGTTCTCGATGGGCTGGACGCCTTCGAGCAGCTGGCTGCCGATGAAGAAGGACGGCGTCGCTCGAACTCCAGCGCGCTGGGCTTTCTCGCGGTCGGCTTCGATGAGCGGCAGCATTTTGTGCGCGGACACGCAGGACCGAAACGCGGTCACGTCGACGCCGACGGATGCGGCGACCTGTTCGAGCGCGGAGGCGGGATTGGGCAGCGGTGCCCACTTCTCCTGGGTTGCGAACAGCGAGTCGTGCATTTGCCAGAATTTGTCTTGGGCGGCGGCGCACATGGCGTACTCGGCCGCTGGGATCGCGTTCGCGTGGGAGTTAATCGGGAAGTTGATGTAGGCGAGCCGGACTTTGCCGTTGTCGATGTATTCACGTCGGATCGTGAGGTCTGACGAGTCATGCCACATCTTGCAGTAGGGGCACTGGAAGTCGCTCGCGAGAATCATCCAAACCTTCGCCGCGGGATTGCCGCGAATGCGTGCGCTATCCGCGTGCGCGACGAGTGGATCGGTCGTGGAG
>JAJKIV010000173.1 GCA_021154285.1 Gemmatimonas sp. | reverse complement strand
GCTGACATCCGTGACGTGCACCTTCCCGCCCGTGAGATTCCACACGAGCCAGGAGTCCACCGTGCCGAACGCGAGCTCGCCCGCTTTCGCCCTTGCCTTCGCACCCTTCACGTTCTGCAGCATCCACTGAACTTTCGTGGCCGAGAAGTACGCGTCGATGACGAGGCCCGTCTTACGGCGGATGACGCGCTCGAGCTTCTGCTTGCGCAACCGGTCACAGATTGCGGCCGTGCGTCGATCCTGCCACACGATCGCATTCATGATCGGCTCGCCCGTCGCGCGATCCCAGACGAGTGTGGTCTCTCGCTGATTCGTGATCCCGATGGCCGCGATGTCCTCCGCACGGACGCGCGCCTTCGTGAGTGCTTCTGCGGCGACACCGGCTTGCGACGACCAGATGTCGCGCGGGTCGTGTTCCACCCACCCTGGCTTGGGGAAGATCTGCGGGAATTCCTTCTGGGCGACGGCGACGATGGAACCCGCGTGATCGAAGAGGATCGCGCGGGAGCTCGTGGTCCCCTGGTCGAGCGCGAGGATGTGTTTCATGCCTTCCAGATGAGCTTATAGGTGAATGCGGCGATCACGCCACCAACGATCGGGCCGAGGATGGGGATCCACGAGTAGGCCCAGTCCGAGCTTCCCTTCCCCGGGATCGGCAGCACGAGGTGTGCAATCCGGGGACCGAGGTCGCGCGCCGGATTGATCGCGTACCCGGTCGGACCACCTAACGACAGTCCAACCGCCCACACGATCGCGCCCACGAGCACGGGACCGAAACCCTTCGCGAGGTCGGAGCCGGGAACGAAGTTGCCCGGCGAAAACACCGCAAGAATCCCAAACACCAGCGCAAAGCTTCCGATGGCCTCGGCAAGGAAATTCGGCCCGGGCTTGCGAATCGCCGGTATCGTCGAGAACACGGCAAGCTTTCTGTCGGCTTCCGGCGTGACGCTCCAGTGCGGGAGGTACGCCAGCCAGACGATCACGGCGCCGAGGAATCCGCCGAGCACCTGCGCGACGATGTACGGGAGCACCTGCGTCCATGGGAAGGCACCGGTCGCCGCCAGTGCGATAGTCACGGCAGGATTGAGGTGCGCGCCACTGATGCTGTTCACGCAGTAGACCGCGATCGTGACTGCGCACGCCCAGCCGGCCGTAATCACGATCCAGCCGGAGTTGTGGCCTCTCGTCTCTCGGAGCACGACGTTCGCAACGACACCATCGCCCAGCAGGATCAAGAACGCGGTACCAAACAGCTCGGCGAGGAACGGGGACATGGATCTCCGTGGATTGAGGGGTCGAATGGGCGGTGGGACTTGGTCATCGCCTTGGTGCCTGCTCGATCGCCTTTTCGATCGCAAGCGCGAGCGCGGTTGGATGGCGCGGCTCGTATAAACCGAGCGCACCTCCTCCGGGGAGTCGAATCGCGGTCACTCGGCCCCACCCCTGGTCGCTCACCGGTCGCACGATGTCCACGCCTTTCTTTCGCAGGTCGGACACCGTGGTGTCGATGTCGTCACACATGGCGTAAAGCTCGGCCCGGTTCTGGCCACTCTCTTCTTCGGGATGAATGCCGAGCTCCGCTGGCGGCAGCGCGAAGATCAGCCACCCGCGTCCAGCGTCGATAGCGGAGAAGCCAAGGACATCGCGAAAGAGCGCGCGTGTCGCGTCAGCGTCCTTCGAGTATAGGAGGGCGTGAATACCGGTGATCATGGCGAGGGCTCGCGGTGCCTAACGTGATGTCAGTCGATGACGTACTCGAACACGTAGCCGTGTTTGCCGGCGGCGATCTCGATGCGAAGCGTGCCGGAGAGTCCGGTGAGCTCTCCGGTGCCGGAATCAGGCACCACGACGATATTCAGGGCGCCCGTGCCCCGGGTCATGGTGGCGTTATGCTGCAGAGCGAACGTGCCGGTCCGGCCGTGCAGCGAACCCGTGACGCGCTCGATCGCGACGTAGCCGGCGGAGTTCTTGATCGCCGTGCCGGCGGTGAGCATCTGTCCGGTGCTCGTGCCCTCGAGGTCGCCGTGGAACTGCTTGTCGATCGACATGCGGCCGAGTGGGGAGCCTTCGGCCGGGGTATCGGTGGCGAGCGGTGTGATCTTGACGTCGAAGCTGCCGGTGGCGCGATTCGTCACGGTGGGTACCATTCGTCCGTGTGTCATCCTGAGGCGTCAGCCGAGGGATCTTCATCGTCCCGACAGAGAGGTGTCTATCGGGACGATGAAGATCCCTCGCTCGGCTCCGGATGACAACAGCCACCGCTCGTCCGCATCACGGCGGGCTCATAGCCGTCCCACGCGCAGAACGTAGCCTGGCGGTTCCGACACCGCCGACGACACGGTACTCCAACAGACGACCCACGCCGGGCTGCTTCGCTCTATCCCGCACGCGCGCGAATCGCCGAGGCGAAACCCCCAGAACGTGAGATCGCCGCCGACCCGTACCGTCTGGTACCCGTAATAGTTGGCAAGGTCATCGTCGACTGTCCAGCAGTATGTGCGACCACCGTCCGTCATACCGCAGGCATCGCTCGCGCGGCTGCCGATGAGGAAGGCGAACGGTACGCTGCTCCGCACCTGCGCGCGCTCCAGACTTGCACCCCAGCACGAGGTGGCCCCGCCCCGCTCGACGCCACAGGTGAACTGCATGCCGGCGCTCAGGCCTACGAAGGATCCGTCGACCGGAGTCGGGATGGTCGCGCAACTGGTCTGACAGGGTCCGTCGGGCGTCGGGGTACCGATCTGGCCGAACTGGTTGCTCCCCCAGCACACCGTGCGACCGCCCGTGGTCAGGCCGCACGTATGATAGACGCCTGCCGTCAACGATGTGAAGCGTGCGCCACCCGAGACCTCGTTAGGCGCGGGGTGCGCCGTCAGCGATCCATCGCCGAGCTGGCCGACCCGATTGCTGCCCCAGCAGAGCGCGCCTCCCTCGTCGGTCAGACCACAGGTGTGATCTCCTCCGGCAACCAGCGAAACGAACGTTCCGCGTTGCGCGACGGCCACTGCCCCGGACCTCGAGGCCTGTGTGCCGTCACCGAGCTGGCCTTCGGTGTTCGCGCCCCAACAGAATGCCTTTCCCGCTGTCGTCAGTGCGCAGGTGTGTGCACGGCCCGCCACGATCTGCGTGAAGGATTGCGCGGCGACGGATACCGGTGCGGCGTAGGGGAGACGCGAGGCATCGCCAAGGTGGCCGGAAGTGTCATCGCCCCAGCAGTAGACCTGCCCTGCTTTGGCCACCGCGCAGGTATTCGATGCACCTACCGCCAGCGCCGTCGCGGCCAGGCGGGCGTCGCCGACGGTCACGACGTATAGCGTGGGCGATGAACCGGGCATGGCCGCGCCCGCGAGGGTCGCCGTGATCCAATACACGCCCTCGCCGACCGTTGCGCTGGAGGTGGCGCGAAGGGTCCAATGGTTCTCGGTCGCGCCGTCCGGTCCGGTGACCGTTTGGTCGGTGCGGAGCGTGCCGGCCATCGGCGCCGACCATAGCACCGTCGCGCCGGGGACGGGATTTTGATAAGAGTCGTACGCGCGGGCGACGACGACTCGGCTCAGCTCGGGTGCTGGGTTGATCCTTTCGCCCGAAGCCTGGACTTCGACCGTCGATGCGGGGCGCGGCCGACTCGTGGCGCGAAACGTGACGCTGACGTCGGCGACACCGGACGCAATCACGCGGGCTCGCACCGCCTGCTCGACGGCGGTGGACGTGCCTAGCCACCAGACGGCCTTCGCGAGGCCGGCGGAGTCCGTCCGTACGGTGTCAGGACCGATTGTGCCGCCGCCAGACACGACCTCGAACGAGACTCTGGCATTGCGCACGCGTCGGTCGCGCGCGTCCGTCACTCGAGCGACGATCGGGTTCGCGAGCACCTGGTCGACGACCTGGGTTTGCCCGTCGCCGCTTTCGGCCACGATGGCGGTCGGTTGACTCGACAGCTTGTCGGCGGTGGGCCCGTCCGAGCAGGCGCCGAGGATCAGCGCCAGCGCGGCGGGGAATGTGCGGTTGAGCGTGTGGAGCTCCTGGCCGCTCGGCGCTGTGGTGATGGCCGGTCGGTCGCAGATGTCTTGCACTCGCGGTGAGCGAGGTGGAGGCGTATCCGCCGGCGCAGGCAAAGCGGTGCGCGGCGCGCCCGGTGGTCGTGGGGCGCGCTATGGCAGACCGTCTCGTGGCACACGCCGCGAGCTACGACGTCGCGTCCCCGCCGGCGGTGTTACAACGTTAGACGGACGGGCGCGGGAGAATTGCTCACCGGCTCGCATGCCTAACGCACGCGGCAATGCCGGTGGCGATGGAGTAATTACTTGTCCTGCAAGATGAACGAGACCTTCATCAGCACCCGATACTCGGTGATCTTGCCATTGTTGACCACCACCTTCTGGCTCTTGATCCAAGCTCCGGTGACGTCGCGCAGGGTCTTGTTGGCGCGGTCGATCCCGGCCTGCATCGCATCGTCGAAGCTCTTTTTCGACGAGGCCTGGATCTCGGTGATCTTGGCGACACTCATGCATTTGCTCCGCGGTTGAAGGACACGACAGCATGCGCTTCACCGGGTGAACGCGTCGATTGGCGAAGGGTCCAATGTGCGTCGAGCGCGCGACGCGGTGGCGTGCGAGCGTCAGTATATTGTATCCAGTTCGCACGGCCGCGGCGTTCACGCCGTTCCGCCGAGTCCTCCATCCGTCCGTAAGGTTCCGCCGCATGCGCCGCCTCGCAGCCGCCATCGCGCTCGTCGTTTCCTCGTCGGCCGGTCTCGTTGGTCAGGTGACCCCAAGACCAGCACGCCCGGACTCCGCATCGCGGCGTCAAACCGCCGCGCACGTGCCCAAGCGCTCGCGTGCCGACACGCTCCGCGGCTCGTTCACCACGCCGGGCCGCAAGTGGTGGGACGTTACGTTCTACGACCTCCACGTCGCCATCCAGCCTAACGACAGCTCGATCGCCGGCTACAACGGCATCACCTACAGGGTGCTCGAGCCGGCGACGGAGATGCAGATCGACCTCATGGAGCCGCTCGTGGTCGATAGCATGACGCAGGACGGCCGGAAGGTCCGCTATCGGCGGGAGGGCGCAGCGTTCTTCGCCACGCTCGCCGCGCCGCAGCGCACAGGCGATCGCAAGACGATCACCGTCTACTACCACGGTCGCCCGCAGATCGCGAAGAATCCGCCCTGGCAAGGCGGATTCACGTGGGCGAAGGACAGCCTTGGTCGCCCGTGGATCGTGACGACGGATCAGGGCATGGGCGCCTCGGTATGGTGGCCGAACAAGGACACGCAGGCCGATGAGCCTGACTCACAGCGCATCGACATCACCGTTCCGGACTCGCTCATCGACGTCTCGAATGGTCGACTGCAGAACCTGGGGTCGACCGTGAGCGTCGCGAAGTCCTCGGACGGTGGCGGAACGAGGATAACCTCGCGTGGACCCAACACCTGGGAATGGTTCGTCAAGAACCCGATCAACAACTACGCGATCGCCGTGGCGGCCGGGCACTACACGCACTACACGGAGAAGTTCAACGGCGAGAAGGGTACGCTCACGCTCGACTTCTACCCGCTCGACTACAACCTGGAGAACGCGAAGCGCCAATTCCCGCAGGCGAGGTCGATGCTCAGGTGCTTCGAGTACTGGTTCGGCCCGTACCCGTGGTACGAGGACGGCTACAAGCTGATCGAGGTGCCGAACACGGGCATGGAGCATCAGAGCGCCGTGGCGTATGGCAACTGGTACCAGAACGGCTACCGCAAGCGAGAGTCGTCAGGCACCGGTCTCGGGCTCGAGTGGGACTTCATCATCGTCCACGAGAGCGCGCACGAGTGGTTCGGCAACAACATCACCTCGAAGGACAACGCCGACATGTGGGTGCACGAGAGCTTCGCGAATTACGCGGAGGGTCTCTACACCGAGTGCCTGTTCGGTAAGGACGCGGGTGCTCGGTACATCATCGGGAATCGACGCGGCATCCGGAATGACCGCCCCGTCATCCCCGCCTACGGCGTGAACGACGAGGGATCGGGCGACATGTACCCGAAGGGCGGCGAGATGCTGCACACGATTCGGCAGCTCGTGAACGACGACGAGAAGTGGCGCGGCATTCTACGCGGGCTGAACAAGACCTTCTGGCACCAGACCGTGATGGGCAAGCAGGTCGAGGACTACATCAGCGCCCAGGCGGGCATGAACCTGTCCAAGGTGTTCGACCAATACCTGCGCACGACGATGGTGCCGACGCTCGAGTACCGGATCTCGGGCGACACGCTGTCGTATCGGTGGGCGAACGTCGTGCCGGGGTTCGACATGCCGATCCGTGTGACGCTCGATTGGCCGACGTGGTCGCTCATCAAGCCGACGGAGACGTGGCAAACGGCAACCGTCCACCTGGGGAATCCGTCCGACTTCAGGGTGGACGACAACTTCTACGTCGTGCCAAAGTTGGTCGACGGACGACCCTAACAAGTGAACGCTGCTTCGGAGACGAGCCCGCCCGGTTACCTCTGGCCGCGATGGCTCTTCCTTCGTGCGCTCGGGCTCATCTTCCTCTCCGCGTTCTACTCCTTCGCCTTCCAGATCCACGGGCTCATCGGCGAGCGCGGCATTCTTCCAGCCAGCGAGTACCTCGCCCTCGTCCATCGCGAGCTTCCGGGCATCAGGCAGTTCTGGTACGCGCCGACGCTCCTCTGGTTCAACGCCGGCGATACGGCCCTCACGCTCATCGTCGCGGCCGGGTTTCTGTGCTCGGTGCTGCTCGTCGTCAACATCGCGCCGAAGCTCACCGTCGCGTTATGCACGCTGCTGTTTCTCTCGTGTATCGCGGCGCTCCAGGACTTCTCGTCGTACCAGTCCGACGGCATGCTGCTCGAGGCCGGATTTCTCTCGATCTTCTTCGCGCCACGCGGCCTTCGTCCGAAGCTCGGTGCAGCCCACCCGCCCTCGACGCTCAGCCTCTTCATGCTGCGCTGGGAGTGGTTCCGGATCTACTTCGAGTCCGGCATCGTCAAGCTCGCGAGCGGCGACCCGCACTGGCGTGACCTCACCGCCATGGACCAGTACTACCAGAACGGGCCGCTGCCCACGTGGATCGGCTGGTACGTCCAGCACCTGCCGCACTGGTATCACGCCGGCACGGTGATCTTCACGCTGCTCGTCGAGCTGCTGATCGTCTGGGCCCTGTTCCTGCCGCGGCCGTTCCGCCTAACGTGCGCGGCGATCGTCACGGCGCTCCAGATCGGCATCATCGCCACCGCGAACTACGCGTTCCTGAACTACCTCGTGCTGGCGCTCGGAGTGCTCCTCCTCGACGACCGGTTCCTCGCGCGCTGGCTGCCGGTGCCCGCGGTCGATTCCACCCTGCCAGCCCTTCGCCATCCCGTCGCACAATGGGCCGAGCGCGGCGTGCTTGGCTACCTGTTCTGCGCGACCATCGTCGCGTTCTTCGTGCAGAGCGCCTTCTCTCCGTGGGGGCGACCGTTCCGCGTACTGGATCCGTTCCGCATCGCGAACGCGTACGGACTGTTCGCCGTCATGACCGAGGCCCGGTACGAGATCGAGTTCCAGGGAAGCCTCGACGGAGTGCTCTGGGTCGCCTATCCCTTCCGGTACAAGCCACAGGACCCGCGCGAGCATCCTGGCATCTACGCCCCGTATCAACCGCGCTTCGAGTGGAACCTCTGGTTCGCGTCGCTCGGCCCCTGGCAGCAGTCGCCGTGGGTCGTGCAGGCGCAGAAGCGCCTCATCGAGGGCAGCCCCTCCGTGCTGCGTCTGTTCCAGCGTGACCCGTTCGGGGGCAAACGGCCAGCACTCGTTAGGACCGTGCTGTGGCAGTACTGGTTTACCGACCTCGCGACGAAACGGAAGACCGGCGCGTGGTGGCGTCGAACCGAGATCGGGCCGTTTACTGGCGTGGTGGGTCGGCCGTAGACAACAGCGCGGGCGACTCATGCCACGACGGCCGGCTCGCGTGGCGCGGATCGCGCCCGGGAAGTCCACCACACGGCGGCCTGCTCCTGGGTCCACGGCTCGACATCCGCCTCGGCGGCAGCCAGCGCATGTGCCACCGCCGCCGCGCTCGGCGGCCTCGCGGCGGGATCCTTCGCCAGGCACGCCAGGACGATGTCGTCGAGCGACGGCGGGATCTGCCGGTCGGTTCGCCGCGACGGGGGCACAGGCTTCTCCTCGATGTGCCTCACCATGAGACGCATCACGTTGTCCGACTCGAACACGACCTGTCCCGTCAGCAGAAAGTACATCACGCAGCCTAACGCGTAGAGGTCGGCGCGACCGTCGAATGCCTCATCGAGCGCGAGCTCCGGTGCCATGTAGGTCGGCGTCCCGACCGTCATGCCCTCGACCGTGAGGCGCGTGTCGGTGGCGCTCGGCCGCTTGACCTCCTTCACCAGCCCGAAGTCCAGCACCTTCACGAAGTCGTACTCGAGACCCACCTGGCCGACGTTGATGTTCGCCGGCTTGATGTCGCGATGCACCAGCCCTTTCGCGTGTGCTTCGCCAAGCGATTCGCACACCTGACGCATGAGATAAATCACGCGCGCCGCTGGAAGCGGGCCGCTTTGCCTGATGAGGGTCTCGAGGTCCATGCCCTCGAGCATCTCCATCACGAAGTACAGGGTCTGATCCTCGGTCACGCCGAAGTCGTAGACCTCGACCGTGTGCGGCGAGCGCAGGTTCGCCGCGGCTTCCGCCTCACGTGTGAATCGTCGCACCGCGAGCTGGGCGCCGTCGCTGTTGGCGGCGCCTAACGCCTCCGGCCGGATCAGCTTGATCGCGGCCGCCCGCGCGAGCATGGTGTGCGTGGCCTTGTAGACCTCGCCCATCCCACCACGTCCGAGGAGCTCGCCCAGCCGATAGCTGCCCATCTCCCGCGCTCGCGTCACCTGGCGGCCAAGCTGTGTCACCACGTGCGAGATCACGCCAGCTGCACCGGCGATCAGGAAGTCCGGATAATGCATGAGCATCACGTTCCACGCGCTGCCAAAATCCCACACGCCATTGGCGCGCGCGATCAGCATCCCGATGGGATTCATCGACGCGGCAATGAGCGATGCGACGACGGTCTTGCGGGGGTGTGTGGGGATGAGCGCCGCGAAGAGCAGGATCTCCACTCCGACCCAGCTGATCTCTGGTGCCATGCCGCGCTCGGACGGCGGGCGGCCGCCGAAGTAGACCATGCCGATGTGGAAGACCAGTCCGATGCCGAACGAGCTCGCGATCATGTACGCGAGGCCGAGGTCAAGGCTGATCCTCGATTCCCGGTGGCGGCGGGTGTACCGGTAGACAGCGAGTGAAGCGATGATGCTCACGCCGGCAATCGCATCGATGGGAAAGACAAACGATTGCCAGCGCGTGTCGCCCGGCGGACTCTGGGCGCGCAGCGAGACATGGCCGAGTACTGTGCCGAGGAACCAGAGGACGGCGCCGAGCAGCGCGAGAATGCCGAGCCGCTGTGATGCCTCGCGAAGGAGGTCGGGCGGCAGCGTTCGGGGACGGCCCTGCGAGTCGAGCGCAGGTGGCGTCGAGCCACGCGGCGGGAGGATCAGCTGTGGGGCGGGCATGGCAGTCAGATACTACTCCAAATCCTCGGATGTGCATAGCTGCTTGCTGCTTGCTGCGTGCTGCTTGCCGCTGCAAGCTGCAAGCTGCAAGCTGGTAGCCGAGTGCTGCGCGCTACTGCCGCTTGCTGCAAGCTGCTGCTATGAGCCCAACGAGCCGTTGCTGCCGCCTGCCGCCTGTCGCCCTCACGTCCGTCGCCCGTCGCCGGCAGTTATCAGTCACCTAACGTGATACGATTCCCAACACGGCGCGGATGAGGCGACGCATGGTGGGCACCACGTCCTCCGGGGTTCGGCCATCACCTGCCAGCTCGTTGAACGTGTCGAAGCTCAGGAGCAGATAGATCACGTCGATCGTCTCGGGTCGCGAGACAACGGGGCGGGCCTTGTCGCCGAGCCGGCGCAGCAGCTCGGTCACTCCCTTCCGGCGGCGCTCGTTGCGCGCGGCCATCGCGGCGGCCAACTCCTCGTCATGCAGCGCCGCGGCGCGCAGCCGGCCGTGCGCCCGGCGGTTGAGCGTCCAGAACCGGCCGAAGACTTCCACGTACTCATCGAGCGCGACGAGCGGGTCCGGATGCTGGAAGATCTCAGCCATGTCCGCGAGCGGGCCGCGGGCGGCCAGCGAGTCGAAGAGCGCCTCGAGCAAGCCGGCCTTCGACTCGAACTGGTTGTAGATCGTCATGCGTGCCACGCCCGCGCGGCGCGCCACGGCGTCGATCGAGAATCCCTCGGCGTCGTCGTCCTCGAGGAGATCGCGAGCGGCCGCGACGATGCGTTCGCGACCCGCCTCGACGGAGCGCAGCCGTTCCACCGGTTTGTACGACCGACGCCTGACCATGGGTTGATTTTCGTTAGACAGACAGTCTAACTTCATCGTACTGTCGATCCAAACATGTCAATCCGCTTCGTCGGAGGCGAGGATGCGCGTTTCGCGAATACTGCTCGTGTTCATGCGGGCTGCGATGGCGGTGCTGGTGATTCTCGGGATCGGGTTCTGGACGGGTCACTGGACCAGCCTCGTGAACGTCCACATGGCGATTGGCGCGCTCTTCGTCATCGCGCTCTGGGTGATCGCGGGAATCGCTGCCGCGCACAAGCGGCCCAGCGGTCTCGTCGCGTTCGGGTTCATCTGGGGCGTGGTGGTGCTGGCGCTCGGGATGACACAGCAGCGGATCCTGATCGGGGATCTGCATTGGATCATTCGCGTGCTGCACCTTGCTGTGGGGATTGCCGCGATGCCGATTGCGGAGCGTTTAGGGAGCGGGCGCGACTGAGGACGGCTGGCGACTGGCGACTGCTGGGAACCGGGAGCCGGGAACCGAGGCCCTCTACCGGGAGGACGGCGATTCCTCGACTCGCTGCCGCTCGCTCGGAATGACACGCACCTTGCTCCGTCGCCCGTCGCCAGTCCAATGTGACCCCAGACCCGTGACGCCGGTTTGGCGAGGCATGCGCGCGCCCTTCCTTGCCCGATTCGCCACAGCGTGTGTCGCCATCGCCGGCGTGGTGGCCTGCTTCGATGATTCACCGACGGCCGACATCAACGCACAGCCGAGCCTCGTCCTCGGAGACACGGTCACCGGATCGGGTCAGCTCTCCGAGCTCCAGCAGCATCGCGCGGCGTGGCTGTTGCGCAGCATCAGCGACTATCGATTCCAGCTCCAGATCAGCTGCTTCTGCGGCGCTGAGATCACGCGGCCCGTGGTGGTCGAGGTGCGCGCCGGCGAGATCACGAAGGTCGAGGACCTCGCGACGGGCAGGGCGGTGTCCGACCTCTCGCCCTACCCCACGATCACGAAGCTGTTCGACGCCGCGATCGACGAGCGCACGCGCGGCGGGAGCGTGTCGGTCGCGTACGATCGAACGTTAGGCATACCGGTCCGGCTCGAGGTGGGCACACTGGCCAGCGACGCGGGGACCATCTACCTGTTGAGCCGCCTGGCAGGGCTGTAACGCTGGCGTTAGGCCATCACGGCATCGATCACGCGCATTGACGGCGAGCACGCCCACCGGTCCGAACGCGTGCTCGATCTCGGTGCGCATGCTACTCAGGTCGCCTCAGCGTCGCCATTGTCGCGTGTTACCGTCCGACGAGCGCGATGATGTTGCCATCGGGATCCTTGAACCACGCGGCTTTCGACTTGCCCGTCAGATGGATATCACCCTGTCGGGTCACTCCCGGCATGTCGTAGTGCTCGAAGGTTACGCCCTTTGACTTGAGCGACTTGACCGTGTCATCCAGCTCGTCATCCAGCATCCACGTCGCCGCCGTCGCCCGGTTCGTCCCGGCGAAGTCGGATTCGTAGATCAGGATCGAGCTCGAACCAGTCTTGAACGGCCTGACGCCTTGCTCCTCGGCGGGGAGCGGCGTTAGGCCGACGACATCCTGATAGAACTTCTGCGCGCGGTCGATGTCCTTCACGGCAAGCGTCGCAGTCACATCTTTGTCCTTCAGCATTTGTTTACCTCCACGTGCGGAGAGTGCAGGAGCGAGCCGTTCCCGCGAATCTCGGGCCGAAAAACGGGGTCAGAGTCGAATTCATCGTTCCAACGCCGGCGTTGGAACGATGAATTCGACTCTGACCCCGTTTTTCGGCCCGAGATT
>JAJKIV010000172.1 GCA_021154285.1 Gemmatimonas sp. | reverse complement strand
TTCGAACAACGGCGTAGTCACCGGCGTGAGCACCGGCACCGTCGACATTGCGGCGACGTCCGAGGGGAAGTCTGCCGTCGCTTCCGTCACGGTCGTGCCGGTTCCACCACGCGTGGCAAGCGTTCGGATTGCCCCCGACAATGTCTACCTGTACATCGCCGGGAGCGATGACCTCGTTGCGACGCCCTATGACCCCAACGGCGTGGCGATCGGCGGGCGCACTACCGTCTGGACGACGAACAACGCGGACGTTGCGTCGATCTCGCCGACGGGACGGGTGACTGGACTCGTGCCCGGCACCGCCGTCATCACCGCCGTCATCGATGGTATCGCCGGCTACGCGAACGTGACGGTTCGTCTCGTGTCCGTCGCGAAGGTCACGATCATGCCCGTCGGCGCGTCGGTGGGCGAAGGGAAATCGACAAAGCTCGTCGCGCGAGTGACCGATGCGGCTGGCAACGAGCTCACCAACCGCGTGGTGACGTGGGCGAGCACCAACCCGGGCATCGCCACCGTCGATCAACCCGGGGTCGTTCGCGGTGTGCGCAAAGGTACCGTCACGATCACCGCGACGTCGGAAGGAAAGTTTGGGACCGCGTCGATTCGGGTGAGCTGAGCGCGGTCGAGTCCGGCCGTATGCCGAACGGAACGGTTCGTGCGGGCTGTTGAGCCGGTCGAAACCTCCGCGAGGTATACGATGGGCCTGCTCGATAACATCTTCGACAAGGACAAGGACGCCGAGAAGAAGAAAGCCGACTTCTCGGACGTCGTGGCCGGTGGGTCGTCCACCGCGCCGCCCGCCGACATGGCGGCTGCTCCGGCACAAGCCGCGCCTAACGTCGCCGATGCCGAAAAGACGTACACGGTCGTTGCGGGCGATACGCTCTCCAAGATCGCCAAGCGCGAGTACGGAGACGCCGCGAAGTGGCACCGTATCTACGAGGCCAACAAGGACACGATCAAGAACCCGGATCTCATCTATCCGGGTCAGACCTTCAAAATCCCGAACGCCTGA
The DNA here is from genome assembly GCA_021154285.1 of Gemmatimonas sp. Classification (GTDB taxonomy): domain Bacteria; phylum Gemmatimonadota; class Gemmatimonadetes; order Gemmatimonadales; family Gemmatimonadaceae; genus JAJKIV01. Next base: position 6,395 of record JAJKIV010000172.1, on the reverse strand, counting down.
GCGAGGACCGACGACATGGACCTGCATGTTCACGCGCGCTGGACGCGCGGCCTGATGGTGGGGGTGGTGGCGCTGGCGACGGTGAGCGCCTGCTCGAAGGAGAAGAAGGAGTCGTCCGGCGATGTGACTCCCGCGGCGACGGCGACCACGCCGGCCGCGAGCACGGTTGCGGTGACGGATATCGACGTCGGCAAGGCTGCGGCTAACTCGCGCGTCACCGATAAGACCGACAACTTCAAACCGGCCGACACCGTGTACACGTCGGTCCATACGACGGGCAGCGCCTCGGCGGCGACGGTGATGGCGCGCTGGACGTTCCAGGATGGCCAGGTCGTGCAGGAGTCCACCCAGTCCATCGCGCCTAACGGCGATGCCTACACGGAATTCCACATCTCCAAGCCGACGGGTCTTCCGAAGGGCAAGTACAAGGTGGAGGTGTTCCTCGACTCGAAGTCGGCGGGGACGAAGGATTTCGAGGTCAAATAGAACTGCGGATACTGAACAGGTAACTGGTTACTGGAATTGGTTGTTTGTGACTTGGACCCTCGGGATGCCTCTAAGGGAGATGCGCATTCCGAGGGTTCTGATTGTGTTGTAACCAATTACCAATTCCAGTAACCAATTACCAATCCTATTGAGAATGACGGCCACCATCGCCGGCACGGTCGGAACAACGCGCGCGCTCGCTGAATTCCTTTCCGACATTGGCTACCGCGACCTCCCGCCGGCGGTTGTCGACGAGGGCTACCGCGCCACGCTCGATTGGCTCGGCTCCGCGCTTGCCGGCGCCCTCGAGCCGCCCGCTCGGATCGCGCAGCGTCTGGTGCAGGGCTTGGGGGCCGGCGATGAATCAACCGTGCTCGGCGCCGGGCGTGGATCCGCCCCCGCTGCTGCCCTCGCGAACGGGGTCGCGTCGCACATCTTGGAGCTCGACGACGTCCACAAGGGTTCCACGCTCCACGCTGCTGCCCCGGTGATCTCCGCGGCGCTGGCCGTCGCCGAGCGGGAGCGCGCATCCGGCCGCGCACTCACGCTTGCGATCGCGCTCGGATACGACGCGGCGCTTCGCATCGGCGAAGCCGTCAATCCGAGCCACTATCGGTACTGGCATCCCACCGGCACGGCCGCGACGTTCGGGTCCGCCGCAGCTGTGGGGTCGATCCTCCGCCTAACGTCGGCGCAGATGCTCGACGCGCTCGGCACCGCCGGTACGCAGGCGGCCGGCCTGTGGGAGTTCAACGCCGATGGCGCGATGAGCAAGCATCTGCACCCCGGGAAGGCCGCGTTCAACGGCGTGCTCGCCGCGGACCTCGCTCGGCTCGGCTTCACCGGCGCGACTCGCATCCTCGAGGGTGAACGCGGATTCTTTCGGGCCACCAGTACCGGCTACGACCCATCTCGCGTCACCGACCGACTCGGCGAGCAGTGGAAGATCACGGAGAACTGCTACAAGCTCCATTCGTGCTGCGCGCATACCCATACCGCCATCGACGTTGCGCTCGACATTCGTGCGCGACACGGCTGGACAGCGCGCGACGCTCTCGACGCGATCGCGCACGTCGACCTGGAGACCTATGGGGCGGGGTACGACATCGTGAACGATCCCAAGCCGTCCACGCCATATCGCGCGAAGTTCAGCATCGCCTATTGTACGGCAGCGGCGTTGCTGGAGGGCCGGGTCGGGCTCGAGCAGTTCTCGCCCGATCGATTCGGAGACGACGGAATCCTCGAGCCATCAATCGCCGCGCTGCTGCCGCGTGTTCGTGTGAGTGTCCGCGATGACCTCACTCGCGCGTACCCGGCCCGCTGGCCGACGAACGTGATCGTGACGCTGCGCGACGGTTGCGTGGAGCGCGGCATGAACGACTTCCCCCGCGGGAACCCCGAATACCCGGTTTCGACCGAGACGCTGGAGGACAAGTTCGTTAGGCTCGTTGGGCCGCGGTACGGTGAGGCATTCGCGCGTCGGGCACTCGACACGGTCCGTTCGCTCGGGGAAAGTGCCGATGTGGCGGCAACGCTCCATGGACTTGGATGACTGAGATCAATCCGCGTGCGAGTTTGCACGCCGAGTACCGCGAATCGGTTCGCGAGCTGTGTCGGGGATTCGGGAGTGACTACTGGCAGCGGGTCGAGGCCGAAGGCGCCTACCCCGAGGCCTTCGTCAAGGCACTCACCGACGCCGGATGGCTGTCGGTCCTCATCCCGAGCGAGTACGGTGGCGGCGGACTCGGGGTCACCGAGGGCTCGGTGATTCTCGAGGAGATCAATCGCTCCGGCGCGAACTCCGGTGCGTGCCACGCTCAGATGTACATCATGGGCACGCTCCTTCGGCACGGCTCTACCGTACAAAAAGAGCGTTATCTCCCACGGATCGCGGCGGGCGAGTTGCGATTGCAATCGTTCGCGGTCACGGAGCCGACGACCGGCACCGACACCACACGTATCAGGACGTTCGCCCGCAAGCAAGGCGATCGGTACGTCGTGAGCGGCCAGAAAGTCTGGATCTCGCGGGTCCAGCACTCCGACCTCATGCTGCTGCTGGCGCGCACCACGCCGCTGCCTAACGTAGCGAAGAAGTCTGAGGGCCTCTCGGTGTTTCTCGTGGAGCTCAACGCGGCGGCAAAGGGGATGTCGGTGCGGCCCATCCGCAACATGGTCGGCCACGAGACGAACGAAATCTTCTTCGATGACTTCGAGGTGCCGGCTGAGAACCTGATTGGCGAGGAAGGGAAGGGGTTTCGCTACATTCTCGACGGCATGAACGCGGAGCGCATCCTCATCGCGGCCGAATGCATCGGCGATGGCTACTGGTTCGTCGACCGCGCGCGAACCTACGCGTCGTCGCGCAACGTGTTCGACCGACCGATCGGCAAGAACCAGGGCATTCAGTTTCCGATCGCCACGGCCTACGCGCATGTGCGCGCCGCGGATCTCATGCGCTACGACGCGGCCCGTTTGTTCGACGCCGGGCAGCCCTGCGGCGGCGAAGCGAACATGGCGAAGATGCTTGCCGCCGACGCGTCGTGGGAGGCGGCGAACGTGTGCCTGCAGACGCACGGCGGCTTCGGCTTTGCGGCCGAGTACGATGTCGAGCGAAAATTTCGCGAGACGCGCCTGTACCAGGTCGCTCCGATCTCGACGAACCTGATCCTCTCGTACGTTGCCGAGCATATCCTTGGACGGCCGAGGTCGTTCTGAGCACACCCGATTCCGGCGGCACCGCCTTGCCGTTGGCGGGGCTTCGCGTCGTCGCGCTCGAGCAGGCGGTTGCCGGCCCGTTCGCATCGCGACAGCTCGCCGATATGGGCGCGGACGTGATCAAGGTCGAGCGACCCGACGGCGGTGATTCCGCTCGCGCGTACGACGGCGCGGTCAACGGCGTGTCGGCATATTTCGCGTGGCTCAATCGCGGGAAGCGAAGCGTCGTGCTCGACCTCAAGCGCGAGCGTGACCGCGAGATCTGCACGTCGCTGTTGGCGCGTGCCGACGTCTTCGTCCACAATCTCGCGCCGGGTGCCGTCGAACGTCTTGCCTTTGGCTACGACGACCTCGCGCGTGATAACCCTCGTCTCGTCTGGTGTGGGATCTCGGGGTACGGTCCCGATGGCCCGCTGCGCAACAAGAAGGCGTACGACATGCTCGTGCAGGCGGAGTCGGGCGTCGTGTCAGTTACGGGAAGTGCCGACTCGCCAGCGAAGGTGGGCGTGTCGATCGCCGACATTGCGTCAGGGATGTACGCCTACTCGTCGATTCTTGCCGCGCTGCTTCGGCGTGAACGCACGGGTCTCGGCGGGCGCATCGACATCGCGATGCTCGAGTGCCTTGCCGAGTGGATGACGCCAGCGCTCTCGGTGTGGCAGGGAACGGGAAAGGTGCCGGCGCGCGTCGGCGTACGACACAACATGATCGTCCCTTACGGTGCGTATGCCTGTGCGGACGGCGCGGTGTTGTTCGCGATTCAGACGCAGCGGGAGTGGCAGCGGTTCTGCGCGCAGATGATGGAGTCTCCCTCGTTGGAGACGGACCCGCGCTTCGCAACCAACGGCGACCGTCTCGCGAATCGTGCGGAGCTGGAGGCAATCATCGAGGCGAGGTTCCGCGAGATGACGCGCGCCGATGTGATCGCGCGCCTCGAGCGCGCGGATATCCCGACAGGTGCTGTCAACGACGTCCCCGACGTAGTGGCGCATCCGCAGCTGGTCTCCCGCGCGCGATGGCGCGAGGTGAGCGTCGGCGGCGCGAGCGCGCAGGCGCTCCTCCCGCCGCACAACCTGCAGGGCGCGTCGCCACGGATGGACGCGGTACCGGCGTTAGGCCAGCATACGGCGGAAGTGCTGGGCGAGCTCGGTTACACGAACGCTACTGGAGGCCCGGCATGACAGAACTCGGCTCGGCGGGTGGTCGCTGCTTCGAGGATTTCACCGTTGGTCTCGTGATGCGTCACCCGCTCGGACGGACGGTGACGGCGACGGACAACATCTGGTCGTCGCTCACGACGGTGAACACGAACCCGATCCATTTCGACGCGCACTACTCGTCGCAGACGGAGTTCGGGCGACCGCTCATGAACTCGTGCTTCACGCTCGCGCTCGTGACGGGCCTGTCGGTCGCGGACGTGTCGCGGAACGCGTTCAACCTTGGCTGGGACGAGGTGCGCATGCCGGCGCCTCTGTTCGAGGGCGATACGGTCTACGCGCAGTCGAAGGTGGTGAGCGTGCGCGAGTCGAAGTCTCGGCCGAGCATGGGGATCGTGGAGATCGAGACGACGGGATTCAAGCAGGACGGCACAGTCATCATGACGTTTCGCCGCACGATTCTGGTGTACAAGCGTGGGCATGTGCCGGTTCGTCCGGACCCTAAGCCGGTGACTCGGGACTGAGGGACTTGGGACATCGGGACTCGGCCGGGAAGCCATTAGCGCCGAGGAGCCTTCGTCTGCAGTAATAGCCTCCCGGCCGAGTCCCCAGTCCCGATGTCCCGATGTCCCGTCTGTTCAGTCCCCAGTGGCCAGCACACGCTCGACCGCTTCGATGGTGGGCTCGATCTCGACCGGCGGATTCGCGAACTGCGGTGGCGGGTCCGTCTCCTGGTGATAGCGGAGCAGGGCGCCCGGGTCCTTCAATACGTGCCCCGTCAGCACCGCCACCACTCGGTCCGACGGCCGAATGATGCCTTCCTTCACCAGGCGCCTAACGCCGGCGACGCTCGCCGCGCTCGCGGGCTCGCAGCCCACGCCTGAAGCGTCCACCACCGCTTTGGCGTCCAGGATTTCCGCGTCGCTCACAGTCGACACGACGCCGTTCGTCGAACGAATCGCCTGTACCGCGCGGTCGAACGACGCCGGATCGCCGATTTTGATCGCCGTCGCGACCGTCTCCGCCTTGACCTTGGGACGCGTCGTGAAATCGTGGCGGAACGAGCTCGCGAACGGCGCCGCGCCCTCTGCCTGGATCGCCGCAATGCGAGGCACGCGATCGATCAGGCCAAGCTCGTGTACCTCCCGCAGCGCCTTCCCGAACGCTGCCGTGTTTCCGAGGTTGCCGGCTGGAAGCACCAGCCAGTCGGGCGCGTCCCATCCCAGTTGCTCGAGCGCCTCGATCGCGATCGTCTTCTGTCCCTCGATGCGGAACGGATTGATCGAGTTGAGCAGGTAGATGCCGAGCCGCTCGCTGGCTTGCTGGACGAGCGACAGGCAGGCATCGAAGTCGCCCTTCACGAGCAGTGTGCGCGCGCCGTAGGCGAGCGACTGCGCGAGCTTGCCCGTCGCCACCTGGCCGGCTGGCACGAATACGAGTGCCGGTATTCCTGCCTGCGCCGCGTACGCCGCGAGCGACGCCGATGTGTTGCCGGTGGACGCGCACGCGACCGCACGGGCGCCGATGCGCCGGGCCTGCGTCACGCCCACGGTCATTCCACGGTCCTTGAACGAGCCGGTCGGGTTGTGCCCCTCATGCTTGAGCAGCAGCCCCGACACGCCGGCGTACGAGGATACGCGGTCGCGAGCGAGCAGCGGCGTATTGCCCTCGGGATGCGAGACGACGTGGGCGCCGCCGTTAGGCAGGACCAGTTCGTGATAGCGCCACACGCCCGACGAGCTCCCTGGACCGTCGCTCCGCCGCGCCGCGAACACCGCACGAAGCTCGGCGCCGCGGAGCAGCGGCGGGGCGTGAACGACCTCCAGCAGTCCGCCGCACGACACGCAGCGTGCCAACGCGTCGGTATCACTGTACTGGGTGCCGCAGGTCGCGCAGCGCTGGTAGCTCGCGCGCGGTGTCGTGGCGCTCGTGGCGCTCGTGGCGCTCGTGGCGCTCGTCATGGGTCGACCTCCACGCGCGCGCCTACACGATCCACCTCGCACACGCGGACCGACGACGTGATCGCCCGCGACGCGA
>JAJKIV010000171.1 GCA_021154285.1 Gemmatimonas sp. | reverse complement strand
GGGTAGAACGTGGAGAACATGCAGAAGCGCAGCGGGCCGGTCACGCGGCCGCCTCCACCAGCGCGTCGAGCGCTGCTCTCGCACTCGACGTCCAGCTCAGCGTACCGGCACGCGCGAGCGCGCCGGCCGCGAGCGCGCGGCGATGCGGCTCGTCGGTCGCAAGGCGCCGCATCGCGGCGCCTAACGCCATCTCGTCCCGCGGCGCGGTGAAAATCCCGCCGCCCGCCAGCAACTGCGGAAGCGGACTCTCGGTGGTCGCGATGACGGGGACGCCGCAGGCAGCCGCCTCGACCGCCGGCAAACCGAACCCCTCCGATTCCGACGGCAACACGAGTGCGAGCGCGCCAGACAAGAGATGGCGCAGCTCATCGTCAGGCACGTACCCCGCCCAGCGGATATGATCACCCGTGCCGCATCGCGCGATCTCGTCACGGATGCGCTTCTGCGCGCCGAAGAATGGGTCGTCGTCGATCGCGCCAACGAGCACGAGCATCGGCGGATCGGTGAGATCACCGACGAGTGCCGCGTGCGCACGCACGATCGCGTCGACGTGCTTATGCGGGTTGAAGCCGCCCACGTAGGCGAACCAGCGCCGGCCGTCGGGAATCCCGGCGCGCCGCGCCGCCGCGAGAACATCCTCTGCCGACTCGCTCGGCCTGTAGGCCGGCGCCGCCGCCTCCACCGCAATGCGAATGCGATCGCGACGCACGCCCAGCGTCCGGCTGACCTGGGCCGCCGCGTAATCCGACACCGTGAGCACGAGGCGCGACTGCGCCAGTGCCATCTGTACCTTCATGCGCCAGAAAAGCCGCGCTCGTGATGACGGGAGCGTCAGCTCGGGAAACTTATCGGCGATCGCGTCGTGGAACGTGATCACCGCGGCGAGCATGGGTGGGAGCGGGAAATACGTGTAGACCGACGGCGAGAAAAACACGTCGAGGTCCTCGCGCGCAACCGCTCGCGTCATGCGCCACATGTCACTCAGCGAACGGTTGCCGTTCGCGCTCGCCGCGGTCGTCGGTGACGCCGACTGCCGCACCAACACCGTGCGCACGCCAGCACCGACCAGATCGAAGCACCGCGCCGAGCGCTCGTCGACGAAACACACGAACTCGTGCGACGCGCCCTCGACGACCATTGCGCGAAGCAGCTCGCGAGCGAACCGCCCATACCCGCGGGCATTTGCCCAGCACGTCGCATCCACCCCGATGCGCATCAGGTATCGGCCTCCGTTCCAACCACGTTCGCCCGCAGCGCGCGCGAGGTCAACACGGCGAACATCTCAGCACACCTTGGCGAGCGAGTCACCAGGGCCCGCCACGTAACCCACCATCTCGCCGAGCGCCCACGACACCACGAAGACCGCGAGAAGCGGCAGCGATCGCACCAGCTCAGCACGGTGACGGCGCTTCGACACCACTCGCGACACGGTTCGGAAGAACAGGAGCGGCGGAAGCGCGAGCGCGGCCGCGCCATACCCGAGTCGCTTCGGCAACGGCGCGCCAGCAACCCGCGCGCCTGCGTACGACCGCGCGTACAGATATCGCTGCGAGAGGTACTCGCCCATCGTGTAGTGTTTCTTGTGGCCCACGGCAATCTGCGGTCGGCATACCAGCGATACGCCGTCGCGGCGCATCGCATCGTGGAGTCTATTCTCCCACTGACCCCGACCAAGGACTGCCTCGTACCGCCCGAGCAACGCGCGCGGATACACCACGTTGTTGCCGGGCAGCCAGTCGGCGGGCCCTTCGGGTAGCGGGGTTATACAGTGACTGTACTCACACAGGAACGCCGCCCAATCCACCAGGCGATCGACGGCGGCGTTCTCGATGGCTCCGCCGACGACGATGTCCCCTCCGGCCTGCGCATCGAGGAGCGCGCGCGCCCATCCAGGCGGAACGATGACGTGATCCTCGATGACCGCGACCGACCTGCCCCGCGCCTCACGAAACGCGAGTGCGCGAAGGTCGGGGATCGTCGTCGCCGGTGGCGCCTCCAGCACGCGGACCCACGGATAGGTCGCACGAACTTCCTGCCGGAGCGGCTCACCACACCGATCAGCGACGAGTACCTCGAGATCGACGTCCGTTCGTTGCCGGGTAAGCGCCGCGAGACAGTCCATCAGGTCGCCGAGGCCGTTCACCGACGGAACGACGACCGTGAGCGATGGCTCAGTCATCGCCTGCCGGCTTCGGCGCGGGCGCACCGGCCGGCCCGCGCAGATATCCGACGCCCTCTCCTATCGACCAGGCTGTGAGGAACAACATCGTCGCAGGCAACGCACGGAGGAACGTTCCCCACCGTCCGCGCGCCGCCGCACGTGCAACCCGCCACGTGAGCAGCGCCGGAAGGAGCGGACTCACCATAAACAAGAACCAGCGACGGGCTCCAGGCTCGTCCGCCAACCGCTTTCGCGCGAAGTCCCGGCCATGCTCGTAGCGGTCCGTGCAAAACGCAGCCACGCTGTAGGTCTGGTTCTGATAGATCGCAGCGGTCCTCGCGAACCGCAGCATGCTCCCGCGGGCCACGAGCCGCGTATGAGCGACATTCTCCCACTCACCGTCCTGTGCCCAGCCGATCACGTCCGCAATGACGTGACGTTTGTACGCCACGTTGGCGCCCGTAAGCAGCGGCGCGCCTTGCTGGGCTTCGGGTCGGTCGGTCGAGAAGAATCCGTATTCCGCGAAATACGCGGCCCAGTCGACGACGCGCGACCGACGCGCGTTGTCCATTCCGCCACCGACCACATCGGCGTCGCTATTGGCGCTCTGCGTGAGCGCCTCGACCCAGTTGGCGTCGGCGACGCAATGATCTTCCGTGAGCGCCACGACATCACCCGACGCCTGCGCCATTCCTACAGCGCGCAGCTGTGGAATCGAGGCGTCGGCCGGCGCCGTCACGAATCGGACGCCGGGGTACGTCTTCGCCAGCGCAGCGACGTCCGGCGCACTTCCAGCACGAGCCACCAGGAGCTCGGCGTTCAGTCGCTGACATTGACCGAGCAGAGAGCCGAGGCAGGCGTGCAGGAGCGTCTTGTCGCGGTTGGACGCGACGACGACCGACACCGTGGGGCCAGACCCCCGCTTGGGGCCACGCCCGAGCGAACGCGCCACGTCGCTGTCCAGTCGGCTGGGCGAGGACATCGTTAGGCGCGCCTCGGGACGGAACCACTCGGCGCAGGGGCCCCGCCGATGGCGCCTACTGCCTCACCGACCGCCCAGCAGGTGGCAAGGACGAGAAACGCCGGGAGCGCGCGCACGAATCGACCGCGGTGCTCCACCATGGGACGCACGCGACGCCAGGCACGCAGCGCCAGCGCGAACGGAACGAGCGGAGTGCCGGCGACAATCATGGCCGCCGAACGGCCAGCCCGCGAAGCACGCCACGCGCCGGCGTGGCGACCGTGGTGAAACCTATGGCGAGCGATGGTTGGAAAGGGGAACGAGCGCGCGTAGCGCGCCGTCGCACCGGGCACCACCGCGAGCGAGCCACCAGCGGCGTGAAGCTGGCGGTGAAATTCCACTTCCCAGAAGCCGTCGTCTGAATTCATCACGAATCGCCGAATCGCCTCACCGTCGTAAGCCGCGTTGTCCGCGGGAATCCCCGGAACACCGCGCCACACTTCCTTGGGTTCTTGCAAAAACTCCGAATATCGGAGGTAAAACACTGCCCAGTCGGTAACGGACGTCGCATCGGCGAGATCGAGTCTACCGGCTGCGCCGGTGTGACCCGCTCTGAGCGCCGACTCCAGATTCTCCACCCACGCTTGCCCTACCTCGAAGTGCCCGGTCGTCAAAGCAATCACACGTCCGGTCGACAGACGAATCCCGATTGCCCAGAGCTCGGGCGTGAGCGTGCCCGGCGCGCAGCGTATGACGACCGCCGCGTGTCCGAAATCGCGCTCCGCAATGTCCGCGCTCGTGTCGCGTGATGCATCGACGACGATCACTTCCGAACTTCTCCCTTCGAGCGCCGCGCAAACCGACTCGATACAGCGCTCGATCGATCGTGCCGACTCCACCGATGCGATGATCACCGACACGTCGAACATGGCCATCGCGATCTGGTGAAACCGCCCTGCTTTACTTCGAGAACGAACGCCGAGCCCGGTTTACCGTGAGCAGAATTTAATCGCCAACTACCAACCGGACCCGGTGTATTTCGAAAGCCGTATGTGCAAGGATGGCGCCCCAGCATGTGTTTGCGGCGACTCACGGACATGCCCGCTATCTGAAATCGTAGAGCGGGTTTAGCGGACTGATACGCCGCCGAGCAAAGTCGCGAATCGACGCGCGAGATGTTTCCATGTTGCCTCGGCGCCACAACTCTGGGGCGCTCGGACCAGGAACTTCGCCGAGCCATCTTCGCACGAGTCGGTTCAAACGCGGCGCGGCGCCTAACGGGCAGCGAGACGTTGCGAACGGCGGCCCTGCGGGATCGCGCTTCGCATGGGTAGCACGGCTCCGGCGGCCAGCTCTCGTTTCGTGATGTCCGTCACCGACCACATGATCGCCAGCTGCATGTAGAGAAAGCTCAACTTCGCGAACGAGCCGAAGACGCCGGCCAACATAAAACCCAGTAGCCCGAGCTCGAGCGCCAACAGCTGCTGGGCACGAGGAGAGCCGCGCGCGAGTCGACGGGTGCGTTCCGACGCCACCGCGACGACGCCGACCGTGGCGAGGAACAGCAGAAGGCCGGGGATTCCCGTCTCGGCCGCGACGTTGAGATACGTGCTGTGCGTGTCGCGGAATCCGAGCGCGGCGTCGGGGACGCCGACGCGCGGGGCATACATGGCGTGGCCACGCGGGTACACGCCGAGGCCGATCCCCGACACCGGATTTTCCTTGATGATCGTCCCCGCGACGCGCCAGATGTTGTAGCGCGCGTCCGCAGAGCCTTCCGGGTCAGCCTCGATCACGTTCCCGCTGGCCAGTTTTCCCAATCCCCCGAAACGCTGCCAAGCGGATCGCGGAACGAACGGCAGAAGGACAATCGCCGCGGCGGCCGCCACCAGCAATGAGCGCACACGCCGCCCCTTGGTGTGCACGATGAAGAACACGATGCCGGAGACGACGAGCGCGATCAAAGCCCCACGTGATTGCGTCAGCAGGATCATCAGCGGCAGCCCGGCGACGCCCGCGAGCGCGGCACGCTTGATCCATTTGTTCGTTTCGGTGAGCGCGACCGCGACCGAGAGCGCGAGGGGAAAGAACGTGAGCGCCGCGAGGTCGTTCGGGTTGCTGTAGATGTAATTCCACAACGCACGGCCAAAGACGGTGTACCGCGCGATGAAGTAGTTCACGAACGTTCCGCGTGCGGGGTACAACGCGAAGCACGCGAGGAAGAACACCATGAACACGCGCATGCGCCAACCGTCGCGCGTGACGTTGGCGATGACGAAGCAGATCACGAAGACCTTCGCGAGCACGATGGTCTGCGCGAGAGTGCCTGCGGGGTCGACGCTCGTCGTGTAGCTCGCCGCGGCCCAGGCCAAGTAGGCAGCAAACAGCATCACGAAAAACGGAACCGTGACGCGGCGCTCCATGAGGAGCCCAAGGAGCGCCAGTACCATCGCCGGAATGACGAGCGGCAGACGATACGTCACGGCCGAGAAGAGGTACACGAGCAGGCCGACGAAGCTCACCGACCACGTCGCGGGATGCTGCGCCGTCCCCCTCAAGAACGATGCGACCAGCGACTCGCTGGTGGCGGCGCTCGCGGCGCGGGCGCGTCCCCGTTGCGCCCGCGTGACGGGCGCAACGGTGCCCGTTTGCGCTGGCGTTGCGTCGACGACCGCCATCTGTGGTGGTGGCACCACATGACGTGCACTTCGCCAACCACCCTGACGAGGTCTCATGCAGACGGAGGGTTCAAGACGCTTCGGGAAAGCCTCACTGCAACGTAGCGTGGGCCGCCCCGGGGAATGCAACCATCGCACCGTCCGAGGCGAACGGAACCGCGCTTGCTCGCTGGTAGGACGGGTACGTGTCACCAAGCGTTTCATACCGTCGCTTCGCGTTCCGTGTACCATTTCTGACGTCGCACCCGTCTGGTTGTCGTCATCCGAACCGGTCCCATTTGACACTACATGTCCTCAGCTGTGATTGACGCCCGCCCGGCCCCTGTGAGAGAGCGTGACCGAGTCCACGTCGTGTTTTCCATCGACACCATGAGCGTCGGTGGGACGGAGATGAACGCGGTCCGCACGGCCGAGCGTCTTGATCAGGAACGCTATCGGCTGAGCGTGGTGACGCTGCGCGGCGAAGGCCCGCTCACCGAGCGGTACGAGCGGATGGGTGTGCCGGTCCTTCGCTTTCCGATCCAAAACCTTTACGGAACCGAGACGGTACGGCAGGGCGTTCGCCTCGCGCGTTTCCTGCGCGACGAGCGGGTGTCCGTGGTCCACTGTCACGACCAGTACTCGAACTTCTTCTCGACGATGGCAGCGCGGTGGGCCCGTGTCCCGGTGATCGTCGCGAGCAAACGCTGGCTCCACTCGCCATGGCGATATCGCATAGCGAATGGTGTTGGGTTTCGCGCCGCGACGCGCGTCATCGCGAACAGTGACGCCGTAGCCGCGTCACTGCAGCGCGACGATTGGCTCTCACGTGGCCGTGTGGTGGTGGTCCCTAACTTCGTCGACGAAGCGGCGTTCGGCGCCCCCGCCTCCAACGTTAGGCAGGCATGGGTCCGGGAACTTGGCCTCGAACCGGACGCCGTCGTGGTCGGCATCGTCGCATCCCTCCTGCCGATCAAGGACCACGCAACCCTGCTCCGAGCGGTGGCAGCACTCGTTCCGGAGTGGCCTACATTGCGTCTCGTCATCGTTGGCCAGGGGCCGGAGTTGGAGCGCCTCCGCGCGCTCGCCGACGAGCTCCGGATCGCGCCTGCCGTACGTTTCGCGGGGCTGCGGCCGCAGGTCCCGAGCTTTCACTTTCTGTTCGACATCTCCGTGCTGAGCTCCATCTCCGAGGGATTCCCCAACTCGCTCGTCGAGGCGATGGCGGCTGGTCGGCCGATCGTCGCAACCGACGTCGGCGGCGTGCGCGACGCGGTGCGCAACGGCGAGAACGGGTTGCTCGTGGCGGCCGGCGATGCGCCGGCTTTCGCCGATGCACTCCGCGTGCTACTGCGGGACGCAGACCTACGACGGAGGATGGGCGCGGTCGGTGCGCAACGCGCCCGTGAAGAGTTTCACGCCGCGGCCGTGGTTGGATCGCTCGAGCGGCTCTACGAGCGGCTGTTGGCGGACGCCGGTCATTCTCATTGACTTCCATCGATGCCTAACGTCATATTCACGCACCGCCTGCTCGGCGCCGCGGCTGGCCTCGCCGTGCTCCTCGGGTGCCCCGAGCGTTCCACACCGCAATCGAACCCCACCGCCGATTCCACCACGCTGCGCGACGTGCGCGCGGCGATCGCCGCAACGCCGGCGCAGAACGACACCACCCCGCGTGACAGCGTCGCGGACCTCCCGCGATCGGAGGTCGATGTCCGCTCGGTGCCGTCCACGGGTCAGACCATCCGCGTCGGGGCGAACGACAACCTGCAGTCGGCGTTAGGCCGCGCGAAGCCGGGGGACGTGATCCGGCTCGCGTCCGGCGCGACGTACGCAGGGAACTTCATCCTGCCCACCAAGCCGTGTGGCGCCGCACCAATCGTCGTGCGCACCGACGTGCCGGACTCGGACCTCCCGGCCGACGGCGAGCGCATCACGCCCGCCGCGTCGGCACGCCTCGCCAAGATCGCGACGCGCAACGACAAGCCGGCGCTTCGCACGGAGAACCCGACCTGCGGCTGGCGGCTCTTCGGGCTCGAGGTGACGGTCGCGTCGGAGCTCGCCCCCGGGGCGATACATTACGCGCTCATCGCGTTAGGCGACGGCGGATGGGCCAAGGGCGGCGATACGCAGACGTCACCCGGCCGCGTCCCGTCCCGCATCATCCTGGACCGGGTCTACGTGCATGGAACAGCGGCGACGAACCTGGTGCGCTGCATCGCGCTCAACTCGGCGCGATCGGCGGTGGTGAACTCGTGGGTCTCGGATTGCCACGCGAAGGGGTTCGATTCGCAGGCCATCGAGGGGTGGAACGGCCCCGGTCCGTTCCTGATCGAGAACAACTTCCTCTCCGGCGCCGGCGAGACCGTCATGTTCGGTGGCGCCGATCCCGGCATTCAGGGATTGTCGCCCAGCGACATCACCATTCGACGGAATCACTTCTTCAAGGACGCCCGCTGGAAGGGTCGCTGGACGGTGAAGAATCTCTTCGAGCTCAAGAACGCCCGCCGCGTGCTCGTCGAGGACAACGTCTTCGAGAACAACTGGGCCGACGCGCAGTCAGGCATGGCCATCGTGATCAAGTCGTCGCAGGACTCCTGCGGCACGTGTACGTGGCAGGGCACGACCGACGTCACCTTCCGCTACAACATGGTGAAGAACTCGCCGCGCGGGTTCAACCTCCAGGCGGTCGACTGCACCGGCCAGGCGTGCGTGGACGTCCACGTGCAGCGCGTTCGCGCAGAGAACAACCTGTTCTACAACATCGGGACGTACAACGAAACAGGATCCGACGGCTTCCTAATGCTGCTCACACACGACCTGCGCGACGTGGCGATCCGGCACAACACGTTCGTCGGCAACATACCGAACCGCGGTACGCCCCTCGTCATGGACTACGGAAACGGCAAGGCGCGTCACCTCACCATCACCGACAACGTGTTCACGAGCGGCGTCGGCTACGGGGTCTTCTACTCGGGGAAACAGGTCGGCTCGGAGAGCCTGCGCGCGATGGCGGGCGATTCGTGGACGTTTGCGCGCAACGTCATCGGCGGCGTCGACCCGCAGTACGTGCGCCTTCACCCGACCGGCAACTGGTACGCGCCGACCATCGCGCACATCGGCTTCGTCGACCAGGAGGGCCACGATTTCCGCCTCCGCGCCAAGAGCGACTTCAAACAGCGGGGTCCAGGCGGCACCGATCCCGGTGCCGACCTGAACGGACTGAAAAAGCGACTGGAAGGGGTCGTCGTAGATCGTTAGGCGATCAACCCAGCAGCGCGTCGAGATCCACGGTGCGCGGCGTGCGGTCGCGCACCGACTCGAGGATGCGGAGGCACACGAGCGTCGATCGTGCGCCGTCGCGTACCGACACCGCGGGCGCGGCGCCCTTGCGGATCGACTCGATGAACCCACGCATCTGCTGCTCGTAGCCCTTCTCGGGCCACCACTTCGACTTCGTGCTGCGCGTTCCCGTGCGCGACTGGAACCACTTGAAGTCCTCGACGATCGCACCGAGGCCGGGCGCCCAGCCTTCCACGCGCTCTCCCGCCGAGGTCTTGCTGCCGATCGTGCAGTACGTGAGGTTCGCAACCGACCCGTCGGCAAACCCGATCGTCGTCGCCACGTTATGGTCGCCGATCGGCTCCTTCGCGGTGGTCGGTAGACATGCCCCACTCACCCACACTGGTTCGGACTCGAGAAGCCAGTAGAGCAGGTCGGTGAAGTGACAACCCTCGCCGAGAATCGCTCCGCCGTGCGCCGCTTCGGCTGCCCAGTACGTGCCCGAGAGTCCCGGTGAGTTCACGCGGCAGTTCACGACGGCCGGACCGCTGCGGCGCGACAGCATCCGCTTCTGCTCGACGTAGAACGGCGCGAAGCGCCGGTTGAATCCCACGGTGAGCAGCCTGCCGCTTTCCTCGACCGCGGTATTCAGCGCGCGGCACTCGAGCTCCGTGAGCGCCATCGGCTTCTCGAGAAATACGTGCTTGCCAGCGCGCAGCGCTGCCTCGGCCTGTTCGGCGTGCTGCTGGTTCCTGCTCACGATAAGCACGATCTCGATGTCCTTATCGTCGAGGATCTGCTGGTAGTCCGAGCTGGCGTACGCCGCGCCGAATCGCTTGCCGTACGTCGCGCCGCGCGGACCACTCGCGGAATACACCGCGTGCAGCGAGACGCCATCGATCTTCGCGATGTTCGGGAGGTGCGCCCACCGCGCGAGATTGCCTGCTCCAACTAACGCCACTTTGAGATCGCCCGATTTTCGCGGCGCCGCCGGCGCCAGATCGACGCGCCGGCGCGGCGTGAACGTCAGCTCCGAACCAGACACCGCGGGGTCCGGGTAGCGCAGTACGACCGCGAGGCTGTTCGACCCCGGCGCCATGATCGTGTCGTACGCCGCGGACGCCTGGGCAAGGTCGAACGTGTGACTGATCATCGGCCTAACGTCGACACGTTTCGTCGCGATGAGCCGGAGAAACTCCTCCATGTTCCGGTTCTCGGTCCACCGGACGTACCCAGCCGGGTAGTCGCGCGCCTGACGCTCGTACGCCGGGTCATAGCTCCCCGGTCCATAGGCGCGCGAGACGACGACGTCGATCTCCTTCACGTACATCAGGTCGCGCGAGAGGTTCATCTCCACCGCGCCCACGACCACGACCCGTCCGCGCTCGCGACAGAGTCGCAGCGCCAACTCCACCGGCGCCGATGACTTGGCGGCGGCCGCGACGATCACGCAATCCGCGCCGCGTCCCGCCGTGAGCGCCGCGATACGCCGCTCGGCCTCGTCGCCCGGGGCGAATGCGTGATCCGCCCCGAGTCGCTCGGCAAGCGTGATTCGGTCCGGGCGCAGGTCGAGCGCGATCACCACAGCACCCTGCGCGCGCGCAATCTGCGCGACCAGCTGGCCGATCATCCCCATCCCCACGACGGCGACGACGTCGCCGACGCCGAGGTTCGCCATGCGGACGCCATGCATGGCAATGGCGCCTAACGTCGTAAAGCAGGCTTCCTCGAACGACACTTCATCCGGAATACGGGCTGTCAGCAGGCGCCCGGACAGCACCGTCTCGGCATGTCCGGTGCCCTCGCCGCCATAGGCGACGCGACTGCCGATCTCGAGGTCCGTCACCGACGGGTGGCGGTCCACCACGTAACCGGCGCCCGAGTAGCCCAATGCGGCGTACTCCGAGAACTTCGCCTGAACCTCAGCCACGGTCCGGACAGGCCCTGCCACCTTCATCGCGTCGTAGATCTTGCGTAGGTGCGACGGATTCTCGGCGACGCTGCTCAGGAGACTTTCCTTGTGAATGCTCGCCGTTTCAGTGCCGGCGCTGATGAGCGAATACACCGGGCGAACGAGGACGTGATGCGGCGCGGGCGCCGGATCCGGTACCTCGTCCACGACGATGTGCTTGAGGCCCTTTCGTAACACCTGCTTCATTGAATCTCCGAGCGAATCGGGGAGGGGGCGGATGACATCACTTGTCGACCGAGCTCGTGATACGCCTCGAGCCATTCCGAGCGAACTGCCGGCCACGCGTAGTTCACGCAGGCGGTTCGCCCGTTTCGCGCGAGGTGCACCGCGAGATCAGCATCGCGAAGGAGACGCATCGCCTGCTCGGCGAGCGCCTCGTGATCGTCACGCGGCACGATCAGCGCCGTTTCGTCGTGCGTGACGATGTAGGGAACGCCGCCGGCATCGGTGGTGACGACCGGGAGGCCACACGACAGACACTCGATCACCGAACCCGGCATGTTGTCGATGTTCGTCGCGGTGAGGTACACGTCGGACGCATCATACAGGTCCGGCATGTCCCCCCACGGCACGCGTCCAACGAACCGCGTGTTCTTCAGGCCGAGCTCTACCGCCAACTGCTCGAGCTGCGGTCGCATCCAGCCATCGCCGGCCACCACCAGCGACGCCTCCGGGTAGTGCCGTTGCACCACCGCGAACCCTCGCAGCACGCAGGGTACGTTGTACAGCGGCTCGTGGAGGCGACTCGTTAGGAAGACGGGTCGAATCGGCTTGCGCTCGCGGTAGCGGAAGACGTCGAGCTCCACGACGTTGTGAATCGCGCGTGCCTTGAGGCCGAACTTCGCGAACACGTCGACGAGGTAGCCGGACGGCACCACGATCAGGTCAGCCAGCCGGATGAACGGCAACGCCGTCAGCTTCCAGTTGGCCAGATGATCTTCCGCTTCTCCACTGTGGTAGTTTAGCAGGAGCCGCTTTCGATACAGCTTTGCCAGGAGGATGATCGGCAGCACCGACAGCAGGTACGAGTAGTACGACGCCGAGTAGGCGTGTATGACGTCGTACCGCCAGAGCCGGGTCACCGCCATGATCCAATACACGACGGTATTGACCACGGTGCGGACGTACTTGATCCGCTGCAGAAACCGCAGTGGCCGAGGCAGACGCGGCGCGTGCGGAATGAAGCCGATCTCGACGGACGTCTCGGCGGCCAGCCCGTTCATCAGGCGTTCCGCCTGGCGCGATTGACCCCCGAGCACGTCGATGGACGGGGCGAGTATGCACACGCGCACGGGACGACTTCGATTGCCGTCGCCTTGCGTGGTGGCGGCGGGGTTGGTTCGCGATTCTATGGCGAGGCCCGTCATTGATTGCGGGTCATTGCGATCAGTGGACACGTACGGACATCACGGTTTGCGTACCGCATAGGCGAGACGCCGCCCATCGGCAGATGTCGGATCGGTCAAAGCAGCTTACGGGCCAGCGTCCCGCTGTCCTTCCCTTCCCGATCTGAGAGTCCCGCCTTACGACATGGACGCCATACCGGGCGGGTCAGGTAACCGCAACGTGCGCGGCCAAAGTTAGTTACCTAGCGCGCTGTGGGCGAAACGCCACAACGTGTCCAGGCATCCCTACATGGACGACTCAGGTGCCATGGCAGGGTGGCTTCCATGAGCCATGGATAGTCCGGTCGGGGACTTGCATACCGGTGCAGGTGGTCTCGAGAGGCGCAGCTCGCCTCCGCCGCATGCTATCGTTCGGTCGGAATTCTCCCCGCAACGCCACCCCGGCCACGCGGGTCGTTTCTCTTTTGCCAGGTCGTGCCCAAAGCGTCTCGCCGCCGTCTCGCGACACTGATTCGGATTCGTCAGGAGGTCGAAAAGCGCCTCGATCGCGTTGCCCCGTATCTACGGGGACCGTCGGCGCTTGGGGGCCTGCTCACGTCCACGCTCGGCGAACTGGCCTCGAGCTCCGATCGCGACGCGCTGCGACGAGCACTGGCTGCCGCGTCCCAGGATCGGTTCCCGCTCCCGCACCTTCGCGGGCGCGCGGTCGGATCGCTCCCCGCACGCGAGGCACTGGAGCGATCGGTCGACGATGCCGCGAGCGGCCGGTGGTCGGTGTTCGGGATGCCGCTGGCGATCGACCCGGCCCGGCACGAGTGGAACCGGCACCCCACTTCACGGGCCGTCGTCTCACGCCTACACTGGAGTCGGGTCCGCTACATGGACGGGATCGCCGGCGGCGACGTGAAGGTGATCTGGGAGCTCAGCCGCCACCACCATCTCGTTCGGTTGGCACAGGGCTACTTCCTCGACCGAGACGAAGGAACGGCCGAGCGACTGATGGCGCTGCTCGACTCCTGGATCGCCGAGAATCCACACGGCATCGGAATCAACTGGACCAGCAGCCTGGAGGTGGCGTTCCGGGCGATCGCGTGGTGCTGGATCTGGGCGTTGACGTGTCAGTCGCCGGCCTGGACCCCAGCGCGGGTGGAGTGCTTTCTCGTCTCACTGTGGCACCACGCGCGGCACATCGAGCGATTCGACTCGATTCACCACAGCCCGAACACTCACCTCACAGGTGAAGGCCTCGGTCTCCTGTACGTCGGTCTGATGTTCCCGGAGCTGCGTCGGGCCGCCGATTGGGCGGCCCTCGGGCAGGAGATTCTCGAGTCGGAGCTTGATGCACAGGTGCTGAGCGACGGCATGCACTACGAGCGCTCGGTCGGATACCACAAGTACACGGCGGAGTTCTACCTCCACTACCTGCTTCTCGCTCGTGCGTTCGGCCTCGCCGTGCCCGATTCCGCGCGTGATCGGGTGCGGGCGCAGGTGGATGCCGCGCGACTCCTCCGCCGACCCGACGGGACCTGGCCGGTCATCGGCGACGAGGACAGCGGTGACACACTCCTTCTGGCTCCCGTCGACCCACAGGATCAGGGACCCGTACTCGCCCTCGGGGCGAGTCTGTTTCGTGATCCAGATCTCGTGCCTTTCACGACGGATGCTCATCGCGCGGCCGCGTGGTGGCTCGTCGACGAGCCGGCGTGGCTGTGGCTCTGCGATATGGCGGACCGTGCCTCGTCAGGCAGCAACGGTAAGTACGTCGCGACGCGAACGCGACGCGAGCCGGCAATGGAGCGCGACTCGGGCGCCCTTCCCGCGGCCGGCTATTTCGTCGGGCGCGAGAGCGAGGGAGCGGACGCGTGGTGGTGTCTCGTAGATGCGGGGCCGCACGGCGGAGATCGCACGGGCCACGCGCACACAGACCTGGGACATGTGGAAATCGCCCGCGGCGCGACCCACATCGTCGTCGACCCGGGTTGCGCGGGCTACACGATCGGTCGCCCTGCGCGCGATCACGCCCGCTCGGAAGCTGCCCATGCCTGCCTTGTGATCGAACGGTCGCCGCTTGCCGAACCCGCTGGCTCGTTCTCGTGGGCGCGGCTGGCGCCTACGCCAACGCATCGGTTCGGCGATGACGGGCAGGTTTGGTGGTGCGACCTCGCCTACGAGCGTGATGCCGTGGGCGGACGGTTGACGCATCGGCGGCAGGTGTTGCTCGTCCGCGGCGTGGGCGTGATCATCTGCGACTGGATCGCCGGGGTGACGGATGGCCCGATCGCGGTCCACTGGCCCCTCGGGATCCCACCTAACGAAGTGTCGCTGTCGGGATCCGCGGCGACAACGCCGCACTATCAGATCGCGTGGAGCGGAGCTGTGGGGCCGCTCGATGCATCGGTAGAGTCGACCACGCGAGCACCCGGGTACGCACGTCAGGTCGACGCGGCACTGCTGCGCCTCGGCTACCGCGGGCCGCTACCGGTGTCCGTCATCACTTCTTTCACGAATCCGGCAACCCGCCTCGGTCGTCATCTGCACGACGGCGACTCGGTGCGCCTCGAGCTTCCGGACGGCGTGACTGGACCGGCCCGAATCCTCTCGATCCGTGCCGCGCAAGCGCCGTCGCTCGAAGCGATGGACGCGCCGGCCTCTTCCCTCCCAGTGATCCGATAATGTGCGGCATCTGCGGGATCGTGCTGTCCGATCCGAATGCTCGCGTGAATCCGCGTGTGATCGAGCGGATGAGCGACGCGATAGCCCATCGCGGCCCGGACGACGACGGTCAGTACGTGAACGGAAACGTTGGACTCGGCTTCCGTCGGCTGAGCATCATCGATCTGAGTGGCGGCCATCAGCCGATGGCCAACGAGGACGAAACAGTCTGGATCGCGTACAACGGCGAGATCTTCAACCACGCCGAGCACCGGGCGCCGCTCGAGGCGCGCGGGCATCAGTTCCGCACGCGATCCGATACCGAAGCGATCGTCCATCTCTATGAGGAGTACGGTAGCGCGTGCCCGCGCAAGCTGCGCGGCATGTTCGGATTCGCCATCTGGGATGAAAAGCGGCGGGCTCTGCTCCTGGCGCGCGATCGCAGTGGCATCAAGCCGATGTTCTTCGCGACGACGCCCGGCGGTGACCTCGTGTTCGGCTCCGAGATCAAGGCGATTCTCGCGAGCGGGATGGTCACGCCCGAGGTGGACGACGCGGCGGTCGCCGAGTACTTCGCGCTGGGCACCGTGAGCGGAAGTCGCACGCTGTTTCGAGGCGTGAAGAAGCTCGAGCCGGGGCACACGCTGACGTGGAAGGATGGCCGTGTCTCTATCGAGCGTTACTGGTCACCGCCGGCGTACGAGCCCGGGCGCGTCGTCGTTCGCGACCTTGCCGACGCAGCGGACGAGTTCTGGCGGCGATTCGTCGAAGCGGTCGACATCACGCTCATGAGCGATGTCCCGCTCGGAGTGTTTCTCAGCGGCGGGCTGGACTCGAGTCTGATCGTCGCGGCCATGCGCGAGCGCGGCGTGTCCGAGCTGCGGACCTTTTCAGTCGGATTTGCCGAGGCGGAAGCGAGCGAGCTGCCGTTCGCGCGTATTGTCGCGAAGACGTTCGAGACGGAGCATCACGAGGTCGCGTGCACGGCGGACGACTTCTTCAACGCGCTGCCCCGGCTGACACGGCATCGTGACCACCCGCTCACGTTCTCGGCGAGCATTCCGCTCTTTTTCGTCTCGGAGCTCGCGGTCTCGAGCGTGAAGGTCGTGCTGACGGGCGAGGGCAGCGACGAGCTGTTCGCGGGTTACGGACGGTATCCGCGCGCGCTGCTCAACCTCCGAGCCGGCGGTGCCCTCGACTCGGTGCTGCCTAACGCCGCACGCGGGTCCCTCGCGCGCGCGATCCGGCGGCTGGGAGACGACTACGTCGGCAGTCGTCTCAAGCGGTCGTTCCTCGCCCGCGCGTCGTCGTTCGAGGAGTCCTACCTCGAGCCGTTCGCCGACTTCGACGCAGCGCATCGCGCGCTCGTTCTCAACGGGCACGCAGGTGGCGCCTACTCCGAGCTCGGACCGCTCATCGACCGGAAGCTTTTGGCGGTGAACCCGCTGGAAGCGATGCTCCGGTTCGATCAGGTCACGTACATGGAGGAGCTGCTGGCGAAGCAGGACCAGATGAGCATGGCCGCATCCCTCGAGAGCCGCGTCCCGTTTCTCGACCATCATTTGATCGAGTGGGCTGCGCAGCTTCCGCCCGACGTCAAGCTGCGGGGCGGCAGTGGCAAGGCACTCGTCCGTCTGGCTGCGGAGCGCGTGCTGCCTCGATCGATCACGCACGCGAAGAAGCGCGGATTCCTCGTTCCCCTCACGCGCTGGCTGCGCGATCGCGGCCAGGACATTTTTGGAGAATACATGCCCGAGTCCAACGACTCGCTCGTTTCGTCCGCCTACGTACGCCGCCTGCTCGACGAGCACCGCGGCGGTCGAGACCACACCGCGCGGCTGTGGCGAGTGCTGGCGTTTCAGGTGTGGCGTCGTGAGCTCCTGGCGGCGCCGGCGGACGTCCGGGCAGCGGTGGCCTAACGATGGCTCCTCAGCTCATGCCCATTACGGTTGCGCCGCCGCTCCTCGGCGGTCTCGACCTCGTCACATTCGCGAACGATTGGAACGCGGACCCGACGAGCAAGCATCATATCATGCGGCGGTTCGCCCGGACGAACGATGTGCTCTGGGTCGAAGCAGCCGGGATGCGGGCGCCCAAGCTTCTGGCGAGCGCGTACGACCGGAAACGACTGCTCACGAAGGCGAAGGCAATGCTCCGCAAGTCGCGTCCCGCGCTCGAGCGACTGCATGTCCTGTCACCCCCGGCGCTTCCCTACCCGCACTCGGCGATCGCGCAGCAGGCGAACGCGTTTCTCTACCAGTACACGATCTCGCGAGAGCTCGATCGCCTCGGCATGGATCGGCGGCCCGTGCTCTGCTCGTTCGTGCCGCAGTGCGCTCCGTACATCCGACGCATCCCGCGCGAGCTCCTCATCTACTACTGTGTGGACAAGTGGTCGGCATTCGAGGGGTTCGATCCGGCGACGATGGAGCGCGGGGAGCGCGAGCTGTGTGAGGCCGCCGATCTGGTGATCGCCTCGGCGCAGGACCTCGCCGAGCGATGCGCACGATTCTCGAACAACGTTCACTACGTTCCGCACGGCGTCGACTACGACCACTTCGCGTCGGCACTGGCGGCGGGGCCGCTGCCGGCGGACCTCGCGAGCATCCCGGAACCGCGCGTCGGCTTTTTCGGGCTGATTCACGAGTGGGTCGATGTGGAGCTGATCGGGAAGCTGGCGGACGTGCTGCCGTACTCGTTCGTCGTCATCGGGTCGGCCAAGACGGACATGAGCCCGGTGGAAGGCAAGCCTAACGTCTTCGTCCTCGGACGGCGGCCGTATGCGGAGCTGCCGGCGTACAGTCGCGGCTTCCACGCGTCGATCGTGCCGTTCAAGATGACGGAGCTCACGCATTCGGTGAATCCGATCAAGCTGCGAGAGTATGCGGCCGCTGGGCTGCCCATTGTGTCATCGCCGCTCCCGGAAGTCCTCAAGTGCGCGGACATCGCGACCTGCGCGTCGTCGTTCGACGAGTGGGTGGACGCCCTGCGCACGGCGGTCGAGCATGGACAGGATCCGGCGGCACGCGGAGCTCAATCGCGACGCGTCGCGCACGAGGACTGGGCGTACCGATGCGAGGAGATCGCGCGACTCGTCGATGCCTCGGCTGGCCGGCCGTCGGCAGCGCAGCGTCGAACGGGGACCTAACGCCGCAATGCATCTTCTCCACATCGCGGGGGCACGCCCGAACTTTCCCAAGCTGGCGCCCGTCCATCGGGCAGCGTGCGGGGCCGGGTGGCAGCAGACCATCGTGCACACCGGCCAGCACTACGATGCCGCTCTGTCAGATCAGTTTTTCCAGGAGCTCTCGATCCCGCATCCGGACGAGAACCTGGAGGTCGGGTCGGCGACGCATGCCGTGCAAACGGCGCGGATCATGGAGCGGCTCGAGCCGATTCTGAATGCGCGACGGCCCGACTGGGTGCTCGTGTACGGCGATGTGAATTCGACGGTGGCCGCGGCGCTCGTCGCGTCGAAGCTCGGAATCCGGCTCGCTCACGTCGAGGCGGGGCTTCGCAGCTATGATCGGACGATGCCGGAGGAGATCAACCGGCTCGTGACTGATCGCCTCGCGAATCTGCTGCTCACGCCGTCTCGCGACGCGAGTGAAACGCTCCGAAACGAGGGGGAACCCGAGGACGAGATCGAGTTCGTCGGCAACGTGATGATCGACACGCTGGTCCATTCGCTCCCGACCGCCCGCGCGACGGGGTTTCGCGATCGCATCGGTGCCGGGGCCGAGTCAATCGTCGTCACCCTGCACCGCCCCTCCAACGTCGATGAGCCGGCGCGCCTAACGCGTATCGCGACTGCGCTCCGCCGGCTGGCCGACCAGCACACGGTGCTGTTTCCGGTACACCCGCGCACGCAGCAGCGACTGCGAGATACGGGGGCGGACCTCGGACGCGTTCAGGTGCTCGAGCCCATCAGCTACTTCGCCATGCTCGATCTCGTGCAGGGCGCGTACGCGGTGGTCACCGATTCAGGCGGGCTTCAGGAAGAAACGACGGCGCTCGGCGTACCGTGCTTCACCGTTCGCGCCAACACGGAACGCCCGGTGACGATCACCGAGGGGACGAACGAGCTCGTCCCCGATCCCGACCAGCTCGTGGCTCGAGTCGAGTCGTTACGCTCGCAGAAGCGTGTCGGACGTGTGCCGGAAGGGTGGGACGGCCAGGCGTCCAGGCGCATTGTCGAGGCCCTCGCGGCGAGAGGCAAAGCCGACGGGCGGCCGGCCTAACGCGAGAGGTCTGGATGCCACGAGGGCGGCGACCTGTCAGGTCGCCGCCCTCGTCGTTTGTCCGCGATCGGCTCAGGGCACGATCGTGCTGTTCGTTCTCTGCCGGAGCCCCGGGAAGTCGGCGCCAGGGTCCCTGCCGTCGGTGGCCTTGCCACGATACGGGCTGGCGCTACCGAGCGAATAGTCGGTGCCGCTCGCAGTGGCGAAGCCGACCGCCGCCATCGTTGCCGCGTAGTAGCTCGACTGCGGATGCCATGGGACGAACTCGGCGGCGAGCCCAATGACCACGTTACGGTCGAACGCCCAAGAGCTCGAAGCGAACGCGTTCAGACTCGCAGTGCCGATCTGGGCGCCGGAGTACATCACTGCGCCGTACGGGCCGCCCTTCGTACCCACGTTGTTGCTCAGCACGATGTTCCGCGCCGCACCGTTCGACACGTCGGAAATCATCATCTGTCCATCGCCGGTGTAGTTATGGATCATCGTGTTGTGCACGATGGTGAGGTCGTGCGGGTCCTGGAGCAGAATCAGCATGCGGCCGTACGACGTGCCGTTGTAGGTGCCGATATTGTAGAACAGGTTGTTCTCGACTCGAACGCGCGCGACGTGGACGGCGGGGTTGGTCTCGGGGTGCGCGGCGATGGCCAGGCCCTGCGGCGAGTTCCGTACGATGTTGTAGCGGAACGTTACGTCGGTCGTGCCCTGCCACGGCGCGGTGCCGCCGTCGTTCGCCGACTTGAAGATGATGGCCATCCCCGTCTGCGCCGCGATCCAGTTGTTCTCGAAGACGTTGTTCTCGATCAAGAGACGCCGCGAGTTCTTGAGCTCCAGCAGGTTCTTGATCGTCCAGACGCCCTTCCACGCGGGATTCTTGTAGAAGTGGTTGCCGCGGATGGTAATGTCTGACGGCACGAGGTTCGTGATACGCGGGTCTGCGCCGCCGAACATGATGTTCTCACCAGCGGCCGCGAGGTAGTTGTTCTGGATCAGGTACGGGCCGGGTCCGTTCCAGCCGCCAATCGCCTGGGAGTCGAACCCCTTCGCGTGACACTCGCTGATACACGAATCGGCGATCACGGTGCTAGCGGAGTTGAGGGCGATGCAGCGCGTGAAGTTCGACCCGGACTCGCCGTGCACGTAGAGGTGATCGAGTACGAGGTTGCGTGGCGCGATGTCTGTGGTCGTCTGGCTCTCGCCCGCGCTCACGTTCCCGCCGTCGCCCAGGAAGATGAGACCGTAGTTGTATGAGCTGATGACCGGGAGCACGATCTCGAGACCCGACACCCGGTAGCACGATGCCTTGGGTGCGGTCTTCAGCGCCGGAGCGACGGTCGTCGAGACGAGCTTCGCGTAACCGGCAGCGATGGACGGCGTGGTGCGCTGGCCCAGCGTGGGCGCGGCGGCGTCAGTGCGAACGGTGATCCAGGCGCTGCACGGCGACGCGATGTTCTTGTTGCGGAGAATGAAATTGCCGGTGTACTTCGCGCCAGGCGCGAGGAGAATGGCATCGCCCGGCAGTGCATTATCCAGCGCAGCCTGCAGGTTACCGCCCGCGGCGACGCGAACTACGCGAGACGCAGACGGGAGTGCACTGTACGTCGGCGTGGTCTGCGGCGCGGCCGGTTCGGCGGCGGTGATTCCCGAGACGCTCGGCGACGCCACCGGCGACGAGCTCCCGATCGTGATCGATTTCGATCCGGTCGCGGTGGAGGTCTTGGCAGTGATCGTAGCCGATCCAGTGCCCTTGCCGGTGACAAGGCCGGTGGTCGAGACCGTCGCGATTGCCGTGTTGGAGCTGGTCCAAGTCACCGTGCCCATGGTGACTGGGCTACCCGACGAGGTGGTCTCCTTGGCGACCGCTTGCGTCGTTTGCCCGATTGGCACTGACTGCGCGGAGAAGCTGACGGACATGACGTCGGCGCTCGATGTCGATATTCCGGTGACGGTCAGCGGCTTCGACGTGTTGATGGAACCGCACCAGCCGACGATGTTGGTCGTTCCGCCGCGGCGGCCCGTCAGAATCGGCCGCCCGTTCGAATCGATACCCGTCACGTGCACGATGGTCGTGTCCTGGATAGTCCACTTGACCCCCCGCGAACTCAGGCCGCCCCCGGTCGCGCTATACACGCTCGCGTAGGGCGTAGCCGCGCCATTCACGGCAATCGTTTTCGGGTAGACGGAGACGACGAGTGTGGTCGCTCCGGTGACGCAGGTAGTCGCGGCGACTTCGTGCGCGGCGGGATCGAGGCCACCCTTGATTTCCGATGTGGCGGGATCGGTGGGCGAGTCACAGGCAGCGATCGCGGCGGCGCAAAGGCTGATAGCAAGCGTGCGGGTGCGGCGGACCATCATCGTCTTTGTACTCCCCGTTAGGTCGGCGGCCTGGCAAGCGTGGTGCGCCTCGTTGCGCACGGTAGCCCCAATGGCTTTGCGTCACCGCCTTTCGAGCGGCTTTGCCTTTGTCGCTACCCTCCAGAGAGCAAGGGTCCGCGATCCTGCCGAATTGTTCAGCCGGCAATGTCGAATTCCCGGGGACGTGCGTCCACCCGTTCAAGCGCCCTTTATTGGGCGAATGCTGTCCGAGTGGTCAATCTGTATCTCGTTTAACCTCAATGAATTACGCTCTTCTAATTTGGTGATCCGCATCACAGACTAAACAAATCGTCAGTCTACTGGCCGCGCGGTTGGCGCATGAGAAACGCGGGGCCAGGAAGAAATTCCTGGCCCCGCTGCAATGCTTTGGCGAAAAAAGACGCTGTCTACATCCCAACCTTTGAACCGGCGGTTCGGCGAGACAGCTCGTCGATATTTGCGCCCGGATCAGTGCCGCCGGACCCGCGGCCCTTGTACTGACTTGCCGCGGACAAGCGGTAATCCGTAGCGCTCGTAAACCCGATTCCGGCGAGCGTTGGGTACCAGCTCTCGACAGGAAATTTTGACGTGTACGACGGGTTCACGTTGCCAGTGACGTTCCGCTGATACGACCAGGACGATCCCGCCATCGCCTGCAGCGATGCGGTGCCGACCTGCATCCCGGAGTAGAACACCGCGTAGTCGGCCTGCCCGGCGAAGACGTTGTCGTCGATCTGGAGTCGTCGTGCCGCGCCCGCGCCGTAATCCATCACGGTTCCTATGCCCTTGGTTGGCAAGTTGCCAACGAAGGTGTTGTGTAACAGCGCGACGTCGGTGAGGTCATGGGTTAGTAGCGTCAGGAACCCATCGACTCCCGTGCCGTTGAACGTCCCGATGTTCTCGAAGAGGTTGTTCTCCGCGCGAACGCGCTGCACGTGGACGTCCACGCACGCCTGGCCGGTGCAGTCGACCGCCTGCACGTTGAACCCGCGCGGCGAGTTCCGCACGATGTTGTAGCGGAAGGTGACGTCGGTCGTGCCCTGCCACGTGCATGTGCCGCAGGAGTCCTGCGACGACTTGATCACGATGGCCATGCCCTGCTGCGCATCGGCCCAGTTGTTCTCGAAGACGTTGTTCTCGATGAGCACCCGCCGGGCGTTTTTGAGCTCGAACAGGTTCTTGACCGTCCACGTGCCCTTCCAGGTCGGGTCTTTCCAGATGTGGTTCCCACGGATCGTGATGTCGCTCGGCGACAGTCCGTAGACTCCGGGGTCAGCGCCGCCGAACATGACGTTCTCGCCCGCGCCGGAAAGGAAATTGTTCTCGATGAGATACGGCCCCGGGCCATTCCAGCCTTCGATCGACTGCGAGTCCCAGCCCTTCGAGTGACAGTCGGAGATCCACGAGTTGATGATCGCGGTTCGACCCGAGTTGAGCACGATGCAGCGCACCACGTTCGCCGTCTTGGTGCCGTGCACATACACTCGGTCGAGAATGAAGTCCTGCGGCACCTTGCTCAGTGAGATCTGAACCTCGCCGGCGCTGACCGAGCCACCGTCGCCGAGCTTCAGGATACCGTAGTTGAGGACTGTCGGGTCGTTCGTCGAAACGATCTCGAGCCCAAACAATCGCCACCCGCACGTCGGGCCGTTGGTACGAAGCGCGGCAGTGGCGTTGTTGGTCACGATCTTCGCGAGTCCCGTCGCCGCGGCTGGGGTCATCCGCACGCCTGACGCGGGCAGCTGTGCATCCGACACGTCCGACCGCACGGTAATCCACTCCGACACTGAGCAGGCGGACGTCGCGGGAATCACGAAATTGCCGGTCCACGTCGCGCCGGCAGCGAGACGGATCTCGTCGCCGGGGCGCGCCGCATTCAGGGCGCCCTGAAGGTCACCGCCCGCCGGGAGGCGCACCACTCGAGTCGGCGCGCCGACTGTTGTCGAGGGGAGTGCCTGTGGAAGCGTCGGAACGGTGGCGATGGCGGTGCCGCTCACCGAGGTCGTACTGGAAACGGTCAGCGTACCGGAGCCAGACACACCCGAGATCGTCGCGTTGATCGTCGCCTGGCCCGCCGCGACTGCGGTGACGACGCCATTCGATGACACGGTGGCGACACTCGTATTGGAGCTCGACCACGTCGGCGTGCCAGCCGAAATCACGCCGCTTCTTGCATCGAGCGCGACCGCGGTGGCCTGTGTGCTGCCGCCCGGCTGAACCACCGCCTGGGCGAGCGTCACCCTGACGGTTGAAACTGCGCCACTTGTGGTGGTGGAACCGCTGACCGTTATTCCGAGCGAACCTACGACTCCATCGACCGTCGCCTTGATCGCCACGGTTCCCGCAGCGACTGCGGTAATGAGACCCGTCGCCGACACCGTGGCGATATTGGGGGATGCGCTCGACCAGGTTGCGGTACGCCCGGTCAGGGGAGTGCCTTTGCTGTCCTTCGGGACCGCAGTCGCCTGCGTGGTTTGCTTGATCGAGAGCGTCGTCGCTGGCGCGGTGACCGCGACGGATGTTGGTGGATCGACTGGTGCCGCCGTCACCTTGAGCGCGAGCGTGCCGCTCTTGCCCTCGCTGGTCGCGGTGATGACTGCGGATCCGGCACCGACCGCGGTCACCTGACCCGACGGAGAGACCGTCGCTATCGATGTGCTGGAGCTCGACCAGGCGATCGTTCGACCGGTGAGCGTATTGCCTGACGCATCCTTCAGCGTGACCGCGATTGCCT
The DNA here is from genome assembly GCA_021154285.1 of Gemmatimonas sp. GTDB lineage: Bacteria > Gemmatimonadota > Gemmatimonadetes > Gemmatimonadales > Gemmatimonadaceae > JAJKIV01. The sequence goes on along the minus strand of JAJKIV010000171.1, from coordinate 25,263 downwards.
GTGACTGCCCGGCGACCATCGACGCCGAGGGCGCGCTCAGTGACACGCTCGCGACCGGCTGCGTCGAGCCGGTGATCACGAGGGTGGCCGAGTTGGACACGCCTTCGCTGGTAGCGCTGATGCTGACGGAGCCCGCGGCGATCGCGGAGACGACGCCGGAAGCGGACACGGTAGCGAGTGCCGGCGCTCCGCTGCTCCACGTGATCGTGCGTCCGGCGACGACGTTGCCGGCGGCGTCACGGGTGACGGCGACGGCCTGCGTCGACTGGCCGGCGTTGATCGAGCTGGCGTTCAACGTCACGGCGATTGACGCGACCGGCGCCGGCGCCGCGTTGGCGACGGAAACGCTCGCGGGAGCGCTCTTCCCGTCGACGGTGGCGGTGACGGTGGCGGTTCCCTTCGAGACGCCGGTCACGCGCCCGGAGGCCGAGACGGTGGCGACGATCGGGTTGGAGCTGCTCCAAGTGGGAACGCGTGAAGCGAGGACGTTCCCGCTGGCGTCCTTGGCGGTCACGGTCAGCTGCACGTCTTCGCCAACGCGCACGTTAGGCGCGGTCGGTGCGACGCTGACCGACGCCGCGGCCACCGTCGTTGCCTGGAACTGCGAGGTGCCGCTCACGCCGCCGGTGGAAGCGGAGATCGTTGCCGTGCCGGCGCTGACCGCGGTGACCAGCCCATTCGCGGAGACCGAGGCGACGGTCGGGTTGCCGCTCGTCCAGGTGATGGTTCGGCCGGTGAGGACACCGCCGCCGGCATCCTTCGCCGTGGCCGTTAGGCGAGCCTTCTGACCGACGGCGGCGGACGCGGGGTTCGGCGAGATCACGACCGACGCGACCGATTTCGTGGCCACGGTGAGGTCGGCGCTGCCGGTCTTGCCTTCGGCGATCGCGCTGATGGTGGCGCTGCCGCGGCCGACCGCGGTCACGACACCTAACGAGTTGACCGTGGCGATCGCGGGGTTCGAGCTCTGCCATGCGACGGCGCGACCTGACAAGGCGGTGCCCTCAGCGTCGGCGAGCGTCGCCTTCGCTTTGGTGACCTGACCGACTTCCAGCGTGCCGGTCTCGAGCGACACGAACACGGACGCGACGGGAAGTCCCTGAACGTTCACGGCGGCGGTCGCCGTCTTGCTGCCGATATGGACCGTCATGACCGCGGACCCCGCGGCCAGCGCGGTGACGACGCCACGGTCGCTAACGGTGGCCACGCGGGAGTCCGACGAGCTCCACTGACTATTGCCCGCGACGAGCGCCATTGCATGGCCCGCGTCGTCGAACGCGGCGATGTGCAGCTGCGCGGTATCGTTCGGATACATCGTGCTCGTGGACGGCGTGACCCGGAGCGAGGCGACATCACGCTGGCGCACCGACACGGAGGCCGTCCCGGTCCGCTTGCCGGCGGTCGCGGTGAGGATCGCCTCGCCCTGCCCGACCATCGAGACGGTGCCATCGGGGTCGACGACCGCCACGTTGGTGTTGGACGACGACCAGGTCACGGTCATCCCGGACGCGCCGTCGCCACCGCTGGTGGTTGCGGAAAACTGGATGGCCTCACCGACGACCGTGTTGACGGCGTTCGGCTGGACGGAGAGGTTGCCGGGGCGAACGTAGATGCTTGCGGTGTCGGCTCTCGGCCCGACTTTCGCGACGACGGCAACAGCGCCCTCGGCGAGCGCGGTGACATCGCCGGTCGCGTTGACCGTCGCGATCGCGGGGTTCACCGACTTCCATTTGACGATCGCCGAGCGCCGGGTCCCGTCCTCGTCCGTGACCGCGATGGTGAGTCGGCGCGTCTCGCCGACGCCTAACGAGTCGACGGGCGGCGTGATGCGGACCGTGACGGACGAGCCATCGTGTTGCGCGTCGGTGCCAACTGTCTCTCCGCCGGCGCACGCGCCGACGGCGATGAGGCAACCGAGCACCCAACCGCGAGCAATCGGCTGACGAGTGCGGGGCATGGATGCGTCTCCAGCGCAAGGCGTTCGGCAACCCGGCCGGCGTGGCGTGCGGCTGACTTGCGACCGCGCGCGGTAGCCCCGTTGGCTTTGCGGCCCCGTCTTTCGATCGGGTGTGCCCTTGTCGCGCCCTCGATGCCCGAGGGCCGATCCTGCCGTGTGATGTACGGCGCATTCTGCCACGTGCCGCGCAGTTTGCGACGCCGAATGTCAGCCAGTAGACGACATGGCCGGCGCGGAGTCACGACGCCCGGAACGAACCGTTTCGACGTGCGCCACAACACGTTAGGCGTTGTTTAGATTGCGCGGCGGGCGGCCGCGCGCGGTCAATTTGACCTAACGAGATCTCCGTCCGCGATGGCACGCCCGAGGAGCGCATCGACATCGCTGGTGATCGTGACCGGACGCACGAACTCTCCGGTCGAATAGAGCCGTGACCACTGGTCGAACATCACCAGCCGCCAGATGGTGCGCGCGTGATCGCGACGCCCGACGCGATGCTCCTGCACGACACGCTCGACTGCGCGCGGCTCGACGAAATCGTAGACGGCCGACGAGCGATCCGCGAGCGCGTCGAGCCGGTGCGCGAGCGGGCCGCGGAACCAGTCCCGCAGTGGAACGTCGAATCCCTGCTTCGGCCGCCGGAACACTTCGTCCGGCACGCGATCGCCGAGCGCGCGTCGCAGCACCCACTTCCCCACACCGTCACGGAACTTGAGTGACGGCGGTAACGAGAGCGCAAATTCGGCAATCTCGTGGTCGAGCAGCGGCACACGCGCCTCGAGTGAGTGCGCCATGCTCATGCGGTCGACCTTCGTGAGGATGTCGCCGGGCAGGTAGCTCTGCACATCGACGATCATGAGCTGCGTCATGAAGTCGCGAGCCGAATCGTTTGTAAACCAACGATCGAGGGTCTCGTCGAACGGGACCGCACGCATCGCGACGTCTTCGCGCAGCAGCCCGCCCTCCGCTTCACGCAGCGGAAGCGCGACGGTGCCGGCGTACCGTCCGCGCATCGTACGACCAAGCGACAACAACCGGTTGCGGCCATACGTCGCGTGCGGCAGCCGGAGGGCGACGTTGCGCAGCACCGAGCGCGCGAGCGGCGGCAGCGACCTGGCGCCGTTCAGCTCGAAGTAGCGCGTGTAGCCGCCGAACAGCTCATCGCCACCATCGCCCGAGAGGGCGACGGTCACGTCGCGACGTGCGAGATACGAGACAAGGAATGTCGGCACCGCCGACGGGTCACCAAACGGCTCGTCGAGCGCGCGAGCGACCTGCTCGAAGAGCAGCTCGGCGTCCGGGCGCACCACGAGCTGTGTATGCTCCGTGCCCAGCACACCCGCCACCTCGGCGGCATGGCGCGACTCATCGAACTCGCGCTCCGCGAATCCGATCGAGAACGTACGGACGGCGCGATCCGACATGCGCGCCATTGTGGCCACGACTCCCGACGAATCGATGCCGCCGGACAGGAATGCTCCGAGCGGAACTTCCGACAGCAGATGAATGCGAACCGATTCGTCGAGAAGGCGCCGCGTTTCCTCGATGGCTTCCTGCTCCGTGATCCGCGTGTTCTCCGCGACGGAGGGCGACCAGTAACGCTCAATCCGAACGCCGCCTTCGCGCGTCCACTCGAGCAGGTGCCCAGGCGGGAGCTTGTGCACACCAGCGAAAATGGTTCGCGGCTCCGGCACGTAGCCGACCGCCATGTAGTCCACGACGGCGTCCGGATCCAGCGCCCGGGGGAACTCAGGCAGCGTGACGAGCGCGCGCAGCTCGGACGCGAACGCGACTCCGTCACGCGTCGGCCAGTAGTAGAGCGGCTTGATGCCAAGGCGATCGCGGGCGATGAGCAGGCGCCGCCGCCGATCATCCCAAATGGCGAAGCCGAACATGCCGCGCAGCTCCCGCGCGAGCCCTGCCCCGTGATCCTCGTACAGGTGGACCAGGGTCTCGGTATCGCTGGAAGTCGTTAGGCGATGCCGGCCGGCAAGCAGCCGTGCCCGCAGCGCCTGATAGTTGTAGATCTCGCCATTGAAGACGACGTGGAGCGTGCCGTCCTCGTTCGTCATCGGCTGATGGCCGCCGGCGACGTCGATGATGCTGAGCCGGCGCATGCCGATCGCCACGCCGGGCGCGACATGATACCCGCTGTCGTCGGGGCCTCGGTGCCGAATGGCGTCACACATCCGGCGCAGCCGCTCGGCCGCATCGGGACCATCCGCCAGGCTACCGGCGAAGCCGGCTATTCCACACATCGATCGTCGATCGACTCGATAGCGGCGCTCGGGTTACCCGTGCGCATGAAGCCGCGGCCGGCGAAACACGAACTCGTTGCAGCCGACGGAGCCGCCGCAGGTCGTCATATTGGTCATCTCGAGACCGTTGCGACGGCCGAACTGAAAGATCTCCTCCGGCTTCGCCACCTCGAACGGATAGCCGCCGAGCCAATCGAACCAGTCGTAGAAGACCGACATGCCGCGCGACGATCCGTATTGGGTGTAGCGCTTGAACGGATTACGCCGCCAGAAGACGTCGGCGGCGAACTCACGAGCCACCACGGCCGGGATATACGTCGAGCACATGACGGCCTTCCCGAATGGCCCAGAACAATAGAAGCGCTTAAGCGCCGCCCATCGCTTCGACCACACGCCCTGGTCGTTATAGATCGCGATCGCGAAGGTGCCACCGGGTGCAACGAGGCTCGCCGCGTTCTCGATCGCTGACCACATCTGTCCCGTGTGGTGCAGAACGCCCCACGAGTAGACGTAGTCGTATTTGCCGAGTGAACTCATGTAAGCCTGGTCGAGCACAGACCCGCGCTCGACGGTCCAATCGGCGCCGGGCGAGGCGAACCGGCGCCTCATCTCCGTCGTGCACGCGACGGAATGCGTGTCGTAGTCGAACGATCGCACGCGCGCACCCAATCGGTGAGCCGCGAGCGAGAACAAGCCGCTTCCCGATCCGATATCGAGGAAGGTCGATCCGCTGAGGGCCTCGACCCCGAGCAGGCGCCGCAGCGACGCCACGGCCTGCTCGATCTTCTCCTCGTCGACGACCTTTAGAAAGTTGCTCCAGTTCTTTCCGAACTCGAATCGCTCTCCGCGAGTGACTTCAAGCGCCTGCTGGTCGAACTGGTTCGCCGTGGCGATCTGACTGGACATGTCTCACCGATGAATTGATCAACGGTCGGCTGGACGATGAGTCCCACCGACGTGCGGTTTCGCCCGCTACACCGCAAGGGTAAGACCGTCGGGGACCGGCCGAGGCCACAGAATTCCTCGGCACCAGGCCCAACGCCGAACCATCAAACCGTAATAACGGTTCGTTACCTGGCGGGAATGATATGTGGGAGTCGCGAGCCCGCCACTCGACCGCCGCACGAGCGCCACAGGTAGGCCCAGGTCGGTCCCGGGGAGCCCAACCATCACGGACGCCCGCCGCGCGCCCGGATCGTCTCAAACTGAGCGCTAGGCCCCTCGCGAGGCCCTCAAGTCACCGTCCATCGAGGAAACCGGGTCGAGAATCAGCTTGGCGGAATAGCCAAAGGCGTGGCGCGGACCCGATCGACCTGGGGTCCCCGACTTGCGACTGAGCCCGGTTAACTCTGATTTTGCATGTCGCATTTCTCTTCGACCTTAAAAGAGGATATGACTCGCACATCCGCGCCCGCTTCGATGCTGAAACGAATCAAGCGTGGCACGTTGGGCGCAGCACGTAAGACCGGGGTCTTGAGCTTTGCCCGCCAGACATTGTGGCGCAGACGTCGTTTGTTGATCCTTGGGTACCACGGCATATCGACGGCGGACGAGCATCTATGGGATCCCGAGCTCTACATCCCCCCCGAGCTGCTCCGCGAGCGATTCTCCGCACTTCGCGATGGCGGGTACGCGGTCCTTCCGCTTGGCGAGGCCATCACGCGCTTATACAATGGATCGCTGCCGCCCCGAGCGGTGGCGCTCACGTTCGACGACGGCTCGGTCGACTTCCACTCCATGGCACTCCCGTTGCTCCAGGAGTTCGGCTTTCCGGCCACCGTCTATTTGACGAGCTATTACTGTGTGCATCAGCGGCCGGTTTTCACCACCGCGCTCCGCTACATACTTTGGAAGAGCCAAGACCGGACGTTCGAGACGACTGGATTGACTGCGAAGGGCAAGTCGTTCCGGCTCGCGAGCGCGAGTGAACGTGACGCGGCATTCGTTGCGGTACGACATCACTGCGTCAAACAGGGGCTGACGGGGCGTGACAAGGATGACGTCTTGGTGGAGACGGCGGCACGAGTGGGGTTCGATTACAAAGACATGCTTCGCAGACGTCTGCTTCATCTGATGTCGCCGGACGAGGTAGCGGAGCTCCCGCGTGATCTCGTGGATGTACAGCTGCACACGCATCGGCATCGCGTTCCCACTGATGCCGGCGCGTTCGAACAGGAGATCGTGGAGAATCGTACAATCATCGCAAGCCTCACGAGCGCCCAGGACGCGACGCATTTCTGTTACCCGAGCGGCGTGACCCACCCGTCGTTTCCGGAGCGGCTTGGCCGGTTGGGGGTCAAGTCGGCGACGACATGCTTCCCGGGGCTCGCGTCGGCCGCGTCCAAGCCCATGATGCTGCCGAGACTCATCGACACGCTCGCGACCTCGGCGCTCGAGTTCGAGAGCTGGCTGAGTGGCGTGTCCGCACTGCTACCACGAAGGGTCATTCGCGCGCATGCCGTCGGCTGAGAGTAGTCTGCAGCTGACAGCAACTACCCTCGTGGGAACTCGCGTCGCCGATGATCTGGGCGTGGTGAGTTGGGAGGATACCATCCGTCAGGGTTCGCTGACGCCATTTTTCCAGACGGAACCGAACCCTGACGCCACACGGCGGCTGCTCCTCGTCTTTTTCTACTTCCCGCCGAGCGCCGAGGTGGGCGCGCTCCGATGGCTGTCGCTGTCTCGGTTCGGTGCCGAGCGCGGGTGGGCGATCGACGTCGTTTCACTCCACTCGGAGTTTATGGGAACGGTCGACCCGACTCGGTTGCGCCAGCTTCCGCAGGGCATTCGAGTGTTCGGATTTTCGGGCGATCGCCCGGCGTGGTATCGAACGATGATGTCGGCGTGGGGAAGGATCCGCCGGCGCGGCGCGCCACAAGCCGCTCGTGGTCCCGCGCGCGTCGATCGAACGAACGGGGCCGAGCCGTATCACCCGGCCGGCACCGCCTGGCGCCGCCTGTTTCGCACCCGCGCACATTTTGCGCTCGCCGATGCGCTCGCACGTCGTGCGTCGGCGATCGGGAATGAGCTGACGGCGGCCAATCAGTACGATGTCGTGGTCAGCTCCGGCCCGCCTCACACCGCACACGAGGCCGCGATGACGATCGCGGCGCGCGCCGGGTTACCGTTGGTTGTGGACATGCGGGATCCGTGGTCCGACGAGAGTGCGATGCCTGACGAGCTGCGCGGCGCGGTGTGGCGGCGTGAGACTCGGGCGCGTGAACGCGCGTGCGTCTCGGCCGCGAACTTGGTCGTCGTCACGTCGCAAGCGCATGAGGAGCTGCAGCTCGCGAAGTATCCCGATGTTCGTGGCAGGATCGTCACGGTGATGAACGGCGCCGACTCCGATCCGTTGCCGAAGGGATCACCCGGAAACCGGTTCGTGATCGCCTTCACTGGCCTGATCTATCTCGGTCGAAATCCGCGGCCATTGTTTCGCGCCGCCGCGCGGGTTGCGCGCAGTACCGGGGCGGCACCTAACGAGTTCGCGGTCGAGTTCATGGGCGGTGACGCCTGCGAAGGGGTTCCGCTCACGACGATCGCCCGCGAGGAAGGCCTCGGGGCCCACTTCCGTTCGCACGGGTTCCGGCCGCGCCGCGAGGCCCTCGAGCTGCTCTCGAACGCGACGCTGTTGGTGAGCTTGCCGCTTCGGACGGAGATGACGCTGCCGGCAAAGCTGTTCGAGTACACGCGATTCGACGCCTGGTTGTTGGCGTTGGCGGATTCGGACAGCGCGACGGCTCGCTTGCTGGCCGACACCGACGCGGACGTCGTGCAACCTGACGACGTCGACTCGATGGAGCGCGCGATCGCAAATCGCTTCGCCCAGTTCCGTGCGGGTGTCCGTCCGGCCGCGCTGAACCGCGACGGTCGATTCGACCGGGCGACGCAGTCGGCGCGCCTGTTCGACGCGCTCGAGGAGCTCAGCGCGACAGCGCGCCAGCGATAGGCCCTCGTTGCTGCGCACGTCACAACCGATGCGGCATTCCGGCAACTCGTCCGCGTTCGAGTCTTCGATGCCCGCGACGATGATCGGTCGGCACAAGATGCTGCTCGCCGCCCTGCTCGCGGGACACGGACTGCTCGCCTGGCAACTACGCGCCCGCGGCATCTTCACCTTCGGTGACGACGCCGCATATCTGCTCCTGAGCCGATCCCTGCAGGCGTTCAATTACCGCGAGCCGTATTTCGTCGGGAACCCGGTGGCGGCGCGGTTTCCGCCAGGGTATCCGGCATTTCTCGCCGTGCTGACGGCGCCGTTCGGAGAGCATTTCGGACTGATCTCGGCCGCCGGAATTCTGGTTTCCATCGCGGGCCTGCTGTTTCTGTTCGACGTCGTGCGACGCCGCTGGTCGGTCGAGCTCGCGTTCCTCGTGACCGCCGGCGCGGCCGTGAATCCGGAGTTGCTTGTAAATGCGAGCAGCGTGCAGTCGGAAACATTGTACACGACGCTCACGCTCGCATCGCTGTGGGCAGCGGACCGCGCCGTCGGCCAGCGTGACGGCCGTCAACGTGGCGCGCGGGCGGCTCTGGCCGCCGGCGGTCTCGCGATTGCGGCGGCGTTGACACGGAGCGCGGGCGTCACGCTCATCGGCGCGTTAGGCGTGCATTGGCTCCTCCGGCGACGCTACCGCTGGGTGATGGTGTTTGGCGCCGCGGCGACCGTCACTGTGGGTGCGTGGCTGGCGTGGACGGTCGTCGCCCCGGCGCGAGAGGTGCGGCGGTCATACGTCGACGACGCCGTGAACATCCGCGTGGGCGATGGTTCGCTGCGGAGCACGATGGTGACGCGGCTAAAGGAAAACGTCGCGATGTACGGCGGGCGAACGGTCCTCGAGCAACTCGCATTGCCTCTGACGCCCCGCACGCAACTCGACAACGTGGGGTGGGCGCTCGTGATCGGCGTGCTGCTGACCCTTGGAATGATCTCGGCGTGGGGGCGCTGGAACGCGGCCGTATGGTACCTCGGTGCGTACGGGGCTCTGCTCTCGGTCTGGGCATGGATGATCGAGCGTTTTGTGGGGCCAGTGCTGCCGCTGCTCGTCGCACTGGTCGTCATCGGGGCAAGCGTCGCGTCCAGCGTACTCGCACGCGACCGCCGATGGCTTCCGCCCGCCATCGTCGCCATGCTCCTGGCCGGCTCCGCGCTATTCGAAGACGCGCACCGCGTGACGCGCGCGCTCGACTGCGACCGGGCCCGTGTTGATTGCGCGTTGCCTCGGGAGCTCGATTTCCTGGACGCCGTTCAGTACCTGGCCATCCACTCGGCACCGGGGGCGCGTGTAATCGCACCGAAAGCGCCGAGCCTCTACTACCATTCGAGACGGCAGGCCCTCTACTGGGACGAGGTCGTGGGCCTCCCTCCGGACTCCCTCGATGGCTTACTTCGGCGAGAGCGTGTGTCGTACATCATAACGACGCCTGTGTTCTCGGACGGCGCTACAGTGGTCCGGCTCAGCCTCCGCGATTGCGCACGGCTCGACCTCGTGCAGGCGTTCTCTCCGCAGACGCTGCTGCTCGCGGTGCGACCAGAGGACGCGCCGCCGAAACCAGAGAGCGCCGCCTGCCGAGTGCTCGAGCGGGTGGCCAGGACTGCCGGGGCCGGGGATGCTTGGCGCTAGGGGCCAACCAGGCGCACGACGCGTAGGGATCGTTCTCTCGGCGTTGGTGCTCGCGGTGGTTTTCCTCGCGACGCTCACGCCATCCAGCGACACGTCGTCGTCCAGCTTCTGGTGCATCCCCTGCGGTGAGTTCGGCGGACTCGACGTGCTGAACAACATCGTGCTGTTTCTGCCGCTTGGCTTCGCGTTCGCCCTGGCGTCCGGCCACCGCTGGCGCAGCGTGCTCGCGTGCGTGGCAGTGACGACGTTCATCGAGTCGATGCAGGTGCGGATCGTTCCGGGCCGGGATTCGTCACTCAGCGACCTGCTCGCCAATTCGTTAGGTGGTCTGCTGGGCGTGGAGCTGGCGGTGCGGCGGGCGATTCTCCTTCGACCACGCGGGCGCGAAGCGACGGTGCTCGCAGCCGTCGGCGCGGCGGCGTTCCTCCTTGTCACGACGCTCACGAGTCTCGGACTTCGTCCGGCGAGAATCCCGTGGAGCCTCTGGATACAGTGGACTCCCGAACGCGAATCGTTCGAGCCCTTCGCCGGCCGAGTGCTCGACTTCAAGCTGGATGGCATCGACCTTTCGCCGGCCTTCTTCCCGCCCAGATCGCTCGGCCTCGATCGCAAGCTCGCGAGGCCCGGATGGCACGCCACCGTCTCGTTCGAGACTAAAGGGATTCGAAGGCGGCGCTCGGTCATCGCGCGGATCGCCGAGGAGTTCACCGTGCTCGTTTCGATCGAGCAGCACGGATGGGATCTCACGTGCGAAGAGAAGACGCGCTCGGCCGATTTTCGCTTTCGGTCACCACGGGTGGCGCTGCCGGACGCGCTCGGGCCCGAGGGTGTGTCGCCGACACGCGTCCGGTTCACCTGCGCTCGCGAGGGCAGTTCGCTCGTGGCCGCCACTGAAGACCGTCAGGAAGCACTGCGACTATCACCATCCCTCGGCTGGCGGCTTCTCGACCCGTTCGCGCTCGCGTTGCCTCGGTTCCTCTGGTTCGGGGCCATCTGGCTGATGGCGCTCGCGTTCCCGGCTGGTTACTGGATCGGCTGTGGTATGGAAGAACAAACCGGGGCCGGGGCGACAGCACGTGGTTGGCCCCGCGGGCCGTTCGTGGCTCTCGGAGCGCTCGCAATCGCCTTTCTCGTCGGGCTGACGATCGTGCCGATGCTCGCCGGGACGGCGCCGGCGGCATGGTGGGAGTGGGCGAGTGCAGCGGCGGGCGCGGTCGCCGGATCGGGCGCGGCATGGCTCTGGAAGGCGCGCGGCGCCCGCTTTCTCGTCCGACGCGGCGGCGCGAGCGTCGCCGCCGTCTCCGATGCGGTTCAGTAGTCCGTGAGCCGCTCGGGATTCGATTCTCGCGCCACCCGCATCAGGTATTCACCGTATCCACTCCCCGAGAGAGGTGTCGCGAGGCGCTGTAGCTGCTCGGCGTCGATGTACCCAGCGCGAAACGCGACCTCCTCGACGCAGCCGACCTTGAGTCCCTGCCGGTGCTCGATCACCGCGATGAAGTTGCTCGCGTCGAGTAGTGACTCGTGGGTGCCCGTGTCGAGCCACGCGATCCCGCGCCCGAGCAGCTCGACGTGCAGTCGATCACGCTGCAGGTACGCGCGGTTCACGTCCGTGATCTCGTACTCTCCCCGGCGCGATGGCTGGAGGCCGGCCGCGATCGACAGCACATCGTTGTCGTAGAAATACAGGCCCGTGACCGCGTAGTTCGACGGCGGGTGCTCCGGCTTCTCGACAATGTCGAGCGCGCGGCCATCCGGGGCGATCTCGATGACGCCGTACCGCTGCGGATGGCTCACGGTGTAGCCGAACACGGTCGCGCCTAACGACCGGGCGGCTGCCTTCTGGAGAAGCGCCCCCAGGCCGCCGCCGTAAAACAGATTGTCACCGAGAACGAGGGCGACACGATCGCCGCCGACGAACTCACGGCCGATCACGAACGCCTGGGCCAACCCGTTAGGCACCGGCTGCTCGGCGTAGCTGAACGAGACGCCCCACTGCGAGCCGTCGCCGAGCAACAGCTGGAAGCGCGGCAGTTCGTCCGGTGTCGAGATGATGAGCACGTCCCGGACGCCGGCCAGCATCAGGGTCGACAGCGGGTAGTAGATCATCGGCTTGTCGAACACCGGCAACAGCTGCTTGCTCACCGCGCGCGTAATGGGGTACAGGCGCGTGCCGGAGCCGCCCGCGAGGACGATGCCCTTCATACGCCCGTGCCCAGGCCAAGGCGCTCGCCGCGGTACGCGCCGCTGCGAACGCGGTCGAGCCAGGCCTCGTTCTCGAGGTACCACGCCACGGTTTTGCGAAGACCCGCGTCGAACAATTCGGTCGGACGCCACGAGAGCTCTCGCTCGATCGTGGACGGATCGATGGCGTAGCGATAGTCGTGACCCGGACGGTCGGCCACGAACTCAATGAGCTCTCGGTAGCGAGATCCTCCGCTCCGAGGCCTCAGCTCATCCAGGATTCCGCACACCGCCTCGACCACATCGATGTTCCGGCGTTCCGCTCGCGCACCGATTGCGTACGTCGCGCCGATCCGGCCGCGCTCCATCACCGCCAGCAGCGCGTCGGCGTGATCGTCCACATGGAGCCAGTCGCGAACGTTCTCTCCGCGCCCGTACACGGCGATTGGCCGCGACGCGAGCGCATTCAGGATCGTGAGCGGAATCAGCTTCTCGAGAAACTGATACGGGCCGTAGTTGTTCGAGCAGCTCGTGACGAGCGTGGGGAAGCCGTAGGTGCGGTGCCACGCGCGCACGAGATGGTCCGCGCTGGCCTTGCTTGCCGAGTACGGAGAGCTCGGCGCATAGGGCGAGTGCTCGGTGAAATGGCCGTGCGCACCCAGCGACCCGTACACCTCGTCCGTGGACACGTGCACGAAGCGAAACGTGCGTGCGCGATCCGTGGGAAGCGACGTCCAGTACCGGCGCGCCTGCCCCAGCAGAACCGACGTCCCCACAATGTTGGTGGCGATGAAATCGGCCGGCGCGTCGATCGATCGATCGACGTGCGACTCGGCCGCAAGATGGAACACGCCGGTGGGTCGATATCGCTCGAAGATCCGGCGCATGGCGTCAGCGTCGCCGATGTCAGCCCGCTCGAACGCGTAGCGCGAGTCGGCCTCGACTTCGCTGAGCGAGTCGAGGTTGCCGGCGTAGGTCAGCTTGTCGACGTTGACGACCGCCGCGCCGCGCCGGATGAGCATCCGGACGACGGCCGATCCAATGAAGCCGGCACCGCCGGTGACGAGGTACATGACTGAGCGATCGAATCGGGTTTGCGGTTCAAGCAAAGCTGGCGTTAAAACGACGTTGGACAAGTGTTCCGCACTTGCTGCTCTCGGAGCCCGCGATCAGAATTCGCGCGTGAGTGCATTCATCGCCACGCTCGATGCGATCCTCTTGGTCGCGCGCTATGCGTTCCTCGTATCGGCCGTGGCGGCCGCGGCGATCTGTGTCGTCGACTGGGCGGTCCGCACGAGACGTATTAGCCCATTCTCCGGCGTCGCACGGTTTTTTCGCGGATCGATCGACCCGCTCATGGCGCCCATCGAGCGCCGACTCGTTCGAGGCGGGGGCATCCCATCGAACGCACCGTGGTGGGCACTTGCCGCGGTCGTCATTGGCGGCATTGTCGTCATCTGGCTGCTCGGATTCATTCGGGCACAGGTCGAGTCCGCAGCATTCGCGGCGGGCGCCGGATCTCGCGGGATCCTCCGGCTGGTGATTCAGTGGATCTTCGGGATCCTGCAGATCGCACTGTTCGCGCGCGTGATCGCGTCATGGATTCGCACGTCGGGGTCCAGCTGGTGGGTCCGCTGGTCGTACACCCTGACCGAACCGCTGCTGCGCCCGCTGCGACGATTCATTCCGCCCGTCGGCGGGATGCTCGACCTGACACCACTTGTAGCGTACTTCATCATCACGCTGTTGTCGGGCCTGGTTGTGAACGCGCTGCCACTGTGACGCAGTTCGCTGTGGAATCTCACGGGACGATAGTACGATTCCAGGTCCGGCTCCAACCGCGCGCGTCGCGAGACGAGATTACTGGTGTCGTGGGCGGAGCGCTGCGCGTGAGGCTTCACGCTCCACCGGTCGACGGTGCAGCAAACCAGGCGCTTGTCGCGTTCCTCGCCGATCGTTTGGCGATTTCTCGGCGGGGGGTTCGCATCGTCACGGGGGCGACGAGCAGGACGAAGATGATCGAGGTCGAAGGCGTTTCAACGGCGGCCGTGGAACGGCTTGCCGAGGAAGGCGTGGAGGGAGGCAAACGATGACAACGTCGCTCGTAATTGGCTCGGACGAAGGCGTCCTGGAAGGCATCGCGCAGGCGCTGGCCGCGGCGGGGCATCGAGCCCACGTCGTGCGTTCGATGGCCGAGGCAGCGGCGGTGCTCTCGGAGATTCAGCCGCTCGTGACCATGGTCGATCGAACCTGTGCCGCGGATCCCGAGTTTCTCCGCCTTCGATTGCCGCCTGGGTGTGCCATTGTGTTGTATCGACACGACGACGGGCCGGTGCCCTCGCTGCCGGCCAGCGTGCAGCGGCAGACACTCGCCGATCTGATCCTCCCATGGGAGCGACAGCGCCTGATCACGATGGTGCAACGAGTTACCGAACGCGCGGTCGCTACAGGTCGGGCGCCTCGCAACACGCCGCCGGAGGATCGGGCGGTATAGCGAGGGTCAGCGCCGCTTGTCAAGGCGGCATTCCGCTTGCCGTTCGAGTCGTCGAAGGCTATGTATGCAGAGCCGGTCGACGTACGACGAAGTCGACTGAGACAACAGAATCGTGGCGATTTAGGGCAACTTGCGGCCACGTAAAACATCCGCTAAAGCGCCGGCCCGGCGCTCACGCATCCGGGCCGTTTTCATTGCCTCGAACATGACTGATACAGCGAAGAGCAGCACTCGACTCCCCTATCGCGATACGGGCTACCTCGACGCCCTCGCCGCCGGCGTCCTCGTGTTCGATGGTGCGATGGGGACGAATATCCAGCGCTACAACCTGACGGCCGACGACTTCGGCGGAAAATCGCTGGAGGGGTGCAACGACCATCTGGTTCTCACGCGCCCCGATGTCATTCAGGCAATTCACGAATCGTTTCTCGCCGTGGGCTGCGACGTCGTCGAGACGTGCACGTTCCAGTCGACCCCACGGCGGCTCGAGGAGTGGGGGCTGGGCGACAAGGTTCGGGAGATGAACGTCGCTGCAGCGCGGCTCGCGAGAGCCGCGTGCGACAAGTTCGCGACGCCGGAGCGACCGCGATTTGTCGCGGGATCGATCGGTCCGACCGGCATGCTGCCGTCGAGCAGCGATCCCGTGCTCTCGAACATCACGTTCGAGGAGCTGAGCGAGAACTACTATCAGCAGGCGAAGTATCTCATCGAGGGCGGCGTCGATGTACTGCTCGTCGAGACGTCGCAGGACATTCTCGAGGTGAAAGCGGCGCTGGCGGGGTTCGAGCGACTGTTCAAGGAGCTCGAGTTCCGCGTTCCGGTCCAGGCGCAGGTGACGCTGGACACGAGCGGCCGAATGTTGCTCGGGACCGACATCGCGAGCGCGATGACGACGATCGAGGCGCTCGACATCGAGGTGCTGGGGCTCAACTGCTCGACGGGTCCGGAGCACATGCGCGAGCCGGTGCGCTACCTCACGCAGCACGCGACGCATCCGATCTCGGTGATACCTAACGCGGGGCTGCCGATCAACACGGGCGTCGGGGAGGCGGTGTACCCGCTCGAGCCGGAGCCCATGGCGCGTGCGTTGGCCGAATTCGTTCACGAATTCGGCGTCAGGATTGTCGGCGGATGCTGCGGAACGCGCCCCGAGCACCTTTCCGCCGTCGTTCAGGCTATTCGCGGCGCGGGAACCGGGAACGGGGAACGGGCAAAGGCGGGAACGGGGAGGCACGCGCGCGTAGCGCGCGTGAGCAGCGCGATGCGGGCCATCACCCTTCACCAGGATCCCCCTCCCCTGCTCGTCGGGGAACGGGTCAACTCGCAGGGATCCCGGAAGGTGAAGCGGCTGCTCCTCGCCGACGACTACGAATCGATCGTGGACGTCGCGCGGGAGCAGGTCGACTCGGGCGCACACGTGCTCGATGTGTGCGTTGCGCTCACGGAGCGCGCCGACGAGGCCGAGCAGATGTCGAAGGTGGTGAAGCTGCTCTCGATGACCGTCGAGACACCGCTCATGATCGACTCGACGGAAGCGTCCGTGATCGAGAAGGCGCTCGAGCACGTGCCGGGACGCGCGATCGTGAACTCCATCAACATGGAGAACGGCCGGAAACGCATCGACGCCGTGGTGCCGCTCGCAAAGAAGCATGGCGCCGCGCTCGTCGCGCTGACGATCGACGAGATCGGCATGGCGAAGACGCGCGAACGGAAGCTCGAGGTCGCGCGGAAGATTCACGATATCGTCGTCGATGAGTACGGGCTCTCGCCATCGGATCTCATCTACGACGCGCTGACGTTCACGCTCGCGACCGGCGATGCCGAGTGGATCGAGAGTGCCAAGGAGACGATCGAGGGCATCCGACTCATCAAGCGCGAGCTCCCGGGCGTGTTCACGATCCTCGGCGTGTCGAACGTGAGCTTCGGGCTCACGCCCGAGGCGCGCGCGGTGCTCAACTCGGTGTTCCTGCACCACTGCGTGCAGGCGGGGCTCGACGCGGCGATCGTGAATCCAGCGCACGTTCGGCCGTATTTCGAAGTGCCCGACGATGAGCGACGCCTGGCGGATGACCTGGTGTTCAACAAGTCTCCCGACGCCCTTCAGAAATTCATCGAGCACTTCGAGGGAAGCGGGAAGGAGGAGGGAAGCGGGAAAGAAGCGGAATCCGGTCCGCAGTTCGAGATGCCGGAAGCCCGGGTTCACTGGATGGTTCTGCACCGCAAGAAGGACGGCGTCGAGGCGGCGCTCGACGCAGCGGGCGTTCGCGAAAACCCGGTTCGCGTGCTGAACGAAGTGCTGCTCCCCGCCATGAAGGAGGTCGGGGACAAGTTCGGAGCCGGAGAGCTCATTCTGCCGTTCGTGCTGCAGTCGGCCGAGGTGATGAAGAAGGCCGTGAAGCACCTCGAGCAGTTCCTGGAACGCAAAGAGGGCTACACGAAGGGCAAGGTCGTGCTCGCGACCGTGTACGGCGACGTGCACGACATCGGGAAGTCGCTCGTCAATACCATCCTCTCCAACAATGGCTATACCGTGTTCGACCTCGGCAAGCAGGTGCCGGTGAACACGATTCTCGACAAGGCCATCGAGGTCGGCGCCGACGCAATCGGTCTCTCCGCGTTGCTCGTCTCGACATCCAAGCAGATGCCGCTCTGCGTTCAGGAGCTCGATCGCCGCGGGATGCAGATCCCCGTGCTGATCGGAGGCGCGGCGATCAACCGGCGATTCGGGCGACGGGCGCTCTTCGTGGACGGCGAGCGCCCATACGGACCCGGGGTGTTCTACTGCAAGGACGCGTTCGAAGGGCTCGAGACGATGGACGTACTCCAGGACGTCGACCGTCGCTCGCAGTTCGTTGCGGGGGCGCTCGAGGCCGCGCGGAACGACGTCTTCCTGCGCACCACGGTGGGCAAGGACATCGCAGTCGGCGACCGGGGCGGCCAGCGCAGCGATGTCCGCGCGGACAATGCCCTGCCCGTCGCTCCGTTTTTCGGCGTGCGCGTCGTGCGTGACATCCCGCTGGACGAAGTCTTCGAGCTGCTCGACCTCGATGAGCTCTATCGCCTGCAGTGGGGCGGCCGTGGGTCGGGCGAGCAGTATGAGGCGACCGTTCGCAACGAGTTCAAGCCAACGCTCGACCGCCTAACGTCGGAAGCGAAGCGTGATGGCTGGCTCGCGGCGCAGGCAGTGTACGGGTTCTTCCCGGTGCAGAGCGACGGGAACGACCTCGTCGTCTACGATCCGGCGGCGTATGAGAGCGATGGCGCATCACTTCGTGAGATCGCGCGATTTCACTTTCCGCGTCAGGAAGGACGCGATCGGCTCTGCCTCGCGGACTATTTCCGGTCGACGCAGTCATCGGACGTGGACGTTGTCGCGCTGCAGGTAGTGACGGTTGGCGATGCGGCCGCGCGCCGATTCGACGAGCTACAGCAGGCGGGTGAGTACACCGAGGCGTTCTACTCGCACGGTCTCGCGGTCGAAGCGGCGGAAGCAACGGCCGAGTGGATGCATCGGCGGATCCGTCGCGAGCTCGGGATCTCGGGCGCGCAGGGGAAGCGCTACTCCTGGGGCTATGGAGCCTGCCCGGATCTCGACGATCACGCACAGGTGTTCAAGCTGCTGCCCGTCGAGCAGGCGCTGGGGATGACCCTAACGAGTGCGTATCAGCTTGTGCCTGAACAGTCGACTGCGGCGATGATCGTACACCACCCGGAGGCGAAATACTACGCGGTGCGTGGTACATCGGGTGGTGAGCCATCCGCCATCAGCCATCAGCCATCAGCTCAAACGGCGGCGGGAGAGTCGGCGGCGTGACCACGCGAGCCGGGTTGTTGAATCGCCTGCTCGATCCCGAGCGCGTCGTCGTCTTCGACGGCGCGATGGGGACGATGCTGTACGCCAAAGGCGTGTTCATCAACCAGTGCTACGATGAGCTCAACCTCAAGACGCCGGATCTCGTGCGCGGTGTCCACGCCGCGTACGCGAAGGCGGGGGCTGAAGTTCTCGAGACGAACACGTTCGGCGCGAATCGGCTGAAGCTCTCGCAATACGGGCTCGAGTCGCAGGTCCGGGAGATCAACCGGGAGGCGGCACGTATCGCGCGCGAGGTGGCCGGTGACGACCACCTCGTGGCTGGCGCCGTCGGGCCGTTAGGCGTGCGCATCGAGCCCTACGGGCCAACGAGCGTCGAAGAGGCCTACCTGACGTTCCACGAGCAGATGCAGGCGCTCAGGGACGGTGGGGTCGATCTCTTCCTGCTCGAGACGTTCGGCGACCTCGCGGAGATCAGCCAGGGCATTCGTGCCGCCCGGGCGGTCGACCCGACGATGCCGGTGATCGCGCAGATGACGATCGGTGTCGACGGGCGCACGCCGTATGGCGCGAGCCCGGACGATGTCGCCCGCACGCTCGAGCAGCTGGACGTCGACGTCATCGGACTCAACTGCTCGGTCGGCCCGCAGGCCATTCTCGAAGCGATCGAGAAGATGGCGACCGTGACGCGGAAGAAGCTGAGCGCCCAGCCTAACGCCGGCATGCCGCGCGATGTCGGCGGGCGCAGCATGTACATGGCGAGCCCTGAATACATGGCGTCGTATGCGCGGCATCTCATCCAGGCAGGCGCGAAGCTCATCGGCGGGTGCTGCGGGACGACTCCGGATCATATCCGGTCGATCGTCTCCGGAGTCCGGCCGTTAGCGCCGCGCATAACGGGCACCAGGAACCGGGAACCGGGAACCGGAACGGCGGGAACAGGGAACGGGGAACCGGGAACAGAAGCGTCTCGGAGCCGCGGTTCCCCGTTCCCTGTTCCCGGTTCCCCGTCCAAGGGCTGTACACCAGTTCCGCTGGCGGACCGCTCGCATTTCGCTGCGAAGATCGCGAAGGGCGAGATGGTCACCTCCGTCGAGATCGTTCCGCCGCGCGGGGTCGACGCGAGCAAGATGCTGTCCGACGTCGCAGCCCTGAAGCGCGAAGGCGTCGACGCGGTCAATGTGCCCGACGGGCCACGCGCGCAGAGCCGCATGGGCGCGGTCATGACCAGCCTCCTCATCGAGCAGCAGGTCGGCATCGAGACCGTCACACACTACTGCTGCCGCGACCGCAACCTGCTCGGCATGCTGAGCGACTTGTTAGGCGCGTCGGCGATGGGGCTCAGAAACATCCTGGTCATTACGGGCGACCCGCCGAAGATGGGCCCGTACCCCGACGCCACGGCGGTCTTCGACATCGACTCCATCGGGCTCACCAACCTCGTTCGCAACCTCAATCACGGGCTCGACCCGGGCGGCAACCCCATCGGCGCCCCGACGCGGTATGCGATCGGTGTTGGGGTGAACCCCGCGGCGGTCGACCCGGCCCTCGAGCTCAAGCGGTTCGAGTTCAAGGTCGAAGCGGGGGCCGAGTATGCGATCACGCAGCCGGTATTCGATGTCGCGCAGCTCGAGCGCTTCCTCGGCGAGATCGATCACGTCCGCATCCCCGTGATCGCTGGTATCTGGCCGCTCGTGTCCGTCCGCAACGCGGAATTCCTGGCGAACGAGGTGCCCGGCGTGGTGGTGCCGGAGAGCGTGATCACGCGGATGCGTCGCGCCAACGAGAAGTCGAAAGAGCACGCGGTGGCCGAGGGGATCATGATCGCGCGCGAGATGCTCGCGTGTGTAAAGTCGGCCGTGCAGGGCGTCCAGGTGTCGGCGCCGTTCGGGAAGGTGGAGCTCGCGCTCGACGTGTTCCGCGATCACACTCCAGCCTAACGGGATGGCTCCCCCGACCTTGGTCGACACGGTCGACGCAAAAAAGAAATGAATGAACCACGGAGGTCACAGGACTGCACCACGTTGGCACACGACCGGGACCGTGGGGGTAACGGCAAGACCTAACACTGAATTCGGCGAAGCTCAGTGATGCCGTTCAAGAAGCTCTATTTGCCGCCCAGCCACGCCTTGCGCCGCCGTCGCTCCATGTCGATCAGCGTCAGACCGTTCACGGCATTGACCGTGTGTGTGGCGAGAAGCGATCGGTCCCAGTCCGGCGTCAACCTGGTCACGGTCTCCTCCACGAACTCGCTCGGATCGAGGCGCACGACACGACGCAGCGTCACCCCCCAACCATAGCGGCGCGAGCAGTCCTGCGCGGGGCGATACCAGGTATCGCCAACCTGAAACGGTCGACCGGCGGGACGCGCATGCCTAACGTCGGAGATCACCGGATTCTTCCGGTGCGCGCACCAGGGCCCGAGCGGAGAATCCGCGTAGTAGATGTTCAGCTCATCGCACCGCGAGCCGCCTCGCGACACCGTCCCCGCGAACATCCACCAGCGCCCGTCGATCTCGACGACCGATGAGTCGACGAGCCGCACGTCGGTGAGCAGCACGCGCTCCAGCGCCCATTCGTACGGCGCCTTCACGGCCCGGTAGAGCTGCACTGTCCGATTCGCGACCGACTCCGGAATCATGAAGCGCTCGCCGCGCCACTCGAACGTGTACGGATACGAGAGATGATAGTCGCACTCGAGCACCGGCACGGAGTCGCCGATCATGCCCTGCTCGCCAAGCTCGAAGCCGCGGATCGTGCCCTTTGGAGAGCGGAACTTGAGCTCCTCGAATAACACGTAGAAGCGGCCGTCGATCTGCATCGGGAACGGGTCGGCCCAGAACCGATCGATCGGCGGGATGATCGGCTTGAACCGGAACGGCGCGAGATCGGGTACGTGGTCCGTGGAGGTCTTCGACCCGAAGCGGTAGGCGAGCGCCCACTGATCGACCGTCGCGAGCTCGCGGAGCTTCACGCCTGCATAACGAGTCACGAGGCGACCGAGGTGCGGCGCGAGCTCCGCGTTTTTCGGCGTGACGTAGAGGCGATGCGAGTACGCCTGCGGGTGGCGAGCCATGGGTTCCGGATCGACGAGCGCGCTCTCGCCATCCTCGTAGAGGTCGCGAAGCTTGCGGATCACGAACTCCGACGTCTTCCAGAAGTACCCGGCGCGGTTCTTCGTCACCGACAGCGGCTGCGTCCGCGCCTGCGAGCGGTAGATCACCCGGCCGGCGTCCAGGTCCTCGGACAGGACCTGCAAAACCGAGCCGGTGGTCGGAACGCCCTCCATGACTTCCCAGAATCCCGGAGGTCCGCCGCGATTGGCGAGATTGTCGCCATGGTGATACGACCACACACCATACCGTGCGATGCGGAGCGAGCGGCCGCGCAGGATGCGAAAACCGAAGCGCAGCGCGACATCCAGGTCGTACGCGAGAATGCGATCGACGTCAGCGTCGTCGAAGTAATCCGAGAACTTCTTTTCGCGTGGTGTGACGTCCACCGCTGGAACGGAGGCCAGCGCTGACGACGCGTCGGTCATGCGGATCGGATCGTCGGCCGCGGCGAACCTGCGCAGGTCGAGCCGCTCATAGAGCGCGAAGAGCAGGCTGTGGCGGTTGGCGTACCACCGGGAAAGTCTCGTTGCCGCCGACCCGCGCGGCCCCACGACCGCCCCGGGTGAAGCGTTTCTCACGATCAGCGAGATCGTTGCGACGGACGACTTTTGGATGTCATCGATGGTGGCCAACACCCAGGCCGGCTGTTGGTACGAGTCGAGGAGCAGCCCGACTCGGAGCGGCGGTCTGGAGTTTGGCGTGGGTGGCATCGAGGAGTACGGTAACGACCATACCCTGGCGCCTGGGAGGGCGTGACTCGGGATGGCCGACTGTGCACATTGTATGTGGCAGCCCTGCAACACGGATCCACCGGACGCCTCTGGATCCGACGTGAAGGCAGCTGGTACCGGCGCACGCCGTGCATATCGGTGCGCCGCCGCTGGACCGCCGCGCGGTGCGACCAGCGGGTTCGACTACATACGACGCGCGAGCGACGACGACGTCGCCGACTCTCTTTCAAGCAGACGTGACGGACCCTTCGCTTTCACAACCCATACCGGTCGCCGACGGGGACACCCGCGGGCATCGGCCGCTCGATCGAGCGTCGCTCGACCGAAGCCTGGTGCGGGGCGTGGCCTGGACGGGGAGCGTGAAGTGGCTCACCCAGGTCGCAGCGTGGGCGTCCACGCTCGTCGTCGCACGGATCCTCTCGCCAGACGACTACGGGCTCGTCGGCATGGCCGCCGTCTACTACGGCTTCCTGATCCTCGTCAGCGAGGCCGGCATGGGCACGACCGTGATCGCGCTCCGCGAGCTTCGGGGAACCACGCTGGCGGAAGTGCATACGTTCGCCGCCCTGGTCGGGGTGGGCGGGTTCATGCTGTCCTGTCTCGTTTCGGGACTCATCGCGAGCTTTTTCGGCGCACCCGCCCTCAAGTGGATCATCGTCGTGATGAGCGTGAACTTCATTCTCGTCTCGCTCCGAACGGTCCCACAGGCCGTGATGCAGCGAGAGCTTGAGTTCCACCGGTATGCGATACTGGACGGAGTGAACGCGCTCGTCACCGCGGCCGCGTCTGTTACGCTCGCATTTGCGGGAGCGCGGTACTGGTCACTCGTCATCAGCACGGTGGCTGGAGGACTCATGGCCACGACGCTTGCGACGTTCTGGAAACCACTCGGGTTCCGATGGCCGCAGTTTCACGAGCTGCGCGGCACGCTCAAGACGAGCCGAGAAATCCTCATCGGGAGCGCTGCCTGGTACATCTCCCAGAGCGCCGACTTCTTCGTCGCCGGCAAGGTGCTCGGCAAGGCAGCGCTCGGGAACTACACCTTTGCGTGGAGCCTCGCCTACTCGATCGTGGACAAGGTGGTGTCGCTCGTGAACGGCGTCACCTCATCGATCTTCTCCGCGTCGAAGCATGATCGCGCGCTCCTCACGCGATACATCACGCGCATCATGGGAGCGCTTGCGCTGATACTCCTCCCGGCCACCACCGGAGTCGCGCTGGTTTCACGTGAGCTCGTCCTAGCAGCGGTGGGAGCGAAATGGCAGGCGGCAATCGTGCCGCTGCGTCTGCTCGTGCTCTACGCGGGGGTGCGCTCGTTGACTCCGATTCTCGCACAGGCGCTCACGATCACCGGCGATACGCGTTACACGATGCGCCGGAACATCTCCGCCGCGATCTGCCTCCCGATCGGGTTCTTTGTCGGCTCGCGATGGGGGATTGTCGGCATCGCGACGGCGTGGATCATCGTGCATGCGCCGGTCGTACTCTTCCCAATGCTGCACCGCGTCTCGCGCCACCTGGGCATCGGTATTCGGGATTACGTACCGGCCATTGCCCCGGCGCTGGTGTCGACGACACTCATGGCGGTCACGGTGCTTGGCGTGAGCGCGGCGATTCCGGGCGACTTACCGCTGCTGGTCATGTTGGCACTGAAGGTTGCCGTGGGAGCACTCGCGTACGCCGCGGCGATCTGGCTTTTCTTCCGCGAAAACGTGATGGGGCTGGTTCGGGTGCTCAAGCAGGCGCGGTCTGGCGGGTCGGCCAGCGTGTCGCCCGCAGCCGCCCCGGCGCCTAACGCGTCGCCGGGATGATCGAGTCTCCGGTCACGGCTCGACCGGTCGACGCTCGTGGCGCCGACCACTCGCGGGAGCCGCTCGCGGGCGGAACCCAACCGCGCGACGAACCCGTGCTGGTCTCGCTGGTGATCCCCGTCTACAACGAGGAGGCCACGCTCGACGCACTCTTCGCGACGCTGCGCGACCGGCTCGCGGGGCTTGGCGTGTCGTACGAGGTCGTGCTCATCGATGACGGCAGTCGGGATCGGACCGGGGAAATGATCGCGGAGATGACGCGGCGCGACCCGCGGTTTCGCAGCGTCCACTTCTCACGGAACTTCGGCCATCAGTCGGCCGTGACGGCCGGCCTGCACTTCGCTCGCGGCAGCGCTGTCGTGGTCATGGATGCGGACCTCCAGGACCCACCCGAGCTTCTCGCGGCAATGGTGGCCCGATGGCGTGAGGGGTATCACGTGGTCTACGCGCAGCGCGTCAAGCGGCACGCGGAGGGCATGCTCAAGCGCGGGATCGCGTTCGCGTATTACCGGCTGCTCCGGCGCCTCACGGACGTCGACATTCCGGCGGACACTGGCGATTTCTGCCTGATGGATCGTCGGGTCGTCGATCTGCTCAACCGAATGCCGGAGCGCAATCGATATCTCCGCGGGATGCGGGCCTGGCTTGGCTTCCGGCAGACCGCCGTTCCGTTCGAGCGACCGCCGCGGGTCGCGGGTGAGCCGAAGTACACGTTCTTCAAGTCACTCGGCCTCGGCATCAATGGCATTGTCGGGTTCTCACGCGTGCCGTTGCGCATTGCGACGTATCTGGGATTGACGGCATCCACGTTCAGTATCCTGGTGACGATCTGGGCGATCTACCAGCGGTTTGTCGGCAGCCAGACCGTCCGAGGGTGGGCATCGACACTCGTGGTCATCCTGTTGCTGGGGGGCGCTCAACTTCTCATGATCGGCATCGTCGGCGAGTACCTGAGCCGGATCTATGACGAGGTGAAGCAGCGGCCGATGTACGTCATCGGCGACCTCCGTGGATTCGAGGGGGAGGGCGAGGCGGCTCGCGATTACCTTACGCAGTCCACATCACGCGCCGCCGCAACACCTTCAGAACCAGCCTTCGACCGATGACCACAACGACCGCGCACCCACCGCTCACCGTCTTCTCCGAGGATGAGCAGCTGTTCCGCGACGCGGTGGCCGCATTCGCGAATGACGAGGTTCGGCCGCGCGTGCAGGCGATGGAGCGGGCGGCCAAGCTCGATCCGGAGCTGCTGCCCAAGTACTTCGACCTGGGTCTCATGG
>JAJKIV010000170.1 GCA_021154285.1 Gemmatimonas sp. | reverse complement strand
GGCTTCGCGCTCCTCGGTGACGTGCGTCTGCCGACGGGGAACGAAGATGATTTCCTCGGATCCGGCAGCACATCCGCGCGTATCCTGGGAATTGTGTCGGGGCGTTTTGGCGAGTTCGCGCCACACGCGAATGCGGGATACGCGATTCGCACGAGTGACGACCAGCAGGACGCGATTCTGGCAACGGCGGGGTTCGATCAGCTGCTCGTCCCGTGGGCGACGTTCGCGTTCGACGTCATCTCCGAATGGCAGGTCGGGGAGCAGAAGTTCACGTTGCCATCCCCAACGCAGATCACGATCCCGTTCACGCGGACGATTTATCCGAGCAACATTCCCGATCGTCGGGATGATCTGCTGAACGCTTCGATTGGGACGAAGCTGTCGACGAAGAAGGGCATGACGTTCATCGCGAACGCGCTTCTCCCCCTCAACCGCGGCGGGCTGAGGGCGAGCACGCTCTGGACATTGGGGCTCGAGTACGGCTTCTGACGGATCCTAGTGGATGCTGGCGATGTGCCAGCCGCCGGCATCGCGCTGTACGACCGCGACGAAGCTGACGGGGAACGACTGATCCGACCTGGCAGCCTTCGACGAGAACCGCGCCGTGTACCGCGCCCGCACCTGGACCTGCGAGCCAGCGACGTCTTTCGGGGTGTCGAGGATATCGACCGCGCCGCTGCTCATCGCGATCGGGCCGCGGGCGTCGTCGAACGTGGTTTGCCACCGGGTCAGGAGCTCGCTGCCCGCGTTAGGAAACACGCGGCGGATTAGCGACGTATCGCGGTCCTGGATCGCGCGCACGTACACGGCGAGCACGCTCTGCACCTCCGAACGAAGCTCGGCCTCACTCTTCGGCGCCGGATTCGCCGGCGCGGTCACGGGCGGCGCATCGAGACGCGCGGCGGCGCGTACGGCCGCGGTATCCGCGGTCGTGACCACGTTAGGCTTGGACGGCACCTGCACCGTTGGCGCCGGCGGCGCTGGTCGCGTCGCCACGGCGGAATCACGGCGCTGGCCCGTTGCCTGACGCGGCTTGGTTGGCGGTGCCTGCGGCGTCCCGGTCGCCGGCGGGTCCACCCGCGGTGACGGGCGCGCGTTCGTAACGGGTGCCGGTGACGCCGACACCGGTGGCGCGGAGTCGACTGGCGTGGCGACCGAGGCGTTAGGTGGCGGCGACGGTGGAGTGACGGTGTCCTGCGCCGGAGCGGGCGAGGCTGGTGGCGGCGCCGTCCGGACGGTTGGCTGCATCACAAGGTATCCCGCGATCGCAAGCGCAAGCATGGCCGGCACGGCCCAGCGCACGACCGAACGCTTCGCCGGAGTCGCCGCTGGCGCCGGCGGAGCCGCTGGCGGCGTTGTGGGTTGTGCCGGTGGCGCGGGCGCATGCACGAGTGTCGCGGGCAGGTCGGCTGGCCGGTCCGCTACCCTCGGCAGCGAAGCCGGCGCCGGCGAGACATGCGGCGTTTGCTTCGGCCGCTCCCGCGTCTTCGGCACGGGACTCGGAGGGGTCCGCAGGATGTCCCCGAGCTGATCGAGCCGCTCGGCGGCCGCTGCCAGCTTCTGGAGCTCGGCGTGCAACGGATCGTCCGGCGAGAGCGGGCCGGCGCCTAACGATACGAGCGCGTCGGCGAGGCTCGGGAAGCGTTCTTCCGGTGTCTTCGCCAGCATCCGCATCACTGCCGCTTCCATGGCCGGCGGGACGTCAGGACGGGTGGCGTGCAGCGGTGGTGGCGGCGTGTCGGTGTGCGCCCGCATGAGCGCGAAGCTCGAGCCCGAGAAGGGCGGGCGACCCACCAGCATCTCGTACGCGACCACGCCGAGCGAGTACTGATCGCTCGCGCCCGTCAGCTCGCGCGCGTAGCACTGCTCGGGGCTCATGTAGACCGGCGTGCCCACAACGGTGCCCGTCTGCGTTTGATTCGGGCTCTCGGCAACCTTGGCAATGCCGAAATCGGTGACGATCGCTTCGCCGTCAGCGTTCAGCAGGATGTTCCCGGGCTTGATGTCGCGATGGATCACACCGCGACGATGCGCGTACCCGAGCGCTGAGCCGATCTGGAACAACCACGCGCGGACCACAGGAATCGGAAGCGCGCCAACGTCGCGCAGCACGCCCTCCAGTGTCCGCCCGGGCACGAACTGCATGACGAAGAAATGCAGATCGCCAATTTGACGGACGCCGTAGATGGCAACGATGTGGACGTGCTGCAGGCTTGCGACCGTGATCGCTTCCTGCTTGAACCGCTCCATCATGCCCGGACCGAGCAGCAGTCCGGGCGCCATCACCTTGATGGCGACGCGGCGATTGAGCGCGAGATCGCGAGCGAGATACACGGCGGCCATCCCGCCTCGTCCAAGCTCGGTGAAGATCTCGTATTCGCCCGCGGTCGCGTCCTGCAGGCGGGCTCCGACGACCGACCACGGCGAGGCATCGGTCGTCGCGTTTGCCGCCGTCGGAGCCGACGGATCCACACGCTGACCCAGCGTCGGGGTCAGATCTGATCCGGCGAGGGTAATCGCCGTCCCGCAAATGCCACAGACGCGGTCGCCGTGTGAGACGGCGCCGCCACAGCTTGGACAGGTCGACGTTGTCGTTGGCGTCATCGAGTCAAGCGCCGCATTGACCGGTTCACGGGTCGCCTCGCCGCCAAAGGCGGCTCGACCCGTTGCGCCCTCCAATCTAGTGGTGTTGTGCCCGAGAGTCGCTACACGCGATGACGTGATGGTTGGCAAGTTCGTTACGCGCTCGTTGGCGGGTTCGCGGACAATAAGGCGTCAGGCTCACGCGAAAGGGGACATCTGGGGCGACGTCATGCGTTCGAGGCCAGTGATTGCGTGCCGTCGTGCGAGGGTCGTCGTCCAAACAGATGTGGCCGAGTAGCGAAACATCTGAAGCGAGCCCGAGCGTGCTTCGGACAACCTCGGCCGTGGTCGCGCATCTGCCGTTACACCTTTAAATTGCGTCCCGTGCCAAGATCATCCGTCTCCAGGTCGGAACGGTTGCGTCCGCCTACCGCTGCTCCCGATCAGTCCGTTCGGGAGCTAATGGCAGTGCGTGAGGTGATCCACGCATTCCTCACGGCGGATCGTCCAGAGGAGGTTTACCAGTTCGCGCTCGAGCGTGTGAGCCCACTGGTCGGCGCCACGTTCGCCTCTGTGTACCTGGTGGACGGGGCGTCGGAGCTCATGCGGCTTGGCGCGGCGTACAACTGGCCGCAGCGATTCCGCCCATGGCTCGGCGAGGCGCGCGTCCGGCTCGGGTTCGGACCGAGTGGTGAGGCAGCGAGCGAGCGGCGCACCATCGAGGTCGCGGATGTATTCGCCGACAATGACCTCGAAGATTGGCAGGAGGTCGCCTCCGAGCTCGGGTTCCGCTCGCTGATTGCGCTGCCGTTGCAGACTGGATCGAAGGTGCTTGGCGCGGTGACCTTCTACTTTGCGGACGCGGAATCGTTCTCGTCGGAGAATCGAGGGCTGTTGCGGATCGTCGCCGATCAAATGGCCGCGACGGCAGAGAAGTCGTTGCTGATCGATCAGCTCCGCCGTTCCAACGCTGCCCTGGTCGAGGTGAATGCAGAGCTCGAGCGCCAATATGCCGCGGTCCTGCAGGCGCGCCGGCTCAAGGACGAATTCCTCGCGAACATCTCGCATGAGCTGCGCACCCCGCTGACCGCCGTGCTTGGCTACATCTCCATCATGCAGGACGGCATATCGGGTCCGCTCACCGACGGTCAGCGACACGATCTCACCCATGTGAAGCGCGCGAGCGAGCGCTTGCTCGACCTGATAGAGAGTCTGCTGGAGCTGACGACGCTCAAGCGTGGCGAACTGGACGTGTTCATCGAGGAAGTGGATCCTCGCGCTCCACTGCGCGATGCCGTTGCATCGTCACCCGCGCCGATGCCGGGCGTCACGATGCGCCTCGACGAGCCGACCACGATCCTGCCGCGGATCCGCAGCGACCGGAAGAAAATCTTCCGGATCCTCGTTAGCTTACTCGGTAACGCCGCAAAGTTCACCGAACGCGGCGAGATCGTTGCAAGCGTGTCGCTCGCCAACGACCGCGTTGTGTATCGCGTACACGACACCGGGATCGGCATTGCGGCCGATGCGCAGCAGTACGTGTTCGACGAGTTCCGTCAGGCCGACGGCTCGGCGACACGGCGGTATGGAGGGTCAGGGCTTGGCCTGTCGCTCGCACAGCGCCTCGCCCATCTGCTCGGTGGGACGATCGAGATGGCGTCCACGCTCGGTGAAGGCTCGACGTTCACCGTGGAGCTGCCACTGGAGTTCGAACCGCCGGCCGAGCTGCCCGTAGACACCTGATCCAATACGCGGATGAACATTCAGGCAGACCGTACGCTGCAGGAAGCGCACACCACGCTCAGCGTCCCCGAAGTGATCGAGGCTGCCAAGCGATTTTTCGCCAGGCGCAACAGCCTGTACGCGGCGTTCGTCGACCGGGAAGGCCCAACCTTCGTCAGTCTCCGTGGCCAGGGCGGTGAAGAGGTGGTGATTGGCGCCACGCCTGCCAAGGACAGCGCAGCGACGCTGGTAACCGGCTCGACCTACCTCTTCGACCAGCAGGTCGCGCGATTCTTCACGACGCTGCCGCCGTGGGATGGTGTGTCGTGACCACTCCCTTTGTCGCGCAACTTCGATCTCGCCCCGGCGTCATTCGTCTCGGCTCGGACGGGCAACCTCGGATCACGATTCGCGTGCAGCTGGCCGAAGCCTGGGATACCGTTCGCGTGGAGACACCGCCGACGGAACCGGTCCGCGCGGTGAAAGCCGAGGCACTGGCTGCCTTGCGCCCGAACCAGGAGCCGCCGGATGAGTTCGTGGTCAAGTTGAACGGGTTCGAAGTGCTCGATGAGAATGTCTCGGTCGCCGATAGCGGCGCGACGAACGGCTCGACATTCCTGCTCAGCTTTCGCCGTCGCCGTCCGGTCCGCTGAGCACGACGGTTTCGACGCCTAACGCGGTCGCCTCGGTGGCGGAGCGCGACGCGTTGCGCGCCGCGGCCGTCAGGCTGCGCGATGAGGTCTCGCGGCGCATCGTAGGGCAGCGCGACGTCCTCGACGAGATTCTCATGGCCGTCCTCGCGGGCGGCCACGCGCTGCTGGTGGGCGTCCCCGGGCTCGCCAAGACTCTCATGGTGCGCTCCGTCGCCGAGTCCATGCGACTCGACTTCCGACGGATCCAGTTCACGCCGGATCTCGTGCCCAGCGACATCACCGGCACGGAACTGCTCGAGGAAAACGCAGCGACGGGCGCCAGAAGCTTTCGCTTCGTTCGCGGACCGGTCTTCGCCAACATCGTGCTCGCGGATGAGATCAACCGCGCGCCGCCGCGCACGCAGGCGGCGCTGCTCGAGGCCATGCAGGAGCATCGAGTGACGGCAGCGGGCGAAACGATGCGGCTGCCGGAGCCGTTCTTCGTGCTCGCCACGCAGAATCCCATCGAGCAGGAAGGCACTTACCCGTTGCCGGAAGCGCAGCTCGACCGGTTTCTGTTCGACGTTCGCATCGGCTACCCTAACGAGGAAGAAGAGGTCGGCATTCTGCGGTCGACGACGGGGGCAACCGAGGTCTCGCTCGCGCCGGTCCTGGACTCCGAGCAGACGGTGGCGCTGCAGCGCCTGACGCGCGAGCTCCCCGCTGCCGACCCGATTCTTCGGTACGCCGCGGCGCTGGCCCGTGCGACGCGTCCACCCTCGGACAACGGTACCGCGAACGGCGCGTCAGCGCCCACGCCAGACCTCGTCAAGCGATACGTCCGATGGGGTGCCGGCCCGCGCGCAGGGCAGGCGCTCGTCCTGGGCGCCAAGGCACACGCGCTACTTTCCGGACGTGCGGCAGTCGCGCCCGAGGATGTTCGACGCGTGGCACCACCTGTATTGCGGCATCGCGTGCTACCGAATTTCGCGGCTGACGCCGACGGCATCAGCGCCGAACAGATCGTCGCCGCGGTGGTTCGCCACGTGCCAGCTCCGGAGAGCGGAATCCGCGTCTAGCGGTGGTAACATGCGCGAACCACGCACGGCCCGCGAAGAGGAGCGCCAGCGGCGAGGCGAGGGCGAGGGATCGAGCCCTGAAACCCGCAGCGCGCTTCTGGACGCGATTCGCGGCGTGAAGTGGCCGGCCCTTCGGCCGGTCGTCGGCGCCCTGCCTGGCGCGCACCATTCGCGTCTTCGTGGCGCTGCCCCTGAGCTCAGCGAGTACCGCGTGTATCGTCAGGGCGACGACCCCAAGCGCATCGATTGGAAGCTCCTCGCTCGAAGCGATCGCGCGTACATCCGGCTGGCCGAGGATCGCTCGACGGTGTCCACCCTGCTCGTGGTGGATGCAACGGCGTCGATGGCGTATCCCGACCTCACGTTGGGGAAATGGAAGGCTGCGTGCGAGGTCGCGGTGGGACTCGCCGCCGTAGCGCACACGAGCCGCGACCCGGTGGGGCTGGTCGTCGTGAGTGGAGACGGAATGCGACGGCTGCCGCCGCGTACTCGACGAGGCATCGTCGGCGAGCTCGCTCGTGCGCTCGATGATGTGACACCGCGTGGCAGTCACGCTCTCGCGCCGGCAATGAGCGGGATACGGTCGCGCATTCGCGTCGCGATCGTCAGCGATTTTCTCGGCGATGCCGAAGACGTGCGGCGTCGCGCGGGCGAAGTCGCGGCAGCTGGTGGCGAGGTCCACGCCATTCACGTTGTCGCGGATGAAGAGCTCGATCCACCAGCGCGCTCCTTCCTGGCGGTCGACCCCGAAGACGCGTCGTTGGCACGTCCGTTCGTTCCTGAGGCACGCGCGGCGTACCTCGAGCGGTTCGCCGCGTGGCGCACCGAGCTGGCCGCGTCGTGGCGTGCGGAGGGCCTGTCGTATACGGTCGCACGCGTATCGGAGCCCGCATCGCGTGTGGTGCGACGGGTCGCGGGCGGGGCGTTAGGCACGGGCCGGGCTGCCGCGCCTGACGTCCGGCGTGAGACGCGATGAGCTTCGCCGCGCCGCTTTTCGCCTGGGTCGGGGGCGCAATCGCGCTCGGTGTCGTGGCGCTGCACGTTCTAGCGTGGCGGAGACCTCCCACATCTCTCTTGCCGACCGCACGCTTTGCTCCTGACGCTCCGGTGCACACTGTGTCGCCGGCCATGAGACCCACCGACTTCCTACTCCTCGCGGTCCGCGTCCTGGCGATCATCCTCGTCAGTGCAGCGCTCGCGGGTCCGCGGTTTCCGTCGCGCATCCAGGGACTCGGTCGCGTGATCGTGGTCGACCGGTCGCATGGTTCTGACGGCTGGGCGTCCATCGATCGGGCGGCGCGATCGGTGTATCGCGCAGGCGACGGGCTCGTCCTGTTCGACTCGGCGGCGCACGCGGTGCGGAGTCCGACTGTCGATTCGATCGTCGCGGCGTCTCCGACGAGGGCATCGGGGGGAATATCCGCGGCGATGGTCGTGGCAATCCGAGCGGCGACTGAGCTGCAACGCGTGCGAGACTCCGTGGACATCCTCGTGGTGTCGCCGTTCGGGGGCGACGCCTTCGATGGCGCGACGGCGCCGATCCGCCGCGTCTGGCCGGGAAGGGTGCGTACGATGCGCACAGGTGTTCCGCCTAACGACACGACACGCGCCCGGCCGCTCGACGTTCGCGCACAATCGGGAGACCCGGTCGCTGTGGCGTTGGCACTCGAGGCCGCCGCGCCCCTGGGCGCGGTTCGTGTCGTGCGCGACTCGGCGACCGCGGGCGATACGGCGTGGGCTCGACAGGGTGGCGCCGTCGTAGTCTGGCCCAGCGGGCCTGGCGATCGCGGTTGGAACCCCCGTGCGGCGCCCGACACGGCGTTTGGAGTGACGGTGAGCTCGCTGGTCGCTGGATCGCCCGGATCGCCCGCACGTTCGGCAACAGTCGTCGCTCCGTTCATTCGCCGCGCAGCGCCTCCGCCCGGTCGAGTCGTGGCGCGCTGGGACGACGGCGATCCGGCGGCGACCGAAACCTCGTTCGGCGCCGGGTGCATGCGATCGGTGGCCGTCGCAGTTCCGCCGGCGGGCGATCTCGCCCTGACTCCCGCTTTTCGCCGCTTCGCGAAGCAGCTGACGGGGCCGTGCCTGGGCGCCTATGCCTGGGCCCCGATGCCCGACAGCGAGGTGTCGGCAGTGCTGTCCGCGGACAGAGCGCGGAATGCCGCACAAACGCTCTCCGTGTCAGACACGAGGGCGCGGGATTCGACGATCGCGAGATGGCTACTGGCCGCCGCGGTGGGGGCACTCGTGGCCGAGCTGGTCATGCGCCGAGGGGCAGCGAATGCGACCGCTTGAGCGTGTGATGCGAACGCGCCGCGCACTTGCGGCGACGATTGCGACGCGGGCCGCGCTCGGCTCCGTCGCGACGGCCCTGCTCACCGCCGCGTTCCTGACGGCAGCTCTCCGCGCGTCTGGTGTCGCCGCGGCCTCCGTGGTGTGGCTGCTTGCCGGCGTGGCGGGCGCAGTCGCGCTCGCGCTGCTCGCGCGGCCATGGGCGCGCCTAACGGTCCCGCGGGTTGCTCTCTGGATCGAGGAACGTGTCCCGGCGCTCCAGTACGCACTCGTGACAGCCGTGGATCCCGTGGGCACGGCTTCCGCGGCGCTTCTCGAGCGAGAGGTCGACGGAGTGTCGTGGGACCGCGAGGCGGCGCGGGCCATGATGCGCGGGTTACGTTGGCCGGCGCTCGCCGTCGTCGCAGGGCTCGCCGCGTTGCTTCTCTCGCTGCGCGTCAGCGTCGGCAGCGCCGCGGAGCAGGATCGCGCGACTCCGAGCGTTACCACCACTCCCGCGCGTGACGTGTCTGCCCCGTTCGCCCGGCTCGTTGCCACCGTTCGGTCCCCGGCGTACGCCGGCGGACAGGTGGTCCGCGTCGAGTCTCCTGCGTCAATAGGCGCGCTGGTCGGGAGCACCGTGGTTCTCGAGGCACCTGGCAGCGGCGAGGGCGTCACCGCTGACGCAGAGGATCGACCGATTCCTGTGCAGCGTGTGGGCGCCGCATGGCGCACCGCTGTGACCGTTGGCGCTCGGCCGGCCGTCATCAGACTCCGGCATGGCTCCGTCGAGCGCCTCGTCGCGCTGGAGCCACGGCCGGACTCAGTGCCGGTGGTACGGCTGCTGTTCCCAACGCGGGATACAGTCGTGCGTGCGGCGCGTGGCGAGCTCCGACTG
>JAJKIV010000169.1 GCA_021154285.1 Gemmatimonas sp. | reverse complement strand
GAGTCGAAAATCCAGCGGCGCATGACCAGCGCGAGCGCGCGACGACTCACCAGGTTGCCCGCCACGGCCAGCCCCAACCCCGCCATGAGCAGCGGTCGGCGCCCACTCGCGGCGAGTCCGCGACCCTCGCCCGTAATGACGTGCAGCCGCGCCCACGGATGGCTCAGGATCTCGTCGACGCCGGTCGGCCCGAGCATGAGGTCGAGCGCGCGGCCAAGTACGGCCGAGACTTCCGCGGTGGACGGCTTGGGGGTGTACCGCTGCTCGTAGATGTACGCGTTGTGCCCGCGGCCTAACGCGGCGACCGGATCACGCTGGGCGAGGCACGCCATCCGCCAGCTGCCGATCGACGACCCGATGAGGTGCATGGGTCGCTCGCGGGGCTGCTGGAGGAACTCGCCGAAGAGGTATCGGTCGAGGCCAGCAAGGGCGAGCCACTTCGCGCCGCCGGAGGCTGCGGGAATGATGTCGACATCCTCGGCGCGAAGACCTCGTTGCTGAAGGAGCGCGTAGGCCTCTCGACCGGCGAGCAGGGTGAGCGCATGCATCGTTACCCGAAATGGTCGAGGCCCCGGCGATAGATGATCCGGTTGTCGCTGTCGTGCTCGACCAGCAGAATGGTTCCGTTCATTGCGACACCGTGGCCGCACTGGCGGGAGTCGACGTCGACGTGCCGTCGGACACGTCGTCAGTGTCGTTAGGCGGAGGATTCTCCCGCCCCGCCCGCACCGCGGCCCGCAGCACCAGCGCCGCCACGTCGGCGAGCCGGTGCTCACCTTTCTGCAGCACTCGCACGGCCGACCGCGACAGAAACTGCCGCTCCGCCTCCGTGAGACTCTTGGCGGTGAGCACCACGACCGGAATGCCGGCCAGCAGCGGATCCGCACGCAACGTGGCGAGCACACCGAATCCGTCGAGCACCGGCATCATGAGGTCGAGCACGAGCACGTCCGGTGGATGCGACCGCATCTCGACCAGCGCACTCTCGCCATCCGGCGCCTCACGTACCTGCACGTTTCCCTCGGCGAGGAACTTCGCTGCAACACGCCGCGAATCCGGATCGTCGTCCACGACGAGCACCTTCACGGGGTGCTCCGACTCCGCGCGTTCATCGGGCCGTTCTCGCGCCGCCGTCGACACCGCGCGTGTGAGCTGCTCGGCCGTGAACGGTTTCGGAATGAGCGACACCCAGCCGAGGTCGAGCCCTTCGCTCTCGTCGCCCGTATGCGCGGGAATGGATGGTAATAGCAGCACGGCAATGGACGCGAGCGCGGGCACGTCCTGCAAGGCGAGCGCCGCATGCCACGCAGCGCTCCCGGCGCTTCCGACGTCCACGATCGCGAGCGACGCGCGCTCGCGCGCCACCAGCCTCGGCACGTCGTCCACGTTCGTCGTCCACACAAGACGTACGCTCCCCCTCACACGGTCCTCCAGCTCCGCAAGCGCGTTCGCGTCCTGACCGAAGGCGACGACCGAAACGAGCGACCGCTTCCGTTCCGAGTACGGCGTGTTGTGCACCGCCATGCGCTCGCCGTGCTGCGCGATGTCGTCGGGACGAAGCTCGCTACCCGCCGCCGCCGGCCGCAGAAAGATCGTGAACGTCGAGCCCTTCCCGAGCTCACTGTCCACGGTGATGTGTCCACCCATGAGCTGCGCGAGTCGCTGCGCGATCGAGAGGCCCAACCCGCTGCCTCCCCGGCGGCGCGTGAGCTCATCGTCAGCCTGATAGAACTCGGTGAACACCAGCGGAAGCACTTCCGGCGCGATGCCGATACCACTGTCGCGTACGACGATGCTCACCAGCCCATCGCGCCGAGCTGCCTCACACGTGATCGTGATGCCACCTTGTTCCGTGAACTTGATCGCGTTGCCAACGAGGTTCGTCAGGATCTGACGCAGTCGCTGCAGGTCGGCGATCACGTGCGGAACGTCGTCGCCGCACGGGGAAGCCTCGAGCGTGATGCCTTTGCCCGTCGCCTGCGCCTCGAGCAGCGCTGCCACCTCTTCGACCACGGCGCCGAGATCGACGGGTCGAACGTCCAGGTCGAGGTGCCGCGCGTCGAGACGCGCGAGGTCGAGGAGATCGTTGACGAGGTCGAGCAGGTGGCGGCTGCCGAATCGAATCCGCTCGATCTGCTGCCGCTGCCCGTCCGACAGCGGGCCATCGAGCTCCATGTCGAGCAGGTCCGCATAGCCGAGGATGGCGTTGAGCGGCGTGCGCATCTCGTGCGACATGACGGCGAGAAATCGGTCTTTCGCCTTCGTCGCGTCGGCGAGCTCCACGAGCTTGGTCTGCAGCTCGTCGCGCAGGACCTCGAGTTTATGGTTCCTGTGCTCGATCGCGGTATGCTGCTCCTCGAGCTCGCGCCGGATCCGGAACTTCTCGATCGCGTTCTCGATCGCTCTCGTTAGGCCATGCGAGGTGGCGCCGTCCTTCACAAGGTAGTCCTGCGCGCCCTCATCGAGCACGGCCCCCGCGATGTCGTCGTCGTCGCGACCCGTGAGCATCGCGACGGGAACCGGCGTCATCCGGCCGATCTCGCGATGGTACGCCTCGAGCCATTCGCGCCCGTCCATGTCGGGCAGATAGTAGTCGAGCAGGATGCAGTCGGGGCGCAGGTCGCGGCATCGCCGCAGCGCTTCCTCGCCGGTGCCTGCCTCGTGGATCACGTAGGTGCGGCGCTGCCCCTGGAGCAGTCGCCGCACCGTCAGCCGGTCGTGTGGATCATCCTCCACGAGAAGGATCGTCCGCGTCGGTGTCGAAGTCTTCATACGTCCAATGCCTTGCCGGTCACCGCAGCGCCATCGCCTTTCTGCGATCCCGTCTGCTTCGGCCACAAAAAGTGAAACGTCGAGCCCTTCCCTTCCTGCGATTCGACCCACGCCTTGCCGCCCTGCCGCTCCACGAGCTGCCTGACGATCGCGAGGCCGACGCCGGTGCCATCTTCGCCGCCATCCTGTGTGGCGCGAGGCCGGAGAGTATGGAAGAGCATCCAGATCTTGTCCTGCACGCGTGCCGGAATGCCGGGCCCGTCATCGCGCACGGAGAAGTCGTACGCAGTGCCCGTGTCCTGTGCGCTCACCCACACGTGCGGGTCGGGTCGCTGCGAGTGCTTGATCGCATTGCCGATCAGGTTCAGGAGCACCTGTCTGAGCGGCGCCGCCTCCGCAACCAGCGTCGGCAGGTTTGGCGCCGCCTCGATTGTCACCGACTCCGGTGGGTCCAGCAGCGCGATGACCTCTTCGACGATGGCGTTGGTGTTCACGACCTCGGCTGGAAGCCGCACCCGACCGGACCGCGCGTACTCCAGCACGCCGCTGATCATCGCCCGCATCCGCTCGACCTGCGTGCGCAACAGCTCCATGTGCGCCCGCGGCTCGCCGGTGAGCTGCGCGCCCAGGTCTTCCTCGATCCAGCGAGCGTAGTTCGCCACGCTGCGGAGCGGGGCCTTGAGGTCGTGCGAGATGGCGTGGGCGAACTCATCCAGTGCACGGTTGCTGCGCTCGGTATCCGCCAGCGCCTGCGCGAGCCGTGCTCGCTCGCGGACGAGGTCTCGCTGCGCGTTCGCCAGCTCCGAGTTCACCTCGGTGACCTGCTGCCTAACGGTTTCCATCCGATGGTCGGACGGATGCTCGATGAGCCAGACGATCGACAAATCCGCGTCCCACAGCACCGAGAACGACTTGGGCTCGAGTATGACGTCGCCGTCCGCGAGCACGAGCTCGCAGGTAGAAGCGGCGGCGCCTGTCGACGACGCGGCCGCGAGGACGCGATTCCATTTCTCGCCGCACGACTCGGTATCGATGATCTCGGCAAACCGCTCGCCGATGACTGCTTTGCGGAGCTCTC
The DNA here is from genome assembly GCA_021154285.1 of Gemmatimonas sp. GTDB lineage: Bacteria > Gemmatimonadota > Gemmatimonadetes > Gemmatimonadales > Gemmatimonadaceae > JAJKIV01. Next base: position 14,462 of record JAJKIV010000169.1, on the reverse strand, counting down.
GCTCGAGCTGCCCGTTCGAGTCGATCACCCTCCCGCCGGCCGACAGATGCAGCACCGCGGCAGGGAACCCGGCGAGGCACGGCGCGAGATGCGGGACCGCCGTTTCGCTCATCGGGCCCGGCTCACCCGTTCGCCGAGGAGACGCACGGCGTCCGTGGCGTTCTGCGCGGTGAGGTCAGCGCCGAGCCGCTCGGCCAGGCTCGGGTCGTCGAGGAAGGGCCGCCCGCCGACCATGATGAGCGGTCGCGTGTCGCCTAACGCGTCCCGGATCGCCGCGATCATCGCGCGGAGACGCGGCAGGTGCGGGCTCAGCGCCGCCGACAGCGCCACGACGTCCGGGCGAAGCCGCCGCACCATGGCCACGAGACTGTCGATCGGCACCGCGGCCCCGAGGTACGTCGTGTGCCAGCCCTCGAGGTCCAGCAGATCGCACAGCATGCGCAGGCCGACCTCGTGGCGCTCGACGTCCGCGCACGCGGCAATCAGTTTGCGACTCCCGTCAGTGCGCCACGTGAACGCGCGCTCGTACGCGCGCGCCATCGCCGCCTGCGTGATGGCGGTCGCGAGGTGCTCCTCGGCCACCGTCAGCTCGTTGTTCTGCCAGAGACTTCCGATCTCGCGCAGCGCCGGCTGAAAGACGCCGAGGTAGATCGCGGCCAGATCGAGGCCGGCGTCGCGTGCCTCGTCGATGATCTGGAACGCGCGACGGCGATCGCCGCTCCGGATCGCTCCGAGGTATGCCGCGTAGTGCTCGGCGGGATTCGCCTCTGCCGCCACTGTCATCCCTCCCTCCGGACCGCTCCGAGCGAATCGAGTCCGGCACGAAGGAACGACGCGACGACGTTCGCTTCGTCAGGCGCGAGCTCGTTCCGGACGGCCTGCTCGATGAGCTCCAGGCTTCGGATCACTTCACGGGTGGAGACGTTGCGGGCGCGAAGGAGGTCGTCGAGCCAGCCCACGTACGCCGTGAACATGGATGGCTGCGTGAGATCGATCGCGGGGATCAGATGGTCGATGGTGTACCGGATGTCCTCCAGGCACCGCTCGCGGCCGACCGCGCCGTAACGGGTCGTGAGCTCCGGCATATCCGCGTAGAGCGCGTCGGTTGCCGTCTGCGCGAGGCTCGTCTTGCGGGCGAGCAGCTCGGCGGCAGCGCGGCCTTCGACGGTTACCGAATCCACTCTGGCGCCCTCCGGGAATCGAGCATGACTTCGTATGCCTCGTGGCGCACCTGCGTGCGCCCCATGATTTCGCCCGGCTCCCGACTGTGCGACAGTGAGTGCTCCTGGCTCTGCATGTAGCGCCGGAACGCGTCGCGGCTCTCCCACGCGGTGAGGAACGTGTGGGTTGCCGTTCCACTCTGCGGGGCGAGCAGCTGCAGATAGAGAAAGCCCGGGAAGCGATCCACGAGCCCGGATCGCTCACGGAAGTGGCGTTCCAGCTCGCCGTGATCTTCCGGCGGGACGGTGAGATGGGAGATAAAGACGAACACGGCAGTCGGGGCGGTATTGCAACGAAGGTGCCCAACCGCCGGGGACGGGCGTCGGGCGTGTAGGAACGGGAACAGGGAACCGGGAACAGAAGCTCTATGGATCCTCGGTTCCCGGTTCCCTCTATTCCCGATTCCCTATTCCCTATTCCCGACCTCTACGGCGCCTTCGTCGCCTCCCACGTCGAGTGGCCGAGCACCGAATCGGGCTTCGAGGCTAACACCGTGGTCGCCGCGCCGACAAACTTGCCGTCCTTCATGCGACCCACCGTGTGGTCTATCACCTTCGGGGCACCCTTCACAGGCGATCCGCCGCTCCAAGGCTTGGACGTTCCGATCATGCTGTCGGCGTCGAACTTCACAGAATATTCAACGGACTGCTTGGTCTTGTCGTCCGTCAGCTTGGCGGTGGAGTCATTGACGGTGACAACGGTAAAGGAGTGTGTGGTCGTGTCGCCTTCGACTTTGGCCGTTCCCTTCCATGTCCCCTTCACGTCAGCAGCCGTGAGCGCCGGGGGAGGTGGCGGCGGTGGGGGTGGAGCGGGTGCGCTGGTGTCGGCAGCGGGCTGTTCCTTCTTGGCACAGGCAACGACGAGAAGAGCGAGGAGAAGCACTTTGCGCATTTGACGCCTCGATGGGTGACGATCGAATCCGCACAGGTCCACGCAAGTCGGCGGCGGCTCGCGCGCCATGCATCATGCACGTCGAGAGAGTTGTCCGCTAGCGTTGAACTCGTCAGGCGCCAGTAGCCGCCGCTCACTCTTGCCGCAACACGGCCACGGGATCGATGCGAGCCGCTCGCCATGCGGGAATCCAGCTGGAAGCAATCGCCACCACCGCGAGCGTCACCACCGTTCCCAGATAGCTCAGCGGATCACGCACGCTCAAGCCCTCCACGAGGAACGCCGCCAGTGGCCGAGTGACCGCGAGCGACGCCGCGATGCCTAACGCCATGCCGATGCCGGCGACGAGCGACGCATCGCGCAGCACGAGCCCGATCACGCCGGCCCGGGATGCGCCGAGCGACATGCGAATGGCAATCTCGCGCAGGCGGCGACTCGCCCCGAACGAGATGACGCCGAACAGGCCGATCATCGCCAGCACCAGTCCGAGAACGCCGAGACTCCCCACCACGATCGCCCCCACGCGACTCGGCAGGAATGCAAAAGCGAGTGCGGATCGCATGGTCCGCACCTCGACGGCAGTCGAGACGTCGAGCTGACCGATCACGCGTCGCATTGGCCTGAGCAGCATGCTCGGATCCGCCGCGGTCCGAGCAATGATGAAGACAATCCTCGAGTCGCCATTCTGCTGTCCGAGCGACGCATAGACAGCCGCCCTCGTCGCCTCGCCTAACGTGCGATGCTTGGCGTTCGAGACGACGCCCACGATCTCCGTCGGCACCGCGCCCGAGTCACCGGGAAGGTCCATCGTGCGGCCGACCGGATCGCGCCCGCCGAAGTAGCGCCGCACGAACTCTTCGTTCACGATCGCGACGGGGGTGGCGCCTTGGTCGTCCGTTCGCCGGAATTCGCGGCCGCTCACGGTGCGCATGCCCATCGTCGCGAAGTAATCAGGACCCACATCGATACCGGAGAACTCGACGTGAACGCCATCCTTGCCCCCCTCGATCCTGATCGTGGTCCCCGTCGTGCGCCCGGCGTGGATCGTGAGCGGCACACCCGTGGTCGCCGCCGCGGACACCACACCGGGGATGGCTCGCACGCGATCGAGCGCGGTTTCGACCATCGCGTCTCGTGTCTCCCGCGTGTAGCGATCCTGAACGAACGCGACCTGCGCGACCGCCGTGTGCGCCGTGTCGAACCCCGGGTCGAGCGATTGCGTGCGCGCGAGATTGCGAACGAACAGCGTCGCCGTGATGAGCAGCGTCAGTGATACCGCGACCTGCCCGATGGCGAGCAGCCGCCGCAGCGTCATCCGCGGGCCGACCACCGTGCGTCCGTCGTCTTTGAGCGTCGGAGCCAGCGCCATACGCGTTGCCTGCAGGGCGGGGACCAGAGCCGACAGCACACAGGCGACGATGATGAGCATCACGGCGTATCCCACGACGCTCGCATCGAGAGAGAGGCCGAGGTCGATGGGCATCGGGAACGGCAGCGACGCGCCGTTCAGCACCGCCATGAGTGGCGCCGCGATGGCGACCCCGCCGGCGGTGCCGATCAGGGCCAGCCAAAGCCCTTCCGTCAGCAGCTGCCTAACCAGCCTCGCTCGGCCGGCCCCGAGGGCGAGGCGCAGAGCGATCTCGTGGCGCCGCTCCGCGTTTCTCGCGAGCAACAGGCCGGCGACATTCGCGCAGGCGATGCAGAGGATGAGCCCGACGATGACGAGCAGCACCGCGAGAAACGCCGCGACGGAACCGGGCGGCCCGGCCTGCGACAACCCACGCGCCGGGGCGAATACCTCGAGGCGCGCGAATCCCGTGTCAGCCGGTGACGCCATCATCCCCTCGGCTCGCTGCGCCGCGGCCGTGAACGCGGCGCGACCCTCGCCGACCGTCTGGCCATCCCGCAACCGACCCACAAGCTGAACGATCGGGGCACCGGGCTCTCCAAGGTACGGCAGAAGCGTCTTGCTCAGCGGCAGGTAGACCTCCGGAGCGCTGCCGTAGCCGAAGATGCCTCGGATATGCGGGGCGAGAACCCCAACGATCGTATACGGGCTGCCGTTGAGCATGATCGCGCGACCAATCGCGGACGAGTCGGCGCCTAACGCTGAGCGCCAGAAGCCGTCGCTCACGACGACCACGCGCGGATCCAGCTCCGCGCGTGCCTCGGCGGCCGTGAACGCGCGCCCACGCCCGACCGGGACGCCGACGACGTCGAAGAAATTCGCCGTGACGAGCATTGGCACGAGCGTGACCGCGGCATCCCCGCGAAGCCAGTTCACCTCGCTCTCGATCTGATAGCCGGCAACTCCTGCGAGGGCACCACTCGTCGAGAGGGCCCGCCATTGCTCGTACGACGCGTGGCTGCTGCGAGCCAGGCGTATGTTCACGAGCCGGCCCGCGTCGCGCGCACTTGGCGGCGAGAGAAAGAGGGTTTTCGCGAGCGCGAACACCGTCGTGTTGACCGCCACGCCCAGACCGATCGAGAGAATCGAGACGACGAGCAGCAGCGGTCGGCGGGAAAGGCCGCGCCAGGCGTAGCGCAGATCACGGCGGAGGTCACCGAGGAGCGACGCGTGCCACGTGTCGCGGACGTCGTCCTGGAAGCGCGCGATGCCGCCGAACTCCCGGAGCGCTGCCTGCCTCGCCTGCTCCGGCGACATCCCGCGGGCCACGTATTCCTCGACCTGGAGCTCGATGTGCGAGTGCAGCTCGCGCGCGAGGTCGCGCTCGACGGCGGCGCGGCGGAACAGAGAACGCGCGCGCAGCTTGAGGACGTGAACCCAGCGCATGCTCGTCATTCCGAGCGAGCGGCAGCGAGTCGAGGAATCGCCGTCGTCCCGATAGAGGGGGTCGGCGCGTTAGGCATTCCGCAATACCAACCCAACCGCTGCGGAGAGCCGCTCCCACTGCGCCGTTTCGGTCTTGAGCGCTGCGCGGCCGGTCTTCGTCAGCTCGTAGAACTTCGCCTCCCGCCCCGTCTCGGTCTGGCCCCACTCCGCCGAGATGAGGCCCTGCTGGTCGAGGCGGTGCAGTGCCGGATACAGCGAGCCCTGGGTGATCTGGAGAACGTCCTCCGACACCTGCTGGATGCGCTTTGCGATCGCCCAGCCGTGTTTCGGCTCGGCCGTCAACGTCTTGAGGATCAGCAGGTCGAGCGTGCCCTGGATGAGATCCGACGGCTTGCCCACGTTCGCGTCTCCATGCCTAGATCGTCGACAACTATACCAAGACGGTCGACAACAGGCAACAACGAAATGCGCCGAATGGGGTCAGAGTCCTCATGCATCATTCCAACGCTGTGCGTTGGAATGATGCATGAGGACTCTGACCCCATTCGCACCGTTCGAGCGCTCGAGGTAATTTCCGACGCCCTTACCCGAGCGCGATGGTCTGGGAACAACGCTGGCATCCACTTCGTCGAGAGTGGGTCGTGATCTCGTCGCATCGCGACCGCCGCCCGTGGCAGGGCGAGACGGTCGGGGACGCGCGCGCGCCTCGCGTCGACTACGACCCAGGCTGTTATCTCTGCCCGGGCAACGGGCGCGTATCCGGCGAGCGGAATCCTGACTACCGCGGCGTCTTCGCGTTCGACAACGACCATCCCTGCGTCGGCCCCGACGCGCCGGAGCCCGACTCGCTGCCGGCCGGACCCTATCAGGTCCGGCGCGCCGACGGCCTGTCGCGCGTGGTCTGCTATTCTCCGCGCCACGACCGCTCGCTGGCCGAGCTTCCGCATAACGAGATCGTCGCGCTGCTCGAGGAGCTGCAGCAGCAGTTTCGCGAGCTGTCAGCCAGGCGCGAGGTGCGGCACGTCCTCATGTTCGAGAACAAGGGCGAAGTCGTCGGCGTCAGCAATCCGCACCCGCACTGCCAGATCTACGCGACGAACTTCGTCTTCCGCACGATCGAGCTCGAGGCCGAGGCGTCGGCGGAGTATCTCGCCGCGAGCAGCCGCCTGCTGTTCCAGGATATCATCGCGACCGAGGAGGCCGACGGGCGTCGCATACTCGAGTCGCGCGGCAGTGCGCTGGCATTCGTACCGTACTTCGCTCGCTATTCGTACGAGACGTTCGTCGCTCCGCGCGGCACCTATGACAACATCGCCGAGCTCTCCGCCCCGGAGCTCGACGATCTCGCCGCCGTCCTCCGCCAGACGCTCGTACGTATGGACAACCTCTGGCGCATGCCGTTTCCCTACGTGATGGCGTTCCATCAAGCGCCCGTCGATGGTGAGCCGCATCCTGGATTCCATTTCCACATCGAGATCCACACACCGCTTCGGAAACCGGGACTCCTCAAGTATCTCGCCGGTCCGGAGATCGGCGGCGGCAACTTTCTGAACGACACTGCTCCGGAGGATAAGGCCGCGGAGCTTCGCGCGACGTTGACCGAGCACTATCGAGCAGGAGCGTCGACGTGAGCGACGCTCGGCCACTCCTTCCGGGGATCCTCGCGCTGCACGACCGCATTCGCGCGTCGGTGCTCGAGGCATTCGAGACGCAGGATCGCGACGAGCTTGCCGGTGTCGCTCACGACGAGGAGGGCGACACCATCTACGCCGTCGACCGTGTGAGTGAGGCCGCGCTCGTGGCTGGCCTCGCGGAGGTAGCGCGCGAGGAACCGCTGGTGCTCGTTGCGGAGGGTCTGCCGGCGGAGGGCCTAACGCTTCCTGGAGGAACGCCCGACAAGGAGTGTCGGTGGCGATTGCTCGTGGACCCGATCGACGGCACGCGCGGCCTCATGTACCAGAAGCGACCGGCATGGATTCTCACCGGCGTCGCCCCGAACGTTGGGGCCAAAACCCGGCTGCGTGACATCGTGCTCGCGGTCCAGACCGAGATTCCACTGCTCAAACAGCATCTCTCTGATCAGCTCTGGGCCGTGCGGGGCGAAGGAGTCCAGGCACAACGCGTCAACCGCCTAACTGGGAGCACTACGTCGCTCGTACTGCGGCCCTCCCAGTCGCCCACGCTCGCACACGGATTCTCGTCCGTCAGCCGGTTCTTCCCCGGCGCGCGGGACGTTCTCGCGGCGATCGACGACGAGGTCGTGGCCGAGGTGATGGGGCCGGCGGTGGCTGGCAAGGCGCCGTGCTTTGAGGACCAGTACGTCTCTACGGGAGGCCAGCTCTACGAGCTCATGGCGGGACACGATCGCTTCATCGCGGATATCCGTCCGGTGATGGCGCCACTTCTCGCAGCGCGTGGCATCGCGCGCCCGCTCTGCTGTCACCCGTACGACCTGTGCTCGAGCCTCATTGCGGCCGAGTTGGGCGTCAGGCTCACCGATGCCGGCGGCGGTGAGCTCGACGCGCCGTTCGATCTCGACGCGGACGTGTCGTGGGTCGGCTACGCGAACGACCGGCTGCGCGCTCGGGTCGAGCCCGCGCTGCTCGGCGCGTTGGCTCGCCGCGGCCTGGGCGTGACGTCCGACGCGATCGACCGCGGGTAGTCCGGGTGCGCGTCCGTTCCCTCGAGCAGCTCACGGCCGACGGCGACGCGGCGTGGTTCGCATCCGCGATCGAGCTCGTTCGGTCGCTGCCTAACGCTTCCGATCCTTCCCTCGCGGGCTTTCTCGCTGCCGACCGCCCCGTCGCCATCGGGCGGGCACCCGGTCGGCTCGACGTCATGGGCGGGATCGCCGATTACAGTGGATCGCTCGTGCTCGAGATGCCGCTCGCGTGTGCGACCTTCGCGATGGCGCAGGCCCAGGACGCTCCTCGACTCGACGTGCTGTCGCTTCGTGAAGGCCGGCCGTTTCGATTCGGGATCGATCTGGACGAGATCACAGGCGGGGCGAGCACGACCGAGGCGCTCGCCGAGCGATTTGCGCGGGACGTGAGCGATCGGTGGGCGGCCTACGTGGTCGGCAGTGTCTCTCGCTGCCTAACGTCAAATGGGCTCGTGCCGACGCACGGGCTGCGAGTGCTGATCACTTCCGACGTCCCGGAGGGGAAAGGCGTCAGCTCGTCGGCGGCGCTCGAGGTCGCTACGATGGCCGCGACCGCCGCATGCTACGGGCTCGATATGGACGGCGCCACGCTCGCGACAGCGTGTCAGTGGTCGGAGAACCACATCGCGCGTGCGCCATGCGGCATCATGGATCAGATGACATCCGCGCTTGGCCAGCATGACCGGCTGCTGCGACTCCGCTGTCAGCCCGCGAGCGTCGAGGGACACGTCGCGGTTCCGGACGGCTACCGCTTCTATGGTATCGACAGCGGTATCCGACACGCGGTCAGTGGCTCCGACTACGGAACCGTGCGAACCGCGGCGTTCATGGGGTATCGCATGATCGCGGAGCTTGCCGGGCTGGCGGCGACGACCGAGGGTGGTCGCGTGCACGTGCAGGACGATCGCTGGGGCGGCTATCTCGCGAACATCACGCCGAGTGAGTTCGCACGCGACTTCGCCGATCGGCTACCGAATCGCATGCGGGGGCGGGACTTCCTGGCGCGCTACGGCGGGATCACGGACGTCGTGACACGCGTGAGCCCGGAGGTTTGGTATCCGGTTCGTCAGGCGACGTCCCATCCAGTGTACGAGAACGATCGCGTGACGCGATTCGGCGACCTGCTTTCCACCGGACTCGAGCACGCGGATACGGTGGTGAATATGGGCGCGCTGATGTTCCGGTCGCACGCGAGCTATTCGGCGTGTGGCCTGGGCAGTGACGGTACGGATCGCCTGGTGGATCTGGTGGTGGAGACGGAACCTGCCGAAGGGTTGTTCGGCGCGAAGATCACGGGTGGCGGGAGCGGCGGGACGGTCGCCGTGTTCGGTACGGAGGCGGCGAGAACTTCGGTCCACCGCATCGCTCGCCAGTATGAACAGGAAACAGGAGTTCGCGCATTTGTGTTCGACGGGTCCGGACCAGGAAATCAACAACTCGGAGTCGGAGTCATACAAACGACTTGAGGCGCAGAGCACTGAAGGCGTGCGAAACGGCGCGCGAATCCCTAAAGGCGCGAAATCACGGACGGCGCGCAAATCACAGACAGCGCGCGAATCACAGACGGCGCCAAGCGCGAAATCCCTAAAGGCGCTGACAACAACCGCGCCCGTGGGTTTTCCGCCGTCTGGGATTTCGCGCCTGGCGCCGTTTGTGATTCGCGCGCCGTTCGTGATTTCGCGCCTCTAGTGGTTTCGCGCCCTTAGGGATTCGCGCGCCGTTCAGCCGTTCGCGCCTCATGGAGGTCAGCGCCTTTAAGCTGTTAAGTCTGTACTTGCTCCAATGAGGATGCTTTCATATGTTAGGCAAGCGGCTCTATCCTGACCGGCCGCGAGGAGACATGATCCTGCCATGATACGATACCGGTTGCTCACCTCTACCCAGCGGAAGATGCCGATCCCCATCGGCTTCCTGGGCGCAGTGCGCCTTGGAACGTCGAAATCGGACTTCCAGGCCGGAGGCCGAGCACCCTAGAAGCGCAGGATCAAATGTCGTGATCCGGCCTTTCGGGTGCAGCCAACCCGAAAGGCCTTTTTGCTGCCCCTCTGTCTCCGTCAGCGGATCACGAACATGAATCAGGAAATCATTTCCAGATATATAGGCCAGCCGGCGAGCCTTCCGAACGACCTCCGCGCGGCGCTCGCGCAGGCGTGGAAGGGTGAGCCCGTCCAGCTCTACGCGCTCGCGGACCTCGACCACACGCTCAAGCTCGGGGAGCACTGGCTGGCGTTAGGCGCGAGCAACGTCGCGATCGCCCGGTCGGATTCCAACGGCGCGTGGGAGATCGAGAGCGTCGAACGCGCACGGGTCCGGTCGCTGCGCGACGTCCCCGGTCTCAGCGCGAACACGCTGCTCATCCTCGGTGACGACGGCGCGGCGCCGCTGCTCGTCGTGCGCTACACCCAGCGCCAGCGCGCGGCGGTGGAGAACATCCGCTTCGTGCTCGATGAGGCGCTGACAGGACGCTCGGTGACGCTCGACGACGCGGATCGCGTGTATGCCGACGCGGTCGCGCGACCCGTGCGCGACGCGCAGGCGCTCGTGTCGGGACGCGAGTCCGCGGTGATGTTCCGCCTACTCCGCTACCTGGCGCCGTATCGCCGGCGGGTGATCATCGGCCTCTCGGCTGCGGCGGTCGTGACGCTCGCGAGCCTGCTCCCGCCGTACCTGGCGGGCTACCTGATCGACCGCGTGGTGCGGCCGACGCAGGAGGGTCGTCTCACGGTAGACGCCGCGAGGCGGTTGGCGTGGGTCGCGGTCGGCGCGATGGCGCTGCTGCACATCCTGCGGCAGGCAGCGCAGCACCTCCGGCTCAAGCTTATGTCCACGTTAGGCGAGCTGGTGGCGCGCGACCTGAGGGCCGAGCTGTACGGGCACATCCAGCGGTCGAGCCTCGCGTTCTTCTCGCGCAAGAAGACGGGCAGCCTCATCTCGCGCGTGACGGCGGACACCGACCGCTTGTGGGAGTTCGTCGCGTTCGGCGTGGTGGACGTTTCGCTCTCGCTCGTGATGCTCGCTGGCCTCGGCGCGGTGCTGCTGACGCTCGACTGGCGGCTCGGCCTCGTCATGACGCTGCCGGTGCCGGTGTTCTGCTGGCTGATCTATCGGCACGGAGAGTCGCTGAACGGGTTGTTCATCCGAACGTGGCGGAAATGGTCGCGCGTGACCGACATCCTATCGGACACGATCCCGGGAATCCGGGTGGTCAAGGCCTTCAACCAGGAGACGCGGGAGATCGACCGGTTCGTCGTCCGCAACGACGACGTCACGGACGAGATCAACAACATCCACGCGCTGTGGACGCGGTTCTGGCCGACCCTCATGCTCGCGGTGCACACGACGACGGTGCTCGTGTGGGTGCTCGCCGTTCCACGATTGTTAGGCAGCGGTCACCCGTTGTCGGCCGGGGTGTTCGTGTCGTTCCTGTTGTACACGACGATGTTCGTCGCGCCGATCGAGATCATTGGGCAGATGGTGCGCACGATCAACCGGGCGGTGTCGTCGGCGCATCGGGTGTTCGAGGTGCTGGACAGCGAGCCGGAAGTGAAGGACCGGCCGCATCCGGTGCGTCTCTTACCGGTGCACGGGCATGTGCGGTTCGAGAACGTGACGTTCGCGTACGATGGCGTGAGACAGATCCTGCGCGGCGTCTCGTTCGACGTGCAGCCGGGTGAACTGGTGGGCCTCGTCGGTCCGTCGGGCGGTGGCAAGTCGACGATCGTCAGTCTCCTTGCGCGGTTCTACGACGTCAGCGGCGGGGCGGTGCGAGTGGATGGCGTGAACGTGCGCGATCTCGACACCGGCCACTACCGCGAGCAGCTCGGCATGGTGCTCCAGGAGCCGTATCTGTTCCACGGGACGGTGCTGGACAACATCCGGTACGGACTACCGACGGCGTCGTTAGGTGCGGTGGTCGACGCAGCACAGGCGGCGAACGCCCACGACTTCATCTGCAAGCTTGGCCAGGGGTACGACACCGTGGTCGGCGAGCGGGGACACACGTTGTCGGGCGGCGAACGTCAGCGAATCTCGATCGCGCGAGCGATTCTGCACGATCCGCGGATTCTCATCCTCGATGAGGCAACGAGCAGCGTGGACACGGAGACGGAGCACCAGATCCAGGAGGCACTCGACCGGCTGATCGCCGGCCGAACGGTCTTCGCGATCGCGCACCGGCTCTCGACGCTGCGTAAGGCGTCGCGGCTGTTCGTGATCTCGGACGGTCGGCTCGCGGAATCGGGTACGCACCGACAGCTGCTCGACAAACCGGACGGCATTTATCGACGCCTGTATGAGATGCAGTTGCAGCTGCAGTAGCGCCGTGATCTGGGTTGGTTGCCGGACCCGAGAGGGCCGGCTGCACAGACGAAGGGGGAAACGGATGCAACGGAAACAACGGATCACTCGGATCGCTCCTCAACTCTGACGTCTCCAGTCACAACGAGCCGGGATCGATAATAAGAAAACCTCGGGACGCAGAGGCTTCCCGAGGCCGTTGAACAAACAAATCAAAGCCGCTTGGGCGAGGAGCTGTAAGTCCACGTGGAGCGATCCGCCAGCTCAGCTGATTCCGTTGCATCCGTTTCCTCGGCGGTTGCGGAGTCTCGTCCGACGCCGATGTCGGCGAGCCGCAAATGACGCGAATGAATTTGTCGTGATGTCTGAATGGAGGGTGCACTGTGACTGATGTCGTGATGAACGAGAAAATCGACGAGACGCCGACGTTGCGGATCGCAACCGACGGCCGACTCGTCGTGATGGTCGACGGCACGCCGGTGCCGGTGCGGCTCCGGCAATGCTTCCCGTGGTCGGAGCCAGGGCTGCACTTGTCGCTGCGCGACGACGAGGATCGCGAGGTCGCGATCGTCGACGACCCAGCCGAGCTCGACGCCGAGTCGCGCGGTGCGATCGAGCAGGCGCTCGCCGAGGCGGGGTTCGTGCTCGAGGTAACGCGCGTGCTCGACATCGACGAAGAAGTCGAGATCCGACAGTGGACGGTCGAGACTCGGCAAGGACGCCGATCATTCCAGACGCATCTGGATGACTGGCCGCGTAGTCTGCCTAACGGTGGAATCCTCATCCGCGACGTGGCGGGTGATCTCTACCGGCTCGCGGCGCCATCGCAGATGGACAAGAAAAGTCGCGAACTCCTCTGGGCCTTCGTCGATTGACGGGACGGCAGACGGCGCAGGACACTGACGGCGCAGAGCACTGACGGCGCAGAGCACTGACGGCGCAGAGCACTGACGGCGCAGGTCCGGAACGGCGCGCGAATTCCGAAGGGCGCGAAATCACTAAGGGCGCGCAAATCACGAACGGCGCGCGAATCACAGACGGCGCCGGGCGCGAAATTCCAGACAGCGAAAGACCAAGAGGCGCCGTCCGTTCTACGCCGTTAGGGATTCCGCGCCTGGCGCCCTTAGTGATTTGCGCGCTGTCTGTGATTCGCGCGCCCTTAGTGATTTCGCGCCGTCTGGCTTCCGCGCCGTTAAGCAGTGGCTACTGACGAGGGAGTATACGTCCACGCGGAGAGTTGGGTCCTTGGCTGCGCCATTCCGTCGCGACCGTCCCAACGAGCAGATACGCCGCGACCTCGGCTGGCGACTCCTCGTGGGGGAAGTGTCCCACGCCCGGTAGTCGCTCGATGCGCACGAGATCGCCCAGCGACGCGAGCGCTGTGATTTCCGACGAATCAGGCTCCGCCGGGTGCGGCACGTCGCCGAGAAGGACCGTCACCGGAACCCTGACGCGCTCGACCACCAATCTGCTCGAGTCCGGCTCGCGCGCGTGGTCGAGTCGCTTCGCCAGCGAGATCGCCTTCGACATCTGACTGAGCACCGGTTCCGTGTACGCCCGCAAGGTCGCAGAGTCGAGCCAGTCGCGTCGTCCCGCGTTCTGCTTGATGCCTTTGATGAAGCGCCCCCGCACGAAATTGCGCCCGCCCGGGAACTTCATGATGAACGACGCCCATTTGAGCGACGAAGCGAACAGCGCGGTACGGTTCTCGTCCACGGCGCCACCGTCGAGGAAGTAGAGCGCCGAAACACGGTCGGGCGAGTTTGCAGCGAGCCGGAGCGCGACACCCGTCCCGTGTGCGTGCCCGACGACCCGCGCCGAGTCGACGCCGATCTCGCCGAGGATCGTGTCGACGTAGCGGGCGAGAGCGGCGAACGTGACGTCTCCCGAATCGGCCGCAAGACGGTACGGGTCGATCGTGACGACCCGATTCTCGGATTCCAACAGCGATGCGAGGCGACGGAATCCGCTGACCCCGCCAACCATACCGCTGATGAGCACGAACGTCGTGGGTCCGTTGCCGCGAACGGTTACGACGCTCGAGTCGTAACGTGTTTCCTGAGCCGCAAGCGTTGCGGGACCGACCATGGCGAGCGCGCACGCAATGGCAACGCAGCGGCGCGCTACGGACCACCTCATTGAACAACCATCCTTGTCTCCCGTCGAACCAACGTCGGATCGGCGGGATCCAAACCCGCCCCAGTTATGAGGATGCGCTGCGGAACAACGCTGCGCCAGTTTCTCTTTCGTGTCTTTTTGTCACGTCCTTACCACTTCGACGCCCGATCGAACCAAACGACACAGACCGGCATTGACACGTGTTGGGCCGCAGCACCAGCGTTGCGCTCGGGACCGCCAACGCCAGTATGCATGAGGGTTTCACATGCGCCGCTTCATCTCGATCACCGCTGCCTGTGGAGCGGTGGCGATCATCGCCTCCAAGCCCGCTCCCCCGCGAAATGTGCGTGCCGAGCAGCTGCTCGACAGCCTCGTTTCTGCCAACGCTCGGCCGCTGTCGCTCGACCGCGGACGCCTCACGGGAAGTGGCGCCGAGTGGCTGTTCGCCGAGGCTTCGCGAGCACAATTCCTCGCGGTCGG
>JAJKIV010000168.1 GCA_021154285.1 Gemmatimonas sp. | reverse complement strand
TCGAGCTCCGCCCTGCTGCGGGATCCTACACGCTCGCCCGCGACCCACTCGGTGGCCGGGTCCGCTGGCGCATCACCGTTCCCGCCGTCAATCGTTAGGCGGCGAAGGACGAGACTTTCGCCGCCTGCGGGTACCCACGGCATCGCTTGACCTTGCTGTTCATGGCGACGCAAGCCTTGGCGCGCGGGAAAGTTGAAAACCGGCCACCACGCATCCACTCGGCACACGCGTTGCTCGATTGATTCGATCCAAATCATCAGAGCGATCGGCACGGAGGGCACGCCACGAAGCGATCGCTGTGCCAGAGAGCAGCAGCATGGAGGATGGAAATGCCACGAGGAGACAAAAGCGCCTACACGGACAAACAGAAACGCCAGGCCGAGCATATCGAGGAAGGCTACGAGCACGGCGGCGTATCGGATCGTGAAGCGGAGCGCCGCGCCTGGGCAACCGTGAACGCGATGACGCATGGCGGCAAGAAGTCGGGCTCCGGTCGCGGGCGACAAGAAAATCACGAGCCTGCTCGCAGAGGCGGCCACAAGGGTGGCCACAGTGAGAGCTCGGCCACCCGCAGCAAAGCGGCGAAGAAAGGATGGGCAACGCGGCGACGCCACGAGCACTGAGCGCTCGCGAGACGAGCGTCACCGTTCCCGCCGGGTCGGTGACGCTCGACGGAACGCTCGCGATCCCCGACAGCGCGACGGGGATCATCCTGTTCGCGCACGGCAGCGGCAGCAGCCGCCACAGCCCGCGCAATCGCTACGTCGCGGAAGAGTTGCGGTTCGCCGGGTTTGGAACGCTTCTCCTCGATCTGCTGACGACCGCGGAGGAAGCGGTCGATGACCGAACGCGCGAGCTGCGCTTCGACATCGAGTTTCTGGCGGAGCGACTCCTGGCCGCCATGCGGTGGCTGTCGACGGAGAGCGTCACACGCATGCTGCCGCTCGGGCTCTTTGGGGCGAGCACGGGTGCTGGCGCGGCACTCGTCGCGGCAGCGCGCGAACCCGGGCGTGTCAGTGGGGTAGTGTCACGAGGGGGTCGCCCCGATCTGGCCGGCTCGGCGCTGCCTAACGTGACGGCGCCGACGCTGTTGATCGTTGGTTCGCGCGATGAGCCGGTGATCGAGTTGAACGAGCGCGCGAAGGCGCGCATGACGGCCCCCGTGGAGCTCGTGATCGTTCGACGCGCGACACACCTGTTCGAGGAGCCGGGAACGCTGGAGGAGGTGGCGCGGCTCTCGAGAGACTGGTTCGTTCGACACCTCCGTGGCTCATGAGGACTTTATGACACGCAATCGCTCACTCACAAATCAGGTTCGGCTGCTGTTGTTCGCGGTCGCCGCAATCGGCGCCGCTGCCTGCGGACCATTCCACAAAGGCAAAGGCCAGCCGCCCTCGTACCTCTATTTCACCAACGAGTCGCTGGACCAGGCCGACGTCTATGCCGTGTTGCCCGGGGACCAGCCCGTTCGCATCGGGACAGTGGCCGCGGGTCGAACCGACACGTTGACCGTACCGCCCGAGATTTCAGCGCGTGGTAACGTGAACGTCGTCGCGCGGTTGCTCGCGCGGTCGGCACGGCCGTCGAGTGGCCCGATCCCGATGCATCCTGGCGACCGCCTCGCCGTGCGCCTGCCGATCGACGAGAAGATGTTGGTGGTGTTACCGACGGGACAATAAAGGCCGGCGACGGGCGGCAGGCCGCAGGCGGCAGGCGGCAGGCGGCAGGCGGGTCGTTGGGCTAGTAGCAGCAGCTCGCAGCGGCAAACAGCGGGCAGCCAAGATCCGGAGCACGAGGCGGACGTTACGGCCAGTCTGCGAACACCACCTCGCCCGGTCCGTTGAATGCCGCGTACATGTCGTCGTCGAACGTCCGGTAGCGTGCACCATACGCCTGCGCGAAGTGCGCGCTCCAATCCGGACGCGATCCGTCGACATCGGTGTAGCCATACTCGTTCGCGAGCGTCCACGACGCGAAGACCTTGCCGGACTTTGCCTTCACATCGGGGTCCGCCGCCAGCGCGGCGATCCCGCGTCCAACGAAGCGCGGTGACTCCGATGCGATGAAATTCGGATCCTTCTTCGCGCCATCGCGCCACGTGTCGGCCGTGACGCCGAAGTGCTCGAGCATGAACTCCGACCGCAGGAAGCCCGGTGTCACGGCAACGGCCGAGAGGTCGTGCTTGCGCAACTCCCTCGCCTGGATGAACGCGAGCCGAATGACCGTGGACTTCACGAGGTCGTAGAAGATGTTGCCGCGATAGCCGTAGAAATCGCCGTCGGTGATCTCGACGACGAGCCCGGTGCCGGCATCGCCACGATCGAACATCAGCGGCACCGCGTAATGACTCGTTAGGATGTGCGACCAGATGGCCTGGTCGATCATCCGGCGGCCGTTGGCGAGGTTCACTTGCCAGAACGTCTTCCCGAACTCGGTGAGCGAGTCACCGCCCCAGACGTCGTTCACGAGCACATCGAGTCGACCATGATCGCGCCGCATGCGATCGACGAGCGCGCGCACGTCCTCGTCGACGGTGTGATCGCAGCGCACGGGAATCCCGTGACCGCCAGCAGCGGTCACGAGCTCGGCGGTCTCGTCGATCGTCTCAGGTCGATGGGCGCCACTGGCGAGCTGACCCCGAATCGACCGACCCGTGCAGTACACGGTTGCGCCTTCTTCACCCAGCGCGATGGCTATCCCGCGTCCCGCCCCACGCGTCGCGCCCGCGACCAGCGCGACTCGATTCTCGAGTCTGCCCAACTCTTCGCTCCGATTCAGGAAGGGAGTCGCAGCATAAGTAAATGACCGTTTATAATCAACCGCGACTCGGCCGTTTTGCGGGCTACCGGCCACGACACGAGTCGCAAGAACGCCTCTTGCTCTTCTGGGAATCGCCGGCGAGCGCGTGGAGCTCGCGCGGCCCATGTAACTCGGAGGACTTCATGAGGATCCTGGTGGCAGGGAGCTGCGGCCTGGCGTTGCTGGCCTTGGGCGCATGTAAGACGCGGGAGGGTAACACCGCCGATACGACGGCGGCACGCACCGACACGGCCGTGGCGCGAGTGGGCGCGGCCACGGATACTGGCGCGCGCCGAGTGGATTCCGCGGCGGGGAGTCTCGCCAAACGCGGCGGATGGACGAGCGCATCCGTCCTCGGTTTCGCCCGCGCGGCGAGCAACGGCGAGATTCGGGAAGGCGAGCTGGCTGAGCGGAAAGCGACGACGCCCGCGGTGAAGGCATTCGCGCGTCAGATGGTCGCGGACCATCGGACGTTGCTGAGCGACGGCAAGACGCTCGCGACGAAGCTCAAGGTGACTCCCGACACGGCCGATGACGATGTCCGGGACGTGACGAAGCACGCGTCGGACGACATCAAGGATCTCACCGACAAGAAGGCGGGCCTGGATTGGGATGAGGCCTACATCGACAACCAGATCAAGGACCACAAGGACGTTCTCGACAAGCTGCAGGATGCGTCCAAGAACACCACCGATACGGACCTCCGCGCGGCGCTCGAGAAAGCGACCGGCAAGGTGCAGGAGCACCTAACGAAGGCGCAGGACATCAAGGACAACGCGCTCAAGAACGCCAAGGACAAGGCGTCGAACAAGGACACGACGAAGAAGTAGCAGCGTAGTTGCCTGACTGAGAACCGAAAACCAAAGACCCACGACTCAGGACCGATGACTGGCCACGACATCACGAGATGCGTGGCCAGTCATCGGTCCTGAGTCGTGCGTCATTCGTTCTCGCTCATCAGTCGATAAACTGCCTCTCCGGGTTCGCGCGCATGTGGGCTGGCGAATAGAATTGAGCCGGTTCCACACCGCTCAGTTCGTGCGACAAGGAGACCGGGAATGCAGAGTCAGTCTCGTTCGGACACGTACGATGTCTGTGTAATCGGGTCGGGTGCCGGCGGCGGCATGGCTGCCTACACCCTTACGAAGGCCGGCGCCCGCGTGGCGCTGCTCGAGGCCGGCCAGATGTGGGATCCGGTGAAGGACGGCACGATGCTCAAATGGCCGTACGACTCGCCGCGGCGCGGCGCCTCCACCCGCGAGCGCCCGTTCGGTGAGTTCGACGGCTGCATTGGCGGCTGGCAGATCGATGGCGAGCCGTACACCATGGCACCGGGCACGACGTTCGACTGGTGGCGCGCACGCATGCTCGGCGGGCGAACCAATCATTGGGGACGGATTTCGCTCCGCTTCGGCCCGTACGACTTCAATCGCAAGAGCCGCGACGGGCTCGGTGACGACTGGCCGATCTCGTACGACGACGTAAAGCCGTGGTACGACGAGACCGACAAGCTCATCGGCATCTTCGGCAGCGCCGAGAACCTGCCTAACGAGCCGAACGGCATCTTCCATCCGCCGCCGACGCCTCGCTGCTACGAGCTGCTCGCGACGAAGGCGGCCCGAAAGCTGGGGCTCACCGTCATCCCGTCGCGGCTGTCGATCATCACGAAGCCGCACAACGGCCGGGCACCGTGCCACTACTGCGGGCAGTGCAACCGCGGCTGCATGACGGCCTCGAACTTCTCCTCGACGAACGTGCTCATTCCGCCGGCGCAGAAGACCGGCCGCCTGACGCTCATCACCGACGCGATGGCCCGCGAGGTGACGGTCGGGAAGGATGGCCTGGCGAACGGCGTGAGCTACATCGACAAGAAGACCGGGACCGACAAGCGCATCTCGGCCAGGATCGTCGTGGTAGCAGCAAGCGCGTGCGAGACCGCGAGACTGCTGCTCAACTCGAAGTCGTCGCAGTTCCCGAACGGGCTCGCGAACTCCAGCGGCACGGTCGGCAAGTACCTCACCGACACCACGGGCACTGACGTGTCCGGGTACATCCCGAAGATGATGGATATGCCGCCGCATAACGAGGACGGCGTCGGCGGGATGCACATCTATATGCCGTGGTGGCTCGACAACGCGAAGCTCGACTTTCCGCGCGGGTATCACATCGAGACGTACGGCGGACGTGGCGTGCCGAGTGCGGGCTTCATGGGCGGCATTCAGAACTACCCGGGCGGCGGTGGGTATGGCGCGTCACTCAAGGGAGACTACCGCCGCTACTACGGCGCGTCGATCGGGTTCAGCGGGCGCGGGGAGCAGATTCCTAACGATGACTGCTACTGCGAGATCGACCCGACGGTCGTCGACCAGTACGGGATTCCGGTGCTGCGCTTCCACTGGAAGTGGACGGACCACGAGATCAACCAGGTGAAGCACATGCAGGAGACCTTCCGCGCGATCATCGCCGAAATGGGAGGCCAGGTGTTCTCGCCCATGCCGACGAAGGAGGAGGGCTACGGGATCGCGAATGGCGGCTCGATCATCCACGAGCTGGGCGGCGCGCGGATGGGCAAGGACGCTTCCACGTCGGTCGTGAACGCGAACTGCCAGGCGCACGACGTGAAGAACCTCTTCATCGCCGATGGCGCGCCGTTCGTGTCGCAGGCAGACAAGAACCCCACGTGGACCATTCTCGCGCTGTCCATGCGTACGAGTGACTTCATTGCACAGCAACGGAAAGCGGGGGCTTTATGAGCGGGAACCGGGAACTGGGAACTGGGAACGGAGGCTCCGGTGTCGACCGGCGTTCTGCGCTGAAGGCAATGGCGGCCGCGGCCGCGGTGCCCGTATTAGGCACGTTCGAAACGGGCGAAGAACACGTCCTGCGCGCGCGTGAGGCGGCGGAATCGGCGGTTCTCGCGGAGATGCAGGGCGCGACGTACACGCCAAAGTTCTTCACGTCGCACGAGTACCAGACCGTTCGCGTGCTCGCGGATTACATCATTCCGCGCGATGAACGCTCGGGATCGGCGACGGACGCCGGCGCTCCGCAGTACATCGACTTCGTGCTGTCCGATCAGACACCACCGCCGGGCCCTCCGAATCCGACCCGCCGCTTCTACGTGGCGCCGACGCCCGCGCAGGTGAACATGCGCGGTGGATTGGCGTGGCTCGATCGGGAATGCGCGAATCGCTTCGGCACCGGGAAGACGTTCCTCACTTCGAGCGATGCCCAGCGCCGTCAGGTGCTGGACGACATCGCCTGGCCGGAGAAAGCGAAGCCCGAGCTCAGTCACGGCGTGACGTTCTTCAACCGCATGCGGGACATGACGGCCGCCGGTTTCTTCTCGAGCAAGATGGGCGTGCAGGACCTTCGGTACACGGGCAACGTCCCGCAGGCAAAGTGGGACGGATGCCCGCCGGAGGCGCTGGCGAAGTTGGGGGTCACCAAGGGCTAGGAACTTCCGCGACATCGGGACTCGGCTTTCCAGTCCTCACCGCACGAGACCTGACGTTCGCCGGTCGGCGCTCACACCCCGCCGTGTCTCGATTGCGATTTGGCTAGCAGTCCGACACTCATCGAGCCGTCGCATTCCGCCCGGCGCGCGCTCGATTGCGCCGCCGTTGGCGCGTGCGCCGTGGAATCGACTGCAACCGCGCGTCTACCTGGGCGCGCATATCGAGCGCGAGGAGGCATCCCAATGAAGGTGAGCTACGTCCTGCTGGCTGTCCTGGCGATAGGGTGCGGTGGCGGCGGGGGTGATAACGGCTACACCACGAGCCCCAACCCTACGCCCAATCCTGGAGGTTCCGGAGCGACCGGCTCGGCCACGGTCTCGATCACGGCGTCGAGTGACAGCTATGGGTATTCCACGTTTTCCTTTGCACCGTCGACGGTGACGATCACAAAGGGTGGGACGGTGACGTGGAACAACGACGCCGGCGTCGCGCACAACGTTACGTTCATGACGTCGGGGTCCCCCACGAATATCGGGAACTTCTCATCGGGCTCGAACAGCCGGACGTTCGATACGGCGGGAACGTATGAGTACCACTGTACGAACCACGCTGGGATGGCTGGGACGGTGAAGGTACAGTAGGAGACGGGGGCGACGGCGGCTGCCGGGGACGGGCGATGGGCGAAAGAGCGTGTCATTCCGAACGAGCGACGCGAGTCGAGGAATGGCTAGCAGCCAGCAGCTACCGAAACGTCCCGGGACTGAAATCGTAGACTTCGTGTCGTGCGCCCACTTCGTCCTCCGGGCGCCAGAGCGCGAGCTGCTGCGTCCAGCGAACCGGTTGAAGTCGCCGGCCTCGGAGGGAGAGGAATCCGCCCGCGCGGTTCGTCACGACGCCGAACTGCCGGAGGTCGGACAGCCCGCGAATGACGCTGCGGCGGCGCTCGTCCACGATTCGTCGCGCCGAGCGCGGACCCACGCCCGGGACGCGGATGAGATGCTCGTAGCTCGCTGAGCTCACGTCGACTGGGAAGGACTCGGGGTGGGCCAGTGCCCACGCCGCCTTGGGATCCACCGCGAGCGGAAGATTCCCGTTGTCCTCGTACACGACCTCGTTAGGCGCGAACCCGTACGTCCGCACCAGCCAGTCGGCCTGATACAGCCGATGCTCGCGGAGGACCGGCGCGGCAGGCGCCCCTTCCATGGGCGTGTCGCGGATCGGCCGGAACGCACTGAAGTGTGCGTGGTGAATCCCGCCGCCCGCGTAGAGGCTCGTCACACGACCCATGATCGTGCGGTCCGAGTCGGGCGTCGCCCCGACGACGAACTGCATCGTCATCCCCGCCACGCCGCCCGGCTGCCGGCCATCGCGCGGACGACCCGCACGCTCCTCGGCGCGATTCGCCACGACAACCTGCCGCGCGCGCTCGAGCGTCACGAGCGTGGTCGCCAGCTGCTTCTCGGGTGCGACGCGCTCGAGGGTATCACCGCACGCCGCCTCGAGGTTCACCGACACACGCGTCGCGAGCGCGGTAATCCGCTCGACCTGCGCCTGCTCGGCACCCGGCACGAGCTTCACGTGGATGTATCCGGCGAACTGGTGCCTAACGCGCAGCATCTCCAGCACGGCGATCAGGTCGTCCGTGACCTTCTCGGGGCGAGCCGGAATGCCGGTGGTGATGAACAACCCCTCGCACCACCCGCGCCGCAGCGCGCCGAGGAAGATGCGAACGAGCTCCTCGGGCTTGAGCAGCGTCCGACGCATCGCGCGATCCCGTCGCATCGGGCAGTAGTGACAGTTGAGTGCGCACGCGTTCGTCATGAGGATGCGCAGCAGCTTGATCGGCCGGCCCGATCCGCGGAGCACGCGAATGTTGAGTGGCCGCAGCGCTCCAGCATCGGCGGCGTAGCGGAGTCGCGGCGGCAGCGGCCGCGCGGTTTCCGGCGGTCCTTCGCGATCCTCCGCGGCGAGCGACATTAGGATCTCCAACTTCTCGGTCAGCTGCATCTCTCGCGGCATCGTCCTTCCTTGAATCGCAATGCAGGAGGATGACCGAACAGATGCCGAAAGTCCAGTGCCGAAGTGCGTTGCCCGTCCCGGGCCTTATTCAGTTGCCTCCGCCGCCGCCGGCAGCGACGCGTAGAAATCCTCCTGAAAGCGACGCACGTACGAACCGAGCAGCGCCTCCACCCGCTCCTGCGCAGGCGACGACACGACGAGGCCCGCGTGGTGTCGCTTCGAGAGGCGCCAGGAGATCTCGGGATCATCGTACGCGGAAAGGTCCGGCCACTCCTGGCGTGCCAGCGATATCAGAAGCCCCGCGTGATCCATGCGACGGACCGGAACCGTGTACTCCTCGCCGCGCGCGCTCGCGACCTCCACCCGCGCCCACTCCTGCCAGAGGTTGAGACCCGTCGACGCCTCGACGAGTGCCATGATGTTCGCTCCGCCCACGCGAGCGGCCGTCTCGAGGAAGTAGTAGCGGCCATCGTCGCGGCCACGGATGAACTCCGTGTGCAGCGCGCCGCGGCTCATGCCTAACGCAGAGACGATCCGCTCGTTGAGCTCGAGCAGCGTGCGCGACTCGGACGATCCGTGCTGAAGCGTGCGCGTGCAGAACACACCCCCGCCATGATACACATCGAACGGCGGCTGGAAGTAGCCGTGTGCTTCCGCGAACACGACCTTTCCGTCCCACACGACGGCATCGACGTGAAAGACGTCGCCCGGCACGTAGCGCTCGAGCAGGTGATACGACTGCTTGTCTCCCAGCTCATCGAGCACCGGCCACAGTTCGTCCGGCCGCGAGATCTTCCGGATCCCGATCGCCGAGGCCGAAAGCCTCGGCTTGAGGAACCACGGTCCAGGGACCCGCGACATGTACCCGCGGATCCGATCGTAGTTGAAGATCGACACGAACTCAGGGACGAGCAGCCCACGCTCCTCCGCCTGCATACGCATCGCGAGCTTGTCGCGGAAGAACCGGACGGTGCTCTCGCCCATGCCCGGGACGCGCATGTGCTCCCGCAGCGTCGAGGCCATCTCCAGGTCGAACTCGTCGAGCGGCACGATGCGGTCGATCGACTCGCGCCTCGCCAACCAGCTCACGCCGTTCACCATATGGTCGCGGCGGGTCGTATCAGGCATGACCAGCAGTTCGCCTATCGAGTCGCGAGGCCACTCGGCCTCACGCAGCGCCTCCCGTGTGACCAGGAGAATCCGGGCGCCAAGCCGGTGGCATTCGCGGACGAAATCGTGGCCCTTGAAGTAGCTGGCCAGGCAGAGGATCGTGACAGGAGATCGAGTCATATCCGGTGCGGAAGGAGCCGACGCTACGACAGATTGTAACGATCCCGCGACGTACTGGCAGCTATTAGGTATCACCTTGCACCTTCGTCCTCCTGCGTCCCGACCCGCGCTTTCGAGCTGTTCGATTCCGCGTCCCGACTCGCGTCGCTGCGGTTCGATTCCCGATTCCCTATTCCCGATTCCCGAGAATGCCCGCGCGAGTCGAAAACCTGCGTGAGTCGACCGATCGATCGGTCCGACTGGTTGCGTTAGGCCACCTCGCCGACGCGACCGCGGCTCACTCGCGCCTGGCGCACGAGTCCGACGATGAGGCGCTGCACGACTTCCGCGTCGCCCTGCGGCGTCTCCGCAGCTGGGAGCGTGCGTTTCGCCCATACCTGCGCGACGATCTCGGGAAGAAGCTGCGGCGTCGCCTTCGCGACCTCGCGCATGACACCGGTGACAGTCGCGATCTCGAGGTGCACCTGGCCTGGCTCGCCGACCAACGTCGCTCCCTCGGCCGGCGGCAGCGGGCCGGTCTCGATTGGCTCGTCACGGAGATGGAGCGCAAGAAGGCGGACGCGGACCAAGTTCTCGAAAAGGATGTCGACGGCCGCTTCACGCGACTGGAGGCCAGGCTCGCCCGCGCCCTCGAGTCGTACCGCGAGCGCATCCGGCTCCGGAAGGACGGCCGCGCCGCGCCGCTCCCCATGTTCGCCGAAGCGCTCGCGCCCCGCGTGCGCACGGCGGCTCGGGAGCTCGAGCGCCACCTCGGTCACGTACGCACGGAACGCGATGTCCGCGAGGGACACGAGGCCCGCATCGCCGCGAAGCGATTACGCTACCTCCTCGAGCCGGTGATGAAGATCGTCCCCGGCGCAGCGGATCTCGTCGACCGTCTCAAGGCGCTGCAGGACGTGCTGGGCGACCTTCACGACGCGCAGGTGTTCGGCGCCGAGATCTCGAAGGCGGCGGTGGATGCCGTTGCGGTGCCTAACGCTGAATCGGTCGGCGGCGGTGAGCAGCCGTCGACGACGAGCGCGGAACCCGCCAGCCCGAAGGTCGAGCCGACGCCAGACGCAACGCAATCCAGCGCGGCCGAGCCGGCGCCAGCTACCGCGGCGGGAGGTACGGCAGCGGCAGTCACCGCCGCGGTGGCCGGGGCGGCAGCAGCACCGCCACCCGCCACACCCCCGGTTGCGGCTCCGCCAACCCCAGCGCCCGCCACGCCCGGCTCGGTGCCTAACGTCGACCTCGCGCCCGGACTCGCGGTCACCATGGAACGTTTGCGGGCACGGGCGACCGCCGCGTTCACCCAGTTCAGTGCCGAATGGCTGGGCGACAAATCGGCCGGCTTCTTCCGCGACGTCGACGCCGTGGCCGATCGCATCGCGCAGTCGGCGCACGAGGGCCAGGAGATCGAGCGCAAGTATCTGCTGCGGTTCGTGCCGGAGAAAGCGCGCGACAGCCGGTGGGTGGACATCGCGCAGGGGTACCTGCCGGGCTCCAAGCTTCAGGAGCGGATCCGGCGTGTCTCGGTTCAGCACGGCACCGGCCGGAAGGAAGTTCACTTCTATCGCACTGTGAAGCTCGGCGAGGGCATCACGCGGACGGAGGTCGAGGAGGAGACAACCGAGGCCATCTTTCTCGCGATGTGGCCGCTCACGAGACGTCGCCGGCTCCGGAAGCGACGTTACAAGGTCGACGTCGACGGCCTCACGTGGGAGATCGACGAGTTCAGGAACCGCGACCTGGTGCTGGCCGAGGTCGAGCTCGACTCGGAGGACGACGAGGTGGCGCTTCCGGACTGGCTGGCCCCGGCCGTTCAGCGCGAGGTGACGGGCGAGCCGGAGTTCGTG
Source organism: Gemmatimonas sp. (assembly GCA_021154285.1). Taxonomy (GTDB): domain Bacteria; phylum Gemmatimonadota; class Gemmatimonadetes; order Gemmatimonadales; family Gemmatimonadaceae; genus JAJKIV01. Next base: position 11,041 of record JAJKIV010000168.1, on the reverse strand, counting down.
AACATCAACCTCGCGCGCTGAAATGGTCCGTTTGGGGTCAGAGTCCTAACGCATCATTCGAACGCGGCCGCGTTCGAATGATGCGTTAGGACTCTGACCCCAAACGGCGCAATTCAACGCCGACGCCGGCCTAGCTGTTGCGAAGCGCCGTCATCGGATCGACGCGCGTCGCGCGCAGGGCGGGCACGTAGCTCGCCACCAGGGCCACAACGGTCAAGACGGCAATCACCCCGCCGAACGCCACCGGATCGTTAGGCGCTACGCCGAACAGGAACCGGGAAAGGAGCCGCGACACGAACAGCGCCAACACCGTTCCGATCGCGATCCCGAAGAACGCCAGGGTGAACCCCTGGCGGAGCACCATCCGGAGCACATCCCCTGACCGCGCACCGAGCGCGACGCGAACTCCGATCTCCTGGCGCCGCTGCGTGACGACGTACGCGATCACGCTGTACACGCCCAGCGTCGCGAGCAGCATTGCAGCCGCACCGAAGACCCCCACCAGCATCAGCACGAACCGTCGATCCGCCACCGATTCCGACACCACCGTTCCCATCGTGCGGAAACGCGGCGGCACGTCGGGCCGGAGGTCGGACACGATCCGGCGGGCGGCCGGAATGATCGCCTCGGGTGGCGCACTGCCGGACACGACGAAGTAGAACTCGTGGGCCTGGTTCGGCCGCTGTCGGTAGCTCGCGTAGAACGTCGGCCGAGGCTTGTCCACGAGACTCGACTCGCGCACGTCGCCCACGACGCCCACCACCGTGAACGGATGCAGGTCGCCGTCCATGTTGCCGTACTGAATGATCTTCCCGATCGGGTCCTCGTTAGGCCACTTCTCTTTCGCGAGGGCCGTGCTGATCACGCCGACATGTGGCGCGTCCGGCCCATCGCGGTCCTCGAACACGCGACCGCGGATCACTGGAATGTTCATCGCCGTGAAGTATCCGGGTCCCGCGACACGGAACTCGGCGTCGCCACTCCGCGACGGATCCGCCATGATCGAGGGCAGCCGCGACCTGTCGAGCTGCTCATCGGGACGGCTCATGACGATATAGGTCCCGTTGGCGTGATTCCCGCCCGTGAGCGGGAACGCATTCACGCCGCCGGCGGCTGACACACCGGGAAGCGCTTGCAGGCGCGCGGTAATCGCGTCATACAGGCGAACCCGGTCCTGCATCCCGGTCGGCCCGTCGGGCACGGACGCGGAGATATCGAGCACGAGCGCGCGCTCGGTGCGATAGCCCGGATCGATCTGCGCGAGCCGGAGAAAGCTTCGAGCGAGGAGTCCCGCCCCGACGAGCAGCACGAGCGTGAGGGCAACCTGCGCGATCACCAGTACGCCGCGCACGCGGTAGCTCGCGCCCGCGCCTGCCTGCGTGCGCTGCGCCTGGGCCATGGCCTGCTTGAGGTCCCCACGGCTGCCGCGAAGCGCGGAGAGCAATCCCAGGATAGCCGCCACGAGGATCGACAATCCCAGCGCAAACGCCAACACCTGCCAGTCCACGCCAACCTGGGCAACGCGCGGCAAGTTGCCCGGCTCGAGTGCCAGCAGCGCCTTGACGCCTAACGTGGCCAGCACGACCCCGAGTACCCCACCGCCGACCGCAAGGACGAGCGCCTCCGCGATGAACTGTTGCGCGATCCGGCCGCGACCGGCGCCCAACGCCAGGCGTACCGCGAGCTCGCCCTCGCGCACCGCCGCGCGCGCCACCAGCAGGTTCACCACGTTCGCGCACGCGATCGCCAACAGGAACGCGGACGCGGCGAGCAGCAGCAGAAGCGTGGGCCGAGCCTTGCCCACGAGCTGCTCGCGCAGCGGGACCGCGGCGGCGTCGTACATCCATGTCTCCTCGCCGTACTGCTGCTTGAGCCGGCGCGACAGCGCACTGATTTCGCGGTTCGCCTGCTCGACCGTGACGCCGTCGGCGACGCGTGCAATCGCCTGCCAGTTGTGACTCGTCCGGCTCGGGTTCCTCGGCACAAAGCCGCGGGCGATCCAGAGATCTACGCCGAGCGGGAAGTCGACCGTGGCCGGCAGCACGCCGACGACGGGAAATGCGTTCCCATCGAACGTCAGGGCGGTACCACTCAGGTCCGGCCGTTCACCCAGGTAGCGCTTCCAGAAACGCTCGCTGACCAACGCGGCCGGAGCGCCCCCTGCCGTCTGCTCCTCGGCGGCGAACGATCGACCACGAATCGGCTGCACGCGCAGAATTCTCAGAAAGTCGCTGCCCACCACGGCAACGCGCACGCGCACCGGTTCGGACGCGCCGGCAACTGACGTAATGCCCCAGTCGGCGAACTCCGTCATGGCCGAGAAGCTTCGGGTTCTGGATTTCCAGTCGTCGTAGTTCGGCTCGGAGACATTCCCGCGACCGCCCTTCTCTCCCACCTGCCACAGCTGGACGATCCGGTCGGGGTCCGGATAGGGCAGTCGTCGGAGCAGCACACCATTGATCACGCTGTAGATCGCGGTGGTTGCACCAATGCCGAGCGCCAGCGTAATGACGGTGACGGCGAAGAACGTGGGCGTGCGGACGAGCGCCCGCGTCACGTAGCGAATATCGCGAACGAAGGATTCCAACGATTCCATGGGTCAGGTCCGGAGGATGCGTCGGTGGGTTCAACGGAACGTCGTCGGGTCGCGTTTGCGGAACGCGGAGCGTGACCTCGTGTATCAGGCCAGGCATCGCCTTCGCATGGAGATATGACAGCAGGACAGCGCGTTTGGCTGGAATCCACCCAGGAGCTGGCCATGAAGACGGCGGCGGCGGCTCTGATTGCGATCGTCGCGCTCGCTCCCAGCGCTGGTGCGCAAGGCAGTGGGAAGGGATTTCTCTTCCACAGGCCGGTGGGCAGCTTCGCGCTCCGCGGTGGGTATGCGGTGGCAAACGCGAGCAGCGACGTGTTCAGCGACGCGACCACACAGTTGACCCTGAACAAGGGAGACTTCAGCGGGTTCAACTGGGGCGGCGATATCTCCTATTCGACGGGCGACCGATGGGACCTGCTGTTCGATGGCGAGGTCGCGTACTCGAAGAAGGACTCCGAGTTCCGGAAGTTCATTGACAACAACGACCAGCCGATCGAGCAGACCACCAAGTTCACGCGGGTACCGCTGACGATCGGCCTCAAGTACTACCTCACCAGCCGCGGCCGCTCGGTGAGTCAGTTCGCGTACATCCCGAGCAAGTTCGCGCCGTACGTGAGCGTCGGCGCGGGAGCGATGTACTACGACTTCCAGCAGAAGGGCGATTTCGTCGATTTTTCGAACTCGGACGTTTTCAACACGACGCTGGAGTCGTCGGGCTGGGCCCCCATGGGACGGGGGGCGGCAGGGATCGAGTATTCGCTTGGTCCATGGCTCGCATTGACCGGTGAAGGGCGGTACGTTTGGGCTAAAGCCAAGCTCGATCCCAGTGCGTTCGAAGGGTACGACAAGATCGATCTCAACGGGTTCACGGGGACAGTTGGAATCAGAGTCAGGTTCTAACAGGCGGGGATCATAACGATGCGACTCGACATCGACCGGAAAGCGAACGGCACGAGTGCTGTTCTCGCAGTGGTGCTGCTGCTCGGATCGGCTCTGGCGGCCGGAGCGCAGGAAACGCAGCTGGCCTCGAATGACGCGAGGTGGGGCCCCTGGATTGGCTGCTGGCAGTCATCCAGTCGCGACGCCGTGAGCATGGAGCTGGCGCCTAACAAGGCGGCGCCGGTGATCTGCTTCATGCCCGCGACCGGTAATGGCAGGGTGGACTTCGTGACCATCAACGAGGGCACCGCCGGCGCGCCGGAACACGTCGACGCCAACGGCACCCGCCGCGCGGTGGATCGCGAGGGATGCACTGGCTGGGAGATCGCGGACTTCTCCGCCGACGCCAAGCGCATCTACCTGCACTCCGAGCATCAGTGCACCGGAAACCGCACGCGGACGTCGACCGGGATCATGTCGATGACGCCGGACGGCGGGTGGCTCGACGTGCAGGGTGTGAAGGTCAATGAGCACACCGGCGTGCGGGTTGCCCACTACGGTCGCGTGCCGATTCCACCAGCGCTCAACGCCGACATTCGCTCGAAGATGGAGGCCATGGAGCTCGCGACGAATACCGCCGTGATCGCGGCCAGCGATTCGGTCCGGATCGCCAACGTGATCGAGGCATCGAAGAAGGTCGATCCACTCGTGCTGCAGACGTGGCTCACGGAGCGCGGCCAAGGATTCAACCTGGACGCCAAGCGACTCACGCAGCTGGCTGACGCGAAGGTGCCAAGCAACGTGATCGACGTGATGGTGGCGCTGACGTATCCGCAGACGTTCGCCGTGAACCTCGCCCAAGCTGATGGGCAGGTGGTCCGGGCAGCCGGAGACCCGCAGGTTGCCATGGATGAGGGGATGCACGCCGGCCCGACGATCTTCATGGACTGGGACCCGTTCTACTCGAACGCCTACGGCTATGGCTACGGGTACCGTTACGGGACGTACGGCTTTGGGAACGGGAACTCGTACGGAGGCACCTGGTACGGCGGCTACCCGATCGTTCTCGTCAAGCCGGCGCAATTGAACGTGCCGCAGGAGACGAACGGCAAAATGGTTCGTGGCCGCGGGTATACGCGCGGTGGCAGCGGCGGTGGCAGCGGTTCCGTTTCGCCCAGCGGCCGCACGTCGGGCGGCTCGAGCAGCTCGGGTGGCTCGAGCTCGTCGGGCAGCACTGGAAGGACGGCGAAGCCGCGACCGTAAGCCACCGAGACGGGGGACAGGCGACGGGCGACGGTTGAAAGAGCAGACACCCTCAGGAGGCTTTATCTCGCTGCGAGATGCCTCCCGAGGGTGTCTCGCTTTTGGCCGTCGCCCGTCGCCCGTCCCGGCTGTTCCTACCTTCCGAGCACCTGACCCAAAACCTCAGCACTCACATTCCCCCCGCACAACACGACGACGCTCTCGTGATCCGCGAGGCGTGGACGGCCGGCGGTGAACTTCCGCCATCCCGCGACCGCGACGCCGCCGGCGCCTTCGATGACCATGTGGTCCGCCAGCATGACGTCGCGCATCGCCTGCGCGATCTCGGACTCGCTCACGAGAACCAGCTCGTCGATCAGATCGCGACAACAGGGAAACGTGATCGCCCCGGGCTCGATGTTGCCCGCGGTGGCGTCCGACAGCGTGGGCTCGTCAGGCACCTCCATCAGACGGCCGGCGCGCACCGATTCGTACATTGCCCTGGCCTGTTCCGGCCAGCAGCCGACCAGGAGCACATCCGGCCGCACCGATTTCAGGTACGACGCGATTCCGGAGATCAGACCACCGCCACCGACGGCAACGAATACCGCTTCGATATCAGGACGCTGCTCGAGCAGCTCCACCGCGATCGAGCCTTGGCCGGCCATCACGTCGGGGTCGTTGTACGGCGAGATGTACACCCGCCCTTCCCGTTCGCCGAGCGCCCGCGCCTCGAGCTCGGCCGCCATGGGGTCCCCGTCGGAGACCACCACTTCGAGCCCGGCCTTCGTCAGGCGGTCGATCTTGTACCGCGAGGCCGACGACGACACCACTACCGTCCCTCGACCACTCGTTAGGCGAAGCGCCTCCGCGACAGCGAGGCCGTGGTTGCCCGTGGATGACGTGACGACACCGCGTTCGCGCTGCTCGCTTGTGAGCAGCAGAAGCTTGTTCAGCGCACCGCGGATCTTGAACGACCCGGTGCGCTGGAGGTTCTCGCACTTGTAATGCGCGTGAGGGACGAGGCTGCGCGCCGGCTGGAGCGGAGTGGCGAGACCAAACGGAGCGAGCCGCTCGCTCGCGGCGACGACGGCGTCGGCAGCGGACAGGGGTTCGTTGCGCATCACGGAAGTATACGGGAATCGGGAATCGGCGCGGACGTTGAACTGGAGTTCCACCCAAGGAACAAGGACGGCGCTTCGTTAGGTCCAACAGCAGGACGCAGACGGACGCGGACGCTGCGCCCGCAGACGGACGCAGAGGCTCCGATGTCATCCAGAGTTCCGCTCACCCGGATGCCATACGCCTGCCGAGCTACTCCCCGCGCAGCGCCACCGTGGGATCGATACGCGTTGCGCGACGGGCCGGGATATAAGCGGCGACGGCCACCACCACGCCTAACAAGAGCGCGGCTCCGCCGAACGCCCACGCGTCGAGCGGCCGCACGCCGTAGAGCAGCGTCGTCATGAAGCGCGACGCGAACGCGGCGGCCGCGAGACCCACGCACAGGCCGACGAGGGCCAGCACCGTGCTCTGACGCTGCGCGAGCCACAGCACGCTCTCGGGCCGGGCGCCGATCGCGAGCCGAATGCCCCACTCGCGCGTTCGAGCCTGCATGCGATACGCGACCACCGCGTACAGGCCCGCCGCCGACAACGCCGCCGCAAGCACAGCGAACGCGCCGAGCAGGAGAGCCATCAGGCGTTCGCGCGCCAATGCCATTGCGAGCTTGTCGGCAAGCCGCCCCGGGCGAATCAGCGGCAGGTCGGGGTCGAGCGTCGCGACGACGTCCGTGATCTGGCGCAGCGCCGCGTCGGGCTCGAGCGACGTGCGCGCGACGATCGTCATCGCGTCCGAGTACATCTGCTGAACGGGGACCGCCAGCGCGGGCGTCGGGGCTTCGCGCAGGCTCCGATACTTCGCCGTCCCGACGACGCCGACGACGACCGACGGCGGCGTCGAGACGGCGCCGACATGCTTGCCGATCGGATCCTGACCCGGCCAGAAGCGATCGGCGAACGCCTGGTTGACGATCACCACTCGCTCGCTCCCCTTTCGGTCCGCCGCCGTGAACTCTCGTCCACGCAGCAGGGGTGTCCCGATCGCTCGGTAGTACCCCGGCGAGATCATGCTCGCCTCGATCTCCATCGCCTCGTTAGGCCTCGGTTGATAGCCCTCGGGCTCCGCAGTAGTGGCGAGCCCGCCCGACTGCACCGGCACCGACCGCCCCAGCGCCGCGGCGCTCACTCCCGGCACGCCCGCGAGCCGTTGCTGCAGCGTCTCATAGAACCGGCGCCCGCGGTCGCTGTCATAGCCGCTCCGCGACAGGTCGATCGTCGCGATCACCGCGCCGTCGGGACGGAACCCGGGGTCCAGTCGGCTCTCGGTCCGCAGTGTCCGCATGAGCAGGCCCGCACCCACGAGCAGGAGCATCGCGAGCGCCATCTGCCCAGCCACCAGTACGTCACGGAACGTCACGCGGCGCCCTATTCCCCATGCCGCGCGCTCGCCCTTGAGCATGGGAACGAGATCGGGGCGCGACGCCGCGAGCGACGGCACCACGCCGACCAGCAGCGCCGTCACCACCGCGGCGACGATCGCGAACGTGAGCGTGCGCAGGTGCAGGATTGGCGTCGACGCGCTCACGGGGAGGGCGAGGTCCGGTGGCGCGACCGACCCCACGAAGTCCGTGAGCCACATCGCGATCCCGAGTCCAACCGCGGCCGCCGCGATCGCGATCACGAGACTCTCCGCCAGCGACTGCCTAACGATCCTCAGGCGCGACGCACCGAGGGCCGCCCGGATCGCGAGCTCCCGCCGTCGCCGTTCCGCTCTGGCGAGCAGCAGTCCCGCGACGTCGGCACAGGCAATCAGCAGGACCATGCCCACGACACTCAAGAGCAGCCACGACAGGCGACGCGCCTCGGTGCGCTGCGAGAGCTGAATTGCCGCCTCGTCCGCCGGTACCGCCTTCGCCAGCCGGTTGCTCGGAGCGTTCGGTGCCTCACGGGCTCGACGCGCCGAGACGACGTCCATTTGGGCCTGTGCGTTCGCCAGGCTCGCGCCCTTCGCGAGCCGCCCAACGATCGAGAGCCACGTGAGCCCGCGGCGCTCGAGCGGCTTGAGCTCCGCGAGCTCCGGGTCCGCGAGGTTGATGGTCGAGAGCGGGAGCCAGACGTCCGTCGGCGCGTCGAACGTGGCGCCGACGAACCCGCGACGGGCAGTGCCGACGATGACGAAGGGCGTACCGTTCAGGCGAATCGTCGAGCCAATGACGGCGGGGTCTCCGTTGAACCGACGTTGCCAGAACGCGTCGCTCAGCACCACGACGGACGCGGCACCGCGCGCGTCGTCCGCAGGCCCGATGAGGCGGCCGCGATTCGCCCGAACCCCAAGCACCGAGAAGAAGTTCCCGCTGACGACGGTGCTCGTCACGCGCTCCGGCAGCCGCGCATCGCTTGCCAGATGTACCGGGACGTCCGTCGAGAAGGCCGCCAGGCCCGAGAACGCCGGCACATTGTCTCGGAGATCCAGGTACCCGGGGTACGACGTCTCCGCGAGATCGACGCGCTGTGGCTCGCTCGAGAATACGCGAACCAGCTCGTTTGGCCGATCGACCGGGAGCCCTCGAAACAGGGCAGCGTCGACGAGACTGAAGATGGCGCTGTTCGCGCCAATACCCAGCGCGAGGATCAGCGTGACAGCCGCGGAGAAGCGGATGTTGCCGCGGAGCGTCCGGGCGGTGAAGGCGAGATCGTCGAGAAGAGCGCGCATGCGGACCGTGAGTGTCGGAGGTCGAGCTCGCGACAGAGAGCGTCCCAATCGTAAAGCGACATGCGTGCCTGTATTGGTGCGGCGGTGTAATTACCGCCGAATCATAGAGTTATCTCGTCTTGACGTTAGGCGGCAAGCCCGCCGAAGTGGCTCGGAGACGGACAGTCTGTCCCACAGCCGGTCAGAGTCGAGCGAGCTGCTTGTCCTGCACCCTGGCCAGCAGAATCTGCGCGGTCATCGCACCGATGAACGCCATGAGCATGTCCCACTGGGTGTCCCAGACGTCGCCCTGCGTTCCGAGGAACGCGTCGGCCGACGAGCCTCCGATCACAGCGGAGAACCATTCGACGAACTCGTAGCACGCGCTGATGGCGAGACAGAGCGCGGTGACGATGGTGAACAGCCACTTCCCGGTCGTCAGCGGAGATCGCCGGAGCAGGATCTCGCGCGCGATGATCGCCGGCACGAACCCCTGCGCGAAGTGCCCGATTCGGTCGTAGTGGTTTCGTGTGAAGCCGAACCACTGCTCCATCCAGAATCCGAGCGGCACCTTGGCATACGTATAATGGCCGCCGACCATGAGGATGAGCGCGTGCAGGAAGATGAGCCGATACGCGAGCGGCGTGAGCGGAAACCGGCGCGCCGTGGCGAGCAGGATCGGAACGGCGATGAAGATCGGGAAGACCTCCAGCCACCAGGTGGTTCGGTCGGCTGGGTTGATGCCGGAGATGATGAGGGCGATGGCACCGAGGAGGACGAGCGCCAGCGCTTCGGATCGTACCATGGTCGTTTTGGGTCGAGGTCTGTACGACAAGCTGACGCCGGACGCACGCATAACGTCATACCAGGATTGACCGGAACAAGCGAGATAGGACGGGAGACGGCAGTCGTCCAATTGACCGCGAACACCAGCGCGGGCATACTGCGCCCGCCATGACCACACGCTCCCCCTCCCCGCTCGATCTGGACCACGCGACCATGCAGCGGCTCGGCCGCCAGGTCGCCGACGCTGTTGCCGGACACCTCGCATCCCTCCGCGACCAGCGAGTCATCACGAACGGGTTACCGGCGGCCACCCGCCAGCGCATTGCCGCACCCCCCGACGAAACGCCAGTCTCCTTCGACGCGCTGCTCCAAACACTGCAGACCGAGGTCTTCCCGTTCGCGGCACGAGAGCCCCACCCGCGATTCATGGCGTACGTCCCCGGCTGTCCGACCTTCCCCGCGGTCCTCGGGGACTGGCTGGCGACTGGCTACAACTTCTTCGCCGGGGTCTGGCCAATAGCCGAGGGGCCTAACGCGGTGGAGCTCGCGGTGCTGGAATGGTTCAGGCAATGGATCGGCATGCCGGTCGGGACCGGCGGCCTGCTCACGAACGGCGGCTCAGGTGCGACGCTCACCGCGATCATTGCCGCGCGCCACGCCGCGGTGGGCGACGACGTCAGCCGCCTGACCCGCCTAACGCTGTACGCATCCGACCAGGCGCATTCGGCAGCCCTGCGCGCCGCGTGGATCGCGGGCGTTCCGCGCAGCCAGGTTCGCGTGCTCCCGAGCGACGCGGACTATCGCCTGCGGGCCAGCGACGTCCAGCGGGCAATCGCCGACGATCGCGCGGCGGGGCTCATTCCGCTCGCGGTCGTCGTGAGCGCGGGAACCACCAATACGGGGGCGGTGGACCCGTTGGACGAGATCGCCGACGTCTGCGCGGCCGAGCGCACGTGGCTGCATGCGGACGCAGCGTATGGTGGCTTTGCGGCTCTCACGGAGCGCGGCGCCCACTTGCTCTCGGGACTCGGACGATGCGACTCCGTGGCGCTCGATCCCCACAAATGGCTCTTCGTACCGTTCGAGTGTGGCTCGCTGCTCGTGCGCGAGCCCGAAACGCTGCGGGCCGCGTTTCAGGTGCTGCCCGACTACCTGCGCGATGTCGCCGCCGGCCAGGACGGCATCAACTTCGCCGACTACGGGGAGCAGCTCACGCGTCAGTCGCGCGCGCTCAAGGTGTGGTTAGGCGTCAAGTACTTCGGGCTCGCCGCCATCCGTGGCGAGATCGATCGCGCGATCGACCACGCGACGTATGCGGAGCAGCTCGTCCGGTCGCAGCCGCTGCTCGAGGTGACGTCGCCTGCGCAGCTGGGTGTGCTCTGTTTTCGCGTGCACCCCGCGGGCATGGACGACGCCGCCGCACTCGACGCGCTCAACGAACGGGTGAACGCGGCCATGAGCGCGGATGGACGGTACCTCATCTCGTCCACGCGTCTCCGCGGCACGTTCACCCTGCGGCTCTGCATCCTCGGGTTCCGTACGACGACCGCCGACGTGGAGGGACTGATCGAAGCGGTGGTGGAGTGCGGATCGCGGGAGACGGGAGACCGGAGACGGGAGACGTAGAACCCTCGGGATGCTCCTTCGGGTGAGAAGCGCATCCCGACGGTTTGGCTATCAGCCAGCAGCCAGCACGAGCAGCCAGCAACCAACCGCCGTTTCTCCCGTCTCCCGATTCTCCCTCATTCCCGTTGCGTGCACGCCGCCCGGTGTGCTAGCGTAGCG
>JAJKIV010000167.1 GCA_021154285.1 Gemmatimonas sp. | reverse complement strand
GTCATCGCCGCGCCGACGTGGCCGGACACGACCGCCCCGACGCACATGCCGAGCACCATCGGCGTGATCACGCTCGAGATGGCGAACGTCTGCCCCCAGCGGCGCTGCTCGGATCGCGGGCCGTAGGAATAGGAGCGAAACACGAACGCCGAACCGCGCAGCACGATCCCGACGAGCATGAGCGAGAGGGGCACGTGCAGCAGCGTCCCAAACGCCGCGAACGCCGGCGGGAAGCACACGAACAGCATGACTACGACCACGATGAGCCAGACGTGGTTCGCCTCCCAGATCGGGCCGATCGCATGCGCGATGAGGTCGCGCTGCTGTTGTCGTCGTGGACCGGAGGCAAGCAGGTCCCACACGCCGCCGCCAAAGTCTGCGCCGCCGAACAGCACGTACGCGTTCAGCGCCACGACGATGATCCAGGCAGCGACCTCGGCAAGCGTTAGGCTCATCGTCAGGTATTCACTGCGTCGGTGCGCGTACGATCTGTTGCCGCAGAAGGTATACGACGATCACCCCGAGGAGCAAATACAGGAGTGTGAAGATCAGGAACGGCACCACGAGCCCGGGCATCGGCGTCACCGCATCGGAGGTTCGCAGCACGCCGTGGATGATCCACGGTTGTCGGCCGACCTCGGTCACCGTCCAACCGGCCTCGATGGCGAGAAAGCCCATCGGCGTCACGAGCGCGAGCGCGCGAAGCAGACGCCGGTCGCCGACGACCGCGTCGATCGCCCGGCCGCGCCACCAGCGCCAGAGCGCCCACACCGACACGAGGGCCATGATGGTGCCTAACGCCACCATGACCTGAAACGCGACATGCACGATCGCCACCGGGGGCCACTGGTCGCGCGGCACGGTGTCCAGTCCTTTCACCTCGGCGTTCGGGTCATGGAAGGCGAGCAGCGAGAGGCCGTGCGGGATTCGGATCGCCCAGCGCGTGACGCGCTCGTCGACGTCCGGCCAACCGCCGATGTGGAGTGGCGCACCCCGTTGCGTCTCGAAGTGCGCCTCGAGCGCGGCGAGCTTGGCAGGCTGGTGGACCGCGGCACTCCTCGCGCTCACGTCACCCGAGAGCGGCTGCAGGATCGCAGCCGGCGCGCCGAGTGTGAGGGCGATCCCGAGGGCGCGCCGGTGAAACGCCGAGCGATTTCCGCGAAGGATGGCGATGGCGTGGATCCCGGCGACGGTCAATCCCGTTCCGGCGTACGCAGCGAGCGTCATGTGAAGCGTTTCGGGAAACGCCGCGGCGTTCGCCATCGCCATGAACGGCCTCACGTTGACCGCGTCGCCCCCGACCATGGTGAAACCCGCGGGCGTGTTCATCCAGGCGTTCGCGATGACGACGAAGATGCCGGACAGCACGCCGCTCGCTGCCACGACGATGCCGGCGAACAGATGGGCACCTCGGCTCACGCGATTCCAGCCGTACAGATAGATCCCGAGGAAGATCGCTTCCGTGAAGAACGCGAAACCCTCGAGCGAAAACGGCATGCCGATGATGGACCCGGCAAACCGCATGAAGCCGGGCCACAGGAGCCCGAGCTCGAAGGAAAGGACCGTTCCGGAGACGGCGCCGACGGCGAACAGGATCGCGGCGCCCTTCGCCCATCGCTTGGCGAGCTCGAGGTAGACACCGTCGCCCGTGCGGGTCCAGCGCCACTCGGCTATCACCATGAGGGCGGGGAGTCCGATGCCGACCACCGCGAAGACGATGTGGAAGCCGAGGGACATGGCCATCTGGCTTCGCGCGGCGAGCAAGTCGGGCATGGCGGCTGTGATTCCGACGCTGGAGCCCGTCGATGGCGGGCGTGGCGAATCGTTAGTGACCCAAGTGACAGCGCTACTGCGTATGAATAAATGTACTTGACAAGCAAACCGGTCGATGCTAGTGTGCGCCCCCTGGGAGTCGCGTCCCGATGTTCACGGCACGCCGCGCACTGCGCGGATGTGCCACCTCGACCGTTCACCGCACGGCGAGTGAGAGCATCGCGGCGCGACTTTCGTTTTATATGTGACCCGTGGCGGGATCGCGAGGTCTGGCAGGTCTCAAGGGAAGGGAGTCGCGCGCGACAGCGCCCGCCGACTCAACGTGAACCATATAGATCGCTTCGTTGACAGGAATCCGATGAAACCGACCGTCTATCTCCCACTCGCTGATCTCTGCCCGACTGGCCTGCGCCAGTCCGCCGCGAGCTCGATCGCGCGCTTCAATGCCGGTCGCATCTCCGTGCGCCGTCTGTGGATCGAGACGGAAGGCAGGCAGGTCGGCAGTCACGATCCGAGAAAAAACACCGCAGGTGGCTCGAGGCCAAAGCGAATGCCGTGAGGCATTGCTTCCGACTCGAGGGAGCGAACCGAATCGCCCCACCTGCGCGAAGGCCGCCAGGTGGGGCGATTTGCATCTGGGCCGGTCGTGAGCAGCAACGCTGTTTGACAACCGATCGGTCACGAAAGAAGGAACGCTCCACTGCCGGCCGGCGGGGGCGCCGAGCCTGAGGCGTTAGGCGAACGCGACTCCCTGGGCCAAGGACGAGGTGGTCCCCGACGGTCCGTCGGTGGAGCGAGTGGATGGTCGTTAGTCCGTAATCGTTAGCGGGGAGCTGGCGACTTCGGACTAAGGACTGCGGGCTAGCGGCCGTCGACTATGCAACACAACGCTCCGTATGGGGTCAGACTCCTTTCGCATCGGCCCAACGCGCCGTCGGCGCGTTGGGCCGATGCGAAAGGAGTCTGACCCCCAACGAATCATTCCGACGCGTATGGGCTCTTGCCGCGCGTCGTCCGGGGTTCGTAGTTCAAAGTCAGAACACGTCACCGCCGCACGAGTCCTTTGCCCGACGAGGGCCGACGAGGGCGGACAACACGGTGACGAGATGCGGGTTCGACTCCCGCCGATCGCCGGTGGTACGATCGCCGCCATAGCTCAGCGGATTCAGAGCGCCTGGCTACGACCCAGGAGGCCGCGTGTTCAAATCACGCTGGCGGCTCTTCCTTTACATGGAACCGACATATGAACGCTCCGAACATTTTCGGCCAGCACGAGGCCAAAACGCTCGCGCAGCTGGCGGACGTCGAGCGTCGCGCCACGCGCGTAGCGCTCATGGCGGACGGACACCTGGGCTACGTCATGCCCATCGGCGGCGTCGCCGCCTACGACCAGAAGGTCTCGGTCGTCGGAGTCGGGTTCGACATCGCGTGCGGGAATTGCGCGATCCGCACCGACCTCACGCTCGAGCAGCTGTGCGGCCTAACGGGCGCCGATCGCGCGCACAATCCGTCGCGCATCATCGGCAACCCCGTACTCAACGAATTCGCCGAGCTCCTGCAGTCCGACCTCAGCTTCGGAATCGGGCGCAAGAACAACTCGGACGACGCGCCGGTCGACGACCCGCTTTTCCTGGATGACGCGTGGCATGTCATCCCGAACATCGGGCGCTATCGAGACGACTTGCGCGATAAGGCTCGCAGGCAGCTCGGCACAATCGGGAGCGGCAATCACTACGTCGACGTCTTCGTCGACACGAAGGAGCGCGTCTGGGTTGGCGTCCATTTCGGCTCTCGCGGGCTCGGCCACACGATCGCCACGAATTTCCTCGCGTTAGGCCAGGGCCTGCGCTGGGGCGACAAGGCCAAGGAGCAGGAAGTGCTGCTCGATCTCACGACGCCGCTCGGGCAGGACTACTGGGCACTCATGAACCTCGCGGGCCGTTACGCCTATGCGGGACGCGAGTGGGTCGCTCGGAAGGTGGTGGAGTGGTTGGGTGGGACGTCCGAGGAGATCGTGCACAACCACCACAACTTCGCCTGGAAGGAAGAGCACCGGGTCGCCGATGCGGGCGGCGTGCAGGAGCTGGTGGTGGTGCGCAAGGGCGCGACGCCGGCGTTCCCCGGGCAGATGGGCTTCGTTGGTGGATCGATGGGCGACGACTCGGTGATTCTGCGTGGCGCTACCGAGCAGTCACCGTCATCAGCTGACACTGAGACACGCAGCCGACAGGATGCAGCGCTCTACTCCACCGTTCATGGCGCTGGTCGCGTCATGTCGCGCACCGAGGCAGCGGGCAAGCGGGATCGCCGTTCGGGACAGCTCAAGAAGTACAAGGAAGGTCCGCTCGCGGGTCAGGTCATCAACGCCGGCAGGGTATCGCCGCAGATGATGCAGCAGTGGCTCAAGGCAACGGGTGTGATCCTCCGCGGCGGGGGATGCGACGAGTCTCCGCACTGCTATCGTCGCCTCACCGACGTGCTCGCCGCTCAGGGCGACACGATCGAGGTCCTCGAGACCTTGAGCCCCGTCATCGTCGTGATGGCAGGCGAGAACGAGTTCGATCCATTCAAAGACTGAACAGCCGGACTGCGGACTCGGGACTCGGCAGGGACCTTCTACCACTATCCCGAACCACTACTGATGTTCGCCTAACGTCGAGTGGGTCGACTGAGCTCGATTATCGATTCTGACACGATGCCCGACGTCAAGTCGGGCGTTCGAGCTCACCTTTTCATCCGCTCGACATTCCCGGCCTTCGGGTCGATGCAGCCTGGGTTATCGGGACCGTGCACGGAGCCGCATCCAAACGAGCTCCACATGGTATACCCAGCTCAATACCTCATCCGAAGGTCTTCCCAATCACACTCGACCACAGGAGGGCGAGATGTTGGATTTTACGAAGCACTTTGCGACTCGCCTGGCGCGTCTCGCGACGCCGCAGGCCGAGCGTATCCCCGGCACCAATCAGGTCCCCAACTCGGCGGGCGGGTACGCCTGGCCCGTCGACAAGTGGACACGTTTCGACCGATTCCTGATCTTCGGCTCGGAGCGCGGAACGTATTACATCCGCGAGCGCGCGCTCACGATCGAGAACGCGACGAATGCGCGCGAGTGCATCGCCGAAGATGGACCTCGCGCCGTTCGCCGCATCGTCGAGATCAG
Source organism: Gemmatimonas sp. (assembly GCA_021154285.1). Classification (GTDB taxonomy): domain Bacteria; phylum Gemmatimonadota; class Gemmatimonadetes; order Gemmatimonadales; family Gemmatimonadaceae; genus JAJKIV01. The sequence continues at coordinate 991 of JAJKIV010000167.1, read as the reverse complement.
CTCGGCCGGTCGTGCGCCGAGCAACGACCCGGCGTTGTTCGCGTTGGCCATGTGCGCGGGACTTGGCAACGACGCCACGCGCGCGACGGGGCTCGACGTGCTGCCCGAAGTAGCCCGCACGGGGACGCACCTGTTCCACTTCCTCCGATACGTTCGCGGCTTCCGCGGATGGGGACGAGGAGTCCGCCGCGCCGTGGGGCGCTGGTACACGGAGAAGCCGGCACCGGCCGTCGCGTACCAGATCACCAAGTACCAGGCTCGGGACGGGTGGGCGCACCGCGACGCTTTGCGTCTCGCCCACCCGAAGGCGCCCACCGTCGCGCACAACGTGCTGTTTCGGTATGCGACGAAGGGGTGGGAGGGCGTGCTGGAGCTGAACGGGGTGAACGACGTGGACGTGGTCGCGCACATCGAGGCGATCAAGTCCCTCACACACCTCGCGCCTAACGAAGCGGCCAAGGTCATTTCGGCGGCGAAGCTCACGCGTGAGATGGTACCGACCGAGCTGCTCTCCCACGCTGTCGTGTGGGAGGCGCTGCTCGAGCGCATGCCGCTCACGGCCATGATCCGGAACCTCGGGGTCATGACGAAGGTCGGACTGATCGCACCGGGAAGCGATGTGGCGCGAACAGTCGCGGATCGACTCGCGGATCGAGCGACCTTGCGCGCCGCGCGCGTGCACCCGATTGCGGTGCTCGTCGCGATGAAGACCTACGCGCAGGGGCGCGGGATGAAGGGGAGCGGGAAGTGGACGCGGGTAGCGCGGGTGGTCGACGCGCTCGACGCGGCGTTTTACCTCACGTTCGAGAACGCGCCTACGACGGGCAAGCGGATCATGTTGGCGCTGGACGTTTCGGGATCCATGGGGGCGGCGGTGTTCGGCATGGATTACTTGACCTGCCGCGACGCCTCGGCGGCGATGGCACTCGTGACAGCCGCGACCGAGCCCGATCATCGGTTCGTTGCGTTCACGAAGGGTGACTATCCGACG
>JAJKIV010000166.1 GCA_021154285.1 Gemmatimonas sp. | reverse complement strand
GTTCCGCACGATGGCTGCTCCGCGTGGATGTGGCCCGAAGGGACGGGCCATGCCCGTCCCTTGCCTGTCACTCGCCACAATTCACGCTTCGTGCCGCAATTCGGACCCGAGCGCTCGGACCTGTTCAGCCCCGACGGCCCGTATCGGACTTCGCCTTCCCTTTCCCCGTGTCGGACTTGGTCTTCGATTTCGATGTCGTGTCGCTCATCGAGCCCGAAGCGCCGCTCGCGAGGGACTGCTGCAACTGCTGCCCCTTCTCGAGGTGCTCCTGCACGTCCTTGGTCGCCGCCGTCACGTGTTGCTGCAGACTCGAGTTCTGAGCCTGCGCGGACTGCAGCAGACTGAGCACCTGCTGATGCCCCTGAACCTCCGCATTCACGAAGGCCGAGTCGAACGCCGCACCCTTGAGCTGCTTCACCTGATCCATCGCCTGCGTGTGCATGTTCACGAGCTCCGCTACGACGCCGGTTGCACCACTGGGGCCGGCCGTGCCGGGCTGTGCGGCGCTCGCTGCCGCGGAGCGGCTCGTGTCGGTTCCGGTCTTCGGTGTGCCACTCGTCTTGTTGGAGCTCGACATCATGACACCCGACAGGTCGATGTTCGCCGACTTCGCGATCTGTCGATCCTGCTGTAGCGACTTCGAGTGATCCGAAACGAGCTCGCGCGCGAATGATTTGACCTTGGCGTTGCGCGCCATCCGCTCAGCGAGCTGGCCATCTCGCACCTCGGCCTGGTCGACGACCGCCAATACCTGGAGAATCTCCGGGTCGCCACCGGTGATCTTCATCGAGCTGGTGCTTCCGGCGGTCGATCCCGGCGTGGTAGCGGCGGCTGTTGCCCCCGCGCCACTCGGTGCCATCGCGGTCGCCGCAGTGTCCGTACGCGCGACTTCGCCACTCGACGTGGCCGCGTTCGCCGAGTCCGCATTATTGCGGTTGCCTTTGCCACATGCCGTGAATGCGACGAGCGTCGAGCACGCCGTCGCCGCTGCAATTCCCTGCCATTTGTTGAGCATACTGCCTGCCTCCGTCTCTGAAGCCATAGCCCGCCGCCGCAGTCGCGGCACGGACAGGCGGGGGGTCGGCGAGCAAGGAGCGTGCTGCGGCGGGAGGCGGCAATCGAAAGGGCCGGTCTTTGACCGGCCCTAACGAGTGAGTCCGCTCCAACGTCAACCGTTGGGGCCCGAAGCAATTGGCTCAGTCGACCTTGTCCTTGATCGCCTTCGCCTGATCCAGGTGCGCCTGCACCTTCGGCTTCGCTTCGGCGATCGCGGCCTTGAGGTCCGCGTTCGTCGTCTTGCCGTCGAGGTCATTCAACAGGTCGAGCGTTTCCTGGTGCATGTCGACCTGCTCATCCATGAATTCCTTGTCGAAGTCCTTGCCGACCGTCTTGCCGTTCAGGTCGGAAATATCCTTCTGATTTTCCTTCTGGAGATCGTTGACCTTGTCGTTCGGCGCCGGCGTTAGGTTCAGCTTGGTCGCAAGGCTCTTGACCCCGTCCAGCATCGTGCCGTGGTCCTTCACCATCAGCTGCGCAAACTGCTTGACGCTCGGGTTCGTCGCCTTCTCGACGCCCAGCTGGCTATAGTCGATCTCACCCTGGTTGGCGACCGTGATGACGTCGACGACGTTCGCGTCGGTCCAGCCACTCGTGGTCTCCCCGGCAGCAGGCGTCGTCGCGGCCGCAGGTGGCGTGGTGGCGAGTGTATCGGTCGTCTGTTCCTTCCGTGGCGAGCACGCGGCCAGAATCCCGAAAACGCCCATCGCGAAGGCGCCCGTAAGCCGCGGTGTGCTGATTAATTGCATCGCTTCCTCCTCCGTGTGGTGGCCCTACGTTTGACCCGCGGCAGAAGGGCAAGTCTCGTGCACGCGTGGCAGCCCGGACCGGACGAGTCCCAGCCGTCGAGGCCGCATTCCCCAGCGGCCCCGACGGCTGGTAGGGAAGCTCGAGCGTTAGGCGTTCCCGTCCCCGTACTTCCGTCGCTGGTGCGCTCGGACGCCACGCATCAGGCTCCGTATTCTGGCGCTGTACTCGGCATTCACGCGCTCATCCTGCTTTCGTTCGAGAAAGGCAAGCTCACGCCGCAGATGGTGCCAATGCTCCAGTCGCTCGCTCGCCAGCTCGCCTGACGCGATTGCGTCGCGAACCGCGCAGCCCGGCTCTTGGTCGTGCACACAATCCCGAAATCGACAGTTCGCGGCAAACGCCTCCACGTCGGCGAACGTGGAGCCTAACCCGTCGTCCGCGCTCCACAGCTGGAGCTCGCGCATCCCGGGCGTATCGATGAGCAACGCGCCATTGGCGAGCCGCACGAGCTCGCGATGCGTGGTCGTATGTCGACCTTTTCCGGTCGAAGCGACAGACGCGGTCCGCTGCTGTGCTGTGCCGAGCAGCCGATTGACGAGGGTCGACTTGCCGACGCCTGACGAGCCAAGCAGAACCGCCGTTCGACCCGGCTCCAGCCTCGTCCTGAGCGCGTCAACTCCAGCACCGCTAACCGCTGAGACGGCGATGACATCGACGCCTGGCGCGGCGAGCCCTGCCTGGTCCAACGCTGCACGCACATCGTCGCTCAAATCGGATTTCGTGAGCACGACAACTGGCATGGCGCCGCTCTCCCACGCCAACGTGAGGTACCGCTCCAGCCGTCGCGAGCTCAAGTCGCCTGGCAGGGCCGTCGCGATCAGCGCGACGTCCACGTTCGCGGCGACGACCTGAGCCTCGGTCACCGTTCCCGCTGACTTCCTGACGAATGCGCTCCGCCGCGGGACGAGGAACCGGACAATGGCCGTCCCATCGCCAGCCTCGCGCGAGACCCCTACCCAGTCGCCTACCGCAGGAAGATCCTCTCGCTCGGCGATGTCGTGGCGCAGTCGGCCCGCAAGAACGGCCGACACTTCCCCGACCCCCGTGGACACGGAGTAGCGCTCGCGATGCTCAGCCACCACGCGCCCTGGAACGGCACTGTTCTCTGATCGATTTCCGAGTATTTCGGCAGCGGCGCGAAACGCGGCCGCCCAGCCCGCATCCCAGCCTAACGAGGCGAGATGCGTGGTATCATGTATTGTCACTGTGAAAGGCTCCTGGTCGCACGGATGTGCCGACCGCGCGCGGCGATCGACGTCGATGATCACGACGTATCCGCGGCTCAGCGCCAACGACCGGAGTCGCCCGCAGGCAGGGGGACTCGGGACATCGTCCCGTAGTTCAGTCAGTCGTTTTCAGGACGCGAAGCTCGCGGCCGGACTCACAATGACGGCGGTACACACAGGCGCCTCACGTAAAAAGAGACGTGTACGGCGCGTAGCCGCGCGCCGCGATGGATGAACGAAACGCTAGCCCACCGCGCCGGTCAAGACGCCTGACGCGAAAGACCCGGCGAGCGAAGTGCAAGGACCGCTGTGGCAAGCTCCCAACCCGAGAGTAGCGCGACGGCCGCCAGCGCGACTCGACTCGCTTCGTTGAAGAAGATCACGCCGAAGAAGCCGCCCGCCGCGGCCGCCCACGCGAGCCACGCCAACCAACGAGGCCGCGAAGGATCCTGCGACTCCACCCACCCAAGCGCCAGCGCCCCCAGCGCAACGATGAAGTTTCCGAACCGCGCGGCAACGAGCCCGATCGGATGCGTCGCGTCGAAGAGTGGGGCAACGCCCGTGCGGCCCGCCGCGAACTCCTCGGCCATGTGAGTTCCGGCTCCGGCCATGAACGCGATGTTCAGCGCGTTGATGGCGAGGCCCAGCCCGACCAGCGCGAGCGCCGCCAGCAGTGGCGCATTGAAGCCCTGACTTCCCGACGCCGATGATTGCACGCCAACCGCGCTTCGATCGGTGAGCAGCCGGACCCAGACGCCGGCGATGATCAGGCCCGAGCCCGCGAGCATCAACAGATGCATCGTCCGCCAGTGCGGCGTCTCGGCGATCGTGCGGAGCTGGGTCTCCGGTCCGCCCGCCAGCATCGGGTGCACCGCGGCGCCGTAGCCGAGGAGGATCATGCCGAGGAGAAGAGCGAAGGCGAGCGTGCGTCCCAGTGCGGTCACGGTTTCTCGATGCGCGGAGGTTCGTGCCGAATCCTATCGTCACGCGGTGTCGGAGGGGATGCCTTGTCTTCCGAAGACAGTGCGCTCGCACGATGACGAACCGGTTCCCGAGGCGAAGGCGGCCGAGGAAGCTGTATTGGCCGGCGTATCGTCCTTGGTGCGCCATCGGGTCACCGGCCCGTTCGATGGACGATCAGGAACCTGGTGCTACGGTTCGACTGCACCATTTTTCGTGAGCCAAGCGCTGCGTATTGGAATTCCTACGCGGTCGCAGGGGCCGTCGACCACGGTCGTTGCGCCATAACACACGCCCGATGCCTTTTTCCCATGCCACAGGCTGCGCCGACCACTAGTATGTCGCGGGACCGAGTGTGCGTCGTTACCGGCGCGACACGAGGGATCGGTCGTGCAACGGCTATCGCGCTGGCAAAGCTTGGCGCACAGGTTGTGGTCGTTGGCCGCGACTCCGATCGAATGGATGAAGTTCGGCGTGAGGCGGAGCGAACCGCGAATGCAGACGTCAGCTGCATCAAAGCGGATTTCGCGTCGTTCGCTTCGGTGAGGCGCGCCGCTGAGGAGATCGTCCACCGCTGGCCGGCGGTGCACGTGCTCATCAACAATGCGGGGATCAATGCCGGACGGCGACAGGTGAGCGTGGATGGCTTCGAGCTGACGTTCGCGGTCAACTACCTCGCGCCATTTCTCCTGACGTCGTTGCTCGTTCCGGCGCTGGCTGCTGGAGCGCCGTCGCGGATCGTCAACGTCACCTCGGTATTCGCGCACATGGCGGGCGTCGACGTCGGCGACATCATGTTCGAGCGACGCCGGTACTCATCTACGCGCGCGTACAATCAGTCGAAGCTGGCGACCGCCATGTTCACGATGGAGCTTGCACGTCGTCTCGCGAGCTCGGGCATCACTGTGAATTGCGTCTCACCCGGCTTGGTCGCAACGGACCTCATGCGAGAGCATTGGTGGTTTCAGCCCCGCTGGCTTCGCGTGCTGTGGTCCAGGTGGCTGCTCTCACCGGACGACGCAGCCACGCGCGTGGTTCGCGTGGCAACGTCGGAGGCGCTGGATGGCGTCAACGGCAGGTGCTTCGCGGCGACGCTCCGTCCGGTTTCCCTTCCGGGCCGCGCACACAATGAGGCCCTTCGGCGTGCCCTCTGGGATCTCAGCGTGAGGCTGACGAACGCCGAGCTCGTCGTGCCTGCCTCGCGCGCCCGCGCGCCGCGCGGCGCATGACCGAGGCAGACGTTAGGCAGCGCACGACCCTCGGCGAATTGGCGCGGCTCTTCCTCAAGCTCGGCACGATTGGCGTCGGCGGCCCCGCCGCGCATATCGCGCTCATGGAGGACGAGGTCGTACGCCGCCGCGGGTGGCTCACCCGTGAAGCGTTCATGGACTACCTCGGGGCAACGAACCTGATTCCCGGCCCGAACTCCACCGAGCTTGCCATCGAGATCGGACGCGACCGCGCGGGCTGGCCGGGCCTCGTCGTCGCCGGCGTCGCGTTCATCGGTCCGGCGGCGATCATTGTGACCATCACGGCGTGGGCGTACGTGCGATTCGGCGACCTGCCGGCAGCGCTGGCCCTCTTTGCCGGCGTGAAGCCGGTAATCATTGCGATCGTCGTGCAGGCACTCTGGCGGCTCGGCAGAACTGCCGTAAAGACGCGATGGCTCGGTGTGTTGACCGTCGCGGCGATCGTCGCCGTAGCGGCAGGCGTGAACGAGCTCGTCGTGCTCCTCGCGACAGCCGTTCTGTCGTCGGTAGGGATCGCGTTGCGCGGACTCGCCGCCAACGACCGGACCAGCATAGTCATCCCAATCGGTGCATTCGCGTCCGCGAGCAGACCGCGGCTAGGTGCGGCGTTAGGTGCCGCCTTCAGCGTGCCCACGGCGGTGTCCCTGTGCACGCTGTTCGCGACCTTCCTCAAGATCGGGTCTGTGCTCTTCGGCAGCGGCTACGTGCTGCTCGCGTTTCTTCGCGCTGACTTCGTGGAGCGTCTCGGGTGGTTGACCGAGCGGCAACTTCTCGATGCGGTTGCCGTGGGTCAGGTGACGCCAGGCCCGGTGTTCACGACCGCCACGTTCATCGGGTATGTGCTTGGCGGCATCCCGGGCGCGGTGCTCGCGACCGTTGGGATCTTCCTGCCGGCGTTCGTGTTTGTCGCCGTGAGCGGTCCGCTCATTCCGCGCCTGCGGCGGTCTCGGGTCGCCGGCGCCGCGCTGGATGGTGTGAACGCGGCATCGCTCGGCCTCATGGCGGTGGTGACGTGGCAACTGGGACGCGCCAGCATCGTGAGCGTTTCCTCATTTGCCCTGGCGGTCATTGCCGGCGCCCTGCTCGTGACGCGGCGCGTGAATGCCGCGTGGCTGGTCATCGGCGGCGCAATAGCCGGAAT
>JAJKIV010000165.1 GCA_021154285.1 Gemmatimonas sp. | reverse complement strand
CCGGGGCTCACCAGCGAAGGGTCGAGCACACGCAGGCTCTCCTCGGAGAGCACGCCTTCGGTCATCTGCGTCGCGGCGCTCGGGGCGAGGCAGTTGACGCGGATGTCGTACTTCTGGCCCTCGATCGCGAGCGTCTGCATGAGACCCACGAGCGCCATCTTGGCCGCGCCGTAATTCGCCTGCCCGAAATTGCCGTAGAGTCCCGACGACGACGTGGTCATGACGATGCGGCCGAACCGCTGCTCGCGCATGCGCTCCCACACGGCCTTCGTGCAGATCGCCGCGCCCATGAGGTGAACGTCGATCACCAGACGGAAATCGTCGAGGCTCATCTTGCCGAAGCTCTTGTCGCGCAGGATGCCGGCGTTGTTGACGAGGATGTCCACGCGGCCCCACTGCTCGACCACGCGAGCGACCATGGCGGTCATGGCTCGGTCGTCGGTGACCGAGCCAGCGATTGCCAGAGCCTCACCTCCCGCGGCGGTGATCTCGCGCGCCACGCTGTCGACGGCGTCCTGCGACAGGTCGTTGACGACGACTCGCGCACCCTTGCGCGCCAGATAGCGCGCGTGCGCTCGGCCCAGTCCTCCGGCCGAACCCGTCACGATGGCGACACGACCTTGTAGAGCCATGGGATCTCCTCGCAGTGCGCCCAACGCACGGGCGTGCAGATTGACTCACACCGCAATGCACCACATGGCACCGCTTCGTCAAGGCCGCGACAGTCCGTTCGCCACACGTTGAGTAAGAAATGAAACCCGCGTTAGGGGTACACTCGGAGCGTGATCGAGAACGGCAGCGACACGAGGCCGACCGTGAAGTCTCCGTGATTCTTGACGGTGAGGTCTGTCCCGGACAGATACATCATGTTGTCCACACCGCAATCGAGGCCGGTCGTCGCCGTGCCGCCCGACGTTATGACCCATGTGTTTGCGTCGGTTCGCGTGACCAGTGCGTAACTCGCGCCCGCGTCCAAGGCCACATTGAAGGCATCGACATATGCGGTCTGCAGCGTCCGGTGGGCGATCGTGAAGTTGTAGCACAACGAAGTCCCGACGGTCATGTCCTGTATGCGCGGATTCCCGTTGTTCACGCGATTCGACAGGATCTTGAAGTTCCACTGGTTGGGAAACGTGTGCACGAGGCCACGAGAATCCACCGGGTACCGAACGTCGAGCCGACGCTGGGGTGGCGTTGAGTTGTTGGCGTTCAATGGGGTGATCTGGAGATTCCCGTACTGGTCGATGATCGCCCGCATGCCGTCGGCGCCGTCGAAGTAATCGCCCTTGAGGTCGCTCCCGACCTGGAAGGCGGGGTCGTCACTCACCGTCATCGCGAGGCGAACGGAATCCGGTGGCGGCGGCCCTCCCTTGGCCGCCCAAACGTGAGGCGTGATCACTGCGGGGTCGGTGGGAGCCGCATCGGGCGACGCGCAACTGGCTATCAGGAACAAGGCTGTCACAGCAGGTACGCGGTATTGGTGTGTGGGGCGCATGGGATCTCCGTCCAGCGTGGGAGGGATGCACGATCTGGCCATTCCGACCGTGAGTCCATCGGTGAAATAAAGCGTTAGGCTACGAGCAGATGCTTTCGATATTGTTGAAGTCCACGGTGACCTCGCCGTTGGCGTTGACCGTGAGCTGGTAGTGCTGCCGGAAGAACAGATCCGGAGCGCCGCCCTCGCCGTGGAGCACTTCGGTATCATTGCCACTCGAGACACGCGGCGTGCCGTCGCTCGCGTGATCCGTCGTGTTGATGACCTCATGGAACGAGTACGCGGCGCCACTCGTTAGGCCGAGTCCCGCTCCGTCCGCGTTGATGTGGAAGCGGTCCGTCGTCTCGCCGCTCTCGGAGACGGTAGAGGTGAGGACAACGTGGAAGGTGCCGCTCACGTGCACCCGTTCACTGCAACCAGGCACGTTGAACGCGAACGGTCGTTCCTGGTTGGTGACAACGGAAAAGCTCGGTGGCGGTGCAGTGGCTTCGGTCGGCGCAGTGGCCGAGCGCTCACATGCCATGAGTGCCACCACGGTACCGGTCAGGGCGTGGCGAGACATCCGGAGAGCGGGTAGCACAACGACCTCCTGTTCTATGGGTTGTGGAACGCCGGAGCGATGACTGTCGGCCGCGTGGTTGGCCGCCGGTTTCGTTTATGGAACGGAGGTGTCCCCGATCTTTGCGTGTCGGGTCTCACGCGCAAACTCACGGGCTACTTCCGTTGAATGCGGGAAGGCGCCAACGTGGGGTAGCGTCGAGGCGGCGGTGCCGGTCACTGGCTCCAACAGTTCGCCCATTTGCGAGCTCGAACATGCGAGAACCAACAGACGTCTTGCCTGACGAGATCGCGAACTTCCTCCGCGGCGAGACGCACGACACGCGCGAGGGCTCGTGGAGCTCGTTCCTCGCCCGCCATAATCGACTGCTGCTGCGGGTTGCGTACGCCGCCGCAATGAATCGAGAGGACGCGATGGACGCGTACGCCGTCGTTCTCGAGCAGCTTCGCGAGCACGACGGACGGCGTCTTCGCGCGTACCGCGCGGACGGCCGCAGCAAGTTCACCACGTGGCTCGTCGTCGTCTCACGCCGAATCTGCGTGGACCATCTTCGGCAGAAGTACGGCCGATACGAGCCCGCCTCGAGGGACGCGACAAACATCGATCGGACCAGTCGCCTCGCTCTCGTGGAGCTCGTCGGAGGTGACGTCGACCCGGCCAGCATCGCGGATGACAATGCGGCGCTGCCCGACGGAGCCCTCCGGACGCATGAGCTCAGCGCGCGTCTGGACGGGGCGCTCGGCGCGTTGAGCGACGACGACCGCTTGCTGCTCAAGCTCCGTTTCGACGACGACCTGTCAGCCAGCGCGATCGGTCGGCTCGTCGGATTGCCGTCCGCGTTTCACGTCTACCGTCGGCTGAACGGGCTGCTCGCTCAGTTGCGCGCGGAACTCTCAGCCCACGGTGTCGAGAGTGCCGAGCCATGATGCGACTGACGACTGCTGTTCGCGCAGCTCACACCGCTGGATGCAAGCGCATTCAGCAAACTCGGCAACTCATGACGTTACATCGCGCTGTACGTTCGACCCACCGCTCGTGGCGAAGGGCCCATGTCAAATCAGTCTGAGGACGCGTTGCATCTGAGCGTCGACCAACTGGCGGCACACCTCGAGCGCCGGCTGCACGGCGCCGAGCGGAAGGCTGTGGTCGCCCATCTGGTCGAGTGCGGCGAATGCCGCCGAGAGTACATCGCGACAGGTGCGGTGGTGGGCGCGGCGCGACCGCGATGGACCGGATTCCGAACCGGAATTGGTCTTGCGGCCGCCGCGGCCGTCGTTTTCGCGCTCATGCCCCGCACGTTTCCACGAGCAGCGACGACCGTCGCACCAGACGTTGCGATGCAGCGGACCTCGCTCCCTGACGTTCCGGCACCCATTCGACTCGCCGCGCCGGCCGAGGGGGAACGCCTAACGGGCTCCGACGTTCGCCTCTCATGGCACCCCGACGGGGATGATGTGCTGTATCGCGTGACCGTCCAGACCGACGCTGGTGCCGTTGTCTGGAAGACCGAAACCCACGACACGTCCTCTACGGTGCCCCCGGATGCCCCGCTGACTCGTGGCATGAGGTACTACTGGATCGTTGACGCGCTCCACGCAGACGGTCGCCCCGCGCGCTCGCCCGCGACCTCGTTCATCCGTTGATGACCTGCCATCTCGCCCGCCGAGCGCGAGCGGGCGGCCTCGTGCTGGCCTGCGCCCTGGCGTGCGAGTCCGGGCCGCGTCGTGACGCACGCACCGTTAGGCAGGACACGGTGGCGGCGAGAATCTCGACGCTGCTCGCACAGGCTGACTCCATTTATATCGAATCGAGCGATAGCGCGGCGTCGCTCTGGCAAGCCGCCCGCGGTCTCGCCGAGTCGACCCATGACTCGGTTTCGATGGCGCGGGCCCTTACGGGCCTCGGGCAGGCCGCTCGCCTTCGCCTCGACCTCGAGCAAGCGCGAATGCTTGGCGAAAAAGCGCTGGCGATCAAACTCAAGCTCGGGCTTCGCAACGACCTGTTTCGCTCGTACAACAGCCTCGGTCTCGTCGCATTGGACGACGGACGGTTACGCGACGCAGTGGAGCTGTTTCGTCAGGCGCAGACTTCGGCGGAGGCGGTCGGGGACTCCTCCGGAATCGGCAAGGCGACCATCAACACTGGCCTCGTTCAGATCGATCTCGGCGAGCTGACCGGGGCGCGTCAGTCGCTGCTCCGCGGGAAGAGCATGGCCGAGGCGGTGAAGGACTCGGTGAGCATGGGGCGCGCGCTGCTCAACCTCGCCGCGATCGACAACGACATCGGGGACCCGCTGTCGGCGCTGGCGACCATCGAGTCCGCGCGAATAGTGTTCCGCGCGAAACGGGACACGCTGAGCGATGTGAACGCGCTCGGCCAGATCGCTCTCGCGTACGACGCGTTAGGCGAGCCGCAGCGTGCGTTCGTCGCGCTCGACAGCGCAATCAAGAAAGCCCAACGGAGAGGGCTCCGGAAGGAGATGGCCGAGGACCTCAAGATCCTCGGCGATTTCTTCGAGGCGGCTGGCGACCATCGCCGAGCGCTCGAGTACTACGCACAGGCGACGGCTGCGACGGACTCGGTCGGGATGCCGGACGAGCGCGGGAATCTCCTCCGAAACCAGGCCCGCGCGCAGGCAGCGCTCGGCCGCGGCGATCTAGCGTCCACGTTCGCCGCCAAGGCGCTCCGCCTGCACGAGGCGGGCGGTTTCCTCGCGAGCCAACTCAGGGACCTCGTGTTCCTCGCGGACCTGGCCGCGAGAGATGGCCGGAGCGCCGACGCCAGTCGCGCGCTGGCATCGGCGAGCCGCGTTGCCTCGTCGTTGGGTGGCGAGTACGCCCAGACACAGGTCCTCCTCGCGGAGGCGCGACTGGCGGACCGCGCCGGTGAAGCGGCTCGTGTGCTGCGGCTGCTCGCCTCGCTGCGGACCGATCTCGTCGGCGCCGGCGCATCCACGGTTGCCGAGGCGTCGGCGCTTCGCATGCGCGCATACACCAAACTCGGTCAGCTCGAAGCAGCCGCGGCGGCGGGTCGTCAGGCGATTGCGGCGTTCGAGCGCGTGCGAGGCAACTACGGTTCCGGTGAGCTGCGGACGTCCTTCACGTCCGATCGAGCCGGCATCTACGCGGACCTCGTGATGGTGCTCCTCCGACTCGGCCGAGTCTCCGAAGCCTTCGCCGTTGCCGACGGCGCGCGCGGTCGTGCGCTGCTCGAGCACATCTCCACCGCGCGGGCAGAGATTCGCGCTTCGGGCGGAGCGGCGAGCACGCTGCTGGAGGCGGACTCGCTGTTGCGCGCCATCGACGGTCTCGTCTCGCAGCTTCGCGAACGCGAGCGGATGCCGTTGCGCGAGCGCGGAACCGTGTACGTCGCGCTGACTCGGGAGCTCGCCGATCGCATCACTGACGCGCGAACTCGGTACGAGACGCTCGTCGCGCGGAACCCGCAAACGAGCGACGCGATGGTGTTGTTGGGTGGATCGGCGCGAACGGCATCGGACGTCCAGGCGAGTCTCGCCCCTAACGAGGCGCTCATCGAGTATTTCGTGACGCCGGCCCGGCTGATCGCGTTCGTCATCCGGACGACGGGCGTCTCGATCGTCTCGACCGCCGTCACGAGCGATGAGATTCTCGACCGGACGCGGCTCGCGCGGGACCTCATGTCTCGGTCGCGTTCAACCGACGCGGACTTGCCGGTGATGAAGGGTCTCTACGATCTGCTCGTTCGGCCGGTGGTGGCAACGGGTGCGCTCCGCGACGCGCGGCGTCTCATCATCGTCCGGCACTCCGCGTTGACCTATCTGCCGTTTGCCGCGCTCGTCGACCCTGCAACCGGTCGCCGTCTCGTGGAGCAGTTCCCGCTCCTGTATGCGCCGTCGGCAGCCATCCTCCCGACACTTCGATCCGCAAGGCTGACGCGTATTGCGCGCGGACATGACGGGGCCGTCGCCTTGGCGCCGTTACCTGACGAACTGCCGGCGTCTCGTCGAGAGGTCCTCGCCATCGCCCGCGCGTTCCCGGGGACGCGACCGGTCATCGGGCCGGCCGCCACGGAGCGGGAGCTTCGGCGGTCGCTCGATGAGAGTGGCGTCATCCACGTGGCAACGCACGGGTACATGAACGCGAGGAATCCGCTGTTCTCGCGCATCGAGCTCGCACCATCGAGTCCATCGTCCACGAGCGACAATGGCCGCCTCGAGACGCACGAGCTGCTTGGCCTCCGCATAACGAGTCGGCTCGTGTTTCTTTCTGGATGCGAGACTGGCGTTGGCGAAGCGTGGTCGACCCCGTTCGACATGGGGGAGGACTACACGACGCTCGCTCGGTCATTTCTGTTCGCCGGTGCGCGCAACGTGATCGCCTCGCTGTGGCGCATCGATGACGACGGCGCCGCGGAGCTCGCACGACGGTTTTATGAGGGCCTGCGCACGCTGCCGGCTGCCGATGCGCTCGCACGGGCCCAGGTGCAGATGCTGTCCACAGGTCAATGGCGAAATCCGTATTTCTGGGCCGCGTTCGAGGTGGTGGGCGACGGGACCTGAAGACGGCTTCCGCAAGTTGTGAGCACGCTTCCGTTACATGATGGCACCCGACAGCCGACTCCCTTCGCTCGGTACAGCCTCCATGCCTCTCCCCGATGTCGCACCGGCCGGCCGCGCGCGGTCCGTAGGACCGGTCTCGTGTCTACTCGTGACGTTGGCATTGACCGCCGGGTGTAGTGTCGACACGCCGACATCGACGCGCGTGCCGTCGGGACCATCGTTCGCCAAGGCGCCCGCCGGTCTGACTGTGACGTCTACCAACCCTTCATACGCGCATCGCGGTGACACAAAAGTATCGGTGCACGTGTTCGGGTCGGGATTTGCGGCCGGCGCGAACGCGCAATGGACGCTCGGCGTGGATACGACGAGTGTGACGACCGGTTCGACGACGCTCGTCAGCTCGACGGAGCTCGTTGCGGTCATCACCGTATCGGGCACAGCGCCGCTCGCGCTGTACAACGTGTCGGTCACGAACCGGGATGGGAAGAAAGGCGTGGGAGCGGAGCTATTCGCTGTGACGGCGGCTACTATCGTTGGGCCGGGCACGATTGGCGGCGATGTCATCGTCAACGAGATCAGCGATCAAGGGAACATGGTTGGCTATTTCGATGGAGCCGGCCCGTTCGTGACCAACGGCAACACGATCATCTCGCTCGGTTCAACGGGACAGGCGTGGGGCGTCTCGCCGACGGGCGACGTCGTGGTGGGGCGGGACAACGCGCCCGTCGCCTGGGTGCGTCAGAGCTCGGGCAGCTACGTGAAGGAGACGTTACCCGCCCTCGTTTCGGTGGGTGGTGGCGCCATGCACGCAGGAGCAGGGCCGAACGGCACGCTGATGGTGGGCGGATACCAGCGGACTTCAGCGGCCAAGACGTCGCAGAGCACGCAACCTGTGGTTTGGACGCGCTCTGCTGGTATATGGTCGACGCCAACCGTGTACACACGCGGCGGCGACCAGGGCACCGGCTGGGGCGTCACTGGAAGTGGGAGGATGATGGGCCGGAACTCGCTGACCGATGGCTCAACGCCCTGGGGAGTCTGGGACAGTCCCACGACATTCGTCCAGCTCACGGCGCCTTACCTCCAAACGATGAACCAGGCGGCTACCGTCGTGGTCGGCGTTCTTCCGGCAGGTGGACCCGGGCTCTGGTACCGGGACGTGTCGACTGGCCGGTGGAACCCAACCGCGGTCGCGCTGCCTATCGGGCCTGCCGGGTGCGGGACGGGCGGCTCGGCCCAGGACATCAATGACGACGGCATCATCGTCGGCTACTCCTGCGGAAATGCGGCCGTGTGGCGCATCGACGCGTCCGTTTCGCCACCGGCCGTCGTTTGGGGTCCGGCCTTCCTGCTCGGCCTCGACGGTAGTCCCGGCGCGCGCGCCGACGCGATCACCAACACCTACCCGTACGTCGTTGCAGGGCGGGCTACGTCAAACGGGCGAGGATTGCTGGTGAAATGGACCATCCAGTGACGCCTAACGCCAGTCCCTGATCAGAACTCGCCCGACACGATCTGCATGAGCTCGACCCGCTCTCCGCTCGGTCCGACGAAGAACATGTTCTTCGCGACGGTTCCACCCGACGTGCTCACCGTGTGAATGGGCGAGAGGTCGCGGCCGCCGGCTTTCCGAATGCGTTCGGCCGCCGCTGCGATGTCGCGGACGTCGACGCCGAGGTGCTGGTAGTTCGGAGACGGACCCGTCGCCGGCGCCGGTCGCTCGGCCATCTCGAGCACGAATTCCTGCCCCGGGAACTCGAGCAGCGCCATCTTCACGGGCCGCGGGGTCGCCGTCCCGTTCTCGTCGGTCACACGCAGCTCGGTGATGCGCTGTGCCACGTTGAGATCGAAGGCGGCGGTGTAGAACGCGACGGACGAATCCAGGTTGGAGACGATCATCATCACGTGATTGAAGCGCGGCGAGAGCGGCGGCGCTTTCTTCGCGGGAGCAAAGGCGGAGACCGCGACGGCGATGGTCCCAAACGTAGCGACGGCGGCCAGACGAAAGTGGCGGGGAAGTGCGCGCATGGGATGTCTCGGGACTGCGGGTGGAAGACTTGGCAGGACGGCCGGCGTTAATCCGATTGCAGCGCCATTTTGGGGTCCACGCCCGCCGCCCGCAAGGCAGGAATCCAGCTCGCCGCGATCGCCACGAACAGCAGCACCAGCGTCACGATCACGAACACCACCGGATCTCGCGGCGACTCCTTGAACAACAGCGGTCCGATCCATCGGCTGCCTCCGAGCGATACCACGCAGCCCAGCGCGAGCCCAAACAGCGCGAACCT
>JAJKIV010000164.1 GCA_021154285.1 Gemmatimonas sp. | reverse complement strand
TGGAGCTCGCGCGCGAGCTCCAGGATCGGCGCAGGCATCGTCGCCGAGAAGAGCATCGTCTGCCGCTTGGCCGGCAGATGCTTGAGCACCTTCTTGATGTCCGGCAGGAAGCCCATGTCGAGCATTCGATCCGCTTCATCGAGCACGAGAATTTCGAGCGCGTCCATTCGCGCGTAGTCGTGCTTGAAGTGATCGAGGAGACGACCGGGGGTAGCGATGATGACGTCGACACCGGATCGCAGTGCGTGCTCCTGCGGACCCATGCCGACACCGCCATAGATGGCCGCGCCAGACAGCGGTGTGTGAACCGCGAGCTCCGAGAGGTGCTGCTCGATCTGCGCCGCGAGCTCGCGGGTTGGCGTGAGCACCAGCGCGCGAGTGCGCCCCCGAGGGCGCGCGAGGAGACGCTGGAGAATTGGGAGTACGAACGCCGCGGTCTTCCCGCTTCCCGTCATCGCACACGCGAGTACGTCACGACCCTCGATCGCCGGAGGAATGGCATCGGTCTGAATCGGCGTGGGCCGTGTGAATCCGAGCTCCTTCACACCACGAAGGAGGTCGGGATGTAGCGCGAACGAAGAGAATGGCATTGACGCGTGGGATCGAGGGTCAGCCGCGCAAGCTAGTCGTGGCCGGTCCGCGGTCCAAGGCTCAGGAGCGACGCGATCGGGCGAGTCGCGCCAGATCGAGGGACGCCGATGCGACCACCCGCGCCTTCAGCACACTCTTCATCTGTGCGAGTGCGGCGCGATGCGCTGCCGGCGTTAGGGCGGCCGTGCAGTCACTCGGCACAATGACCTCGAGATCGCGCATGTAGGCATCCGCGGCGGTGAACAACACGCAGACGTCGGTCGCCATCCCCGTGAGAATGACGGTCCTGGTCTGGAGGTAATCGAGGAGCAGGTCGAGCGTCGTGTTGTAGAAGCCCGAGTGCTTGGGCTTGAGCACGAAGTAGTCTGTCTCGTCAGGCACCAACTGCTCGACCACGGGTCGCCCGCGCACCCCATCCTCGAGGCAATGCGCAACGATCCGGTGAAAGTCGGACCGCCACCGCCCGAAGTTGTCGTTCACGTAGATGGTAGGGATCCGAAGTTCCGCCGCCTTGGCCTTGAGCCGCGCGATGCATTTGGCCATCCGGATGGCGCGCGCGCGCATGCCGGCTGCACCCTCGAACTCGAGGTCATTGATCGCGTCGATGATGAGCAGCGCGAGCGGCGACGAATCCGGCGCGTTGCCGTGGAGGTCGGTGTTGACGCGTGGAGGCATGACGACCGAGAGATCATCAAGCTCAGTGCCGCTGACGCGCCGAGATGTCAGGAAGCGGCGGCGCTGCGGGCTGGCGGAACGAGCGTCTGGCGGAACGCGTGCAACACGCAGCGAAGGCCGCCGTTCTCGCGCACCTCACGCGGCGACAAGCCGGTGTATCGCTTGAGCATGTTGCGCAGCGACGCTGCCGAGGAAAAGTCGAGCAGCAGCGCGATCTGTTCCACGGATCGCGCGGGGTCTTCCAGCATCTGCGCCGCGAGCGTGAGGCGGCACCACGCGATCATCGCACTTGGCGTCGGCAGCTGTGCGGTCGCCAGCCGGTCGACGAGTGTCTTGCGATGCACGCCGAGGGCTGCGGCGGCGTCGGCAACCGTCACCGCCTGACGAGCGTGTTCGAGCAGATAACGAAGGAACGGGACAATACTCGCCGGTACGAGCGGAGCGATTGCCTCGAGCACGTGCTTCGCGCCGCAGTGTTCCTGCGCCGTCGCGATGACGGAGCGAAGCGCGACACCGACATCATCGACGCCGCGAAGAATTAGATCATTCACACCTGCGCGCGCGAGCGCGAGAATCTCGCGCGAGGACTCGGGGGAGAGTGCGCAGTAGGCGACGACGGGGACGCTCGGGAACCCTTCGCGAATGGTCCGGACCATTCCGAGTGTCGTCGCTCCGGTGCGATCGCGCAGGTCGACGACGGCAACCCCAACGAGCCCTTCCGTCACGAGCGCGAGCAACTCGTCTTGCTGATCGCAAGTTCGCACGGCAGCATAACCGCGTAGCGCTTCCTGGATGCGCGCGCGTGCGGCCAGCTCGCGAACCAAAACCGCGACGATCACCGCAGAAAACTCGGACTCGGGTTACATGGCGTATGGGCATTGCCCATACGATGTCGGTCTAAGGTCACACGACATGGTAAATGTATCGCGCCAACTCCACACCCCTTCCGGAGCGATACATGTCTCGCACGATCCGTTGCGCTGTTCTCTTCCTCGCGGTTACCACCACCGCCTGCTCGAGCTCGGTCACCGAACCGACCGCAGCTCCGAAGTGCACAGCAAAGTCACAGAACAGCTCGCAGTCGTGCGTGTCGCTGGACTATATCAACCCTAGGGTGTAAGCGCGAGGAGTTCAGAAACAGGCTCGGTCTCGAGCGCCTCGAGCGAGCGGATCACCCGCATCGACTCGCTGCTCAACCGGGCCTTCGCCGCGCTCGGCGCCGCAACGGCCGGAGCCTTCGCCGACTCCGTCGCCAACACGATCTCGAAGAAGCCGTTCTTCCGAGCCAGAGCGCGAGCGCGAACGCGGTATCCCTCCGCGCGCTCGGCGTCGCCCGCAATCGTGAACGCGTGATAAAGAGATTTCAGCACGCCCGCACTCTCGTACGGATACGCCGTCGCCGCGAGCCACTCCTCGGCAACATTCGCCATCTTCACGAGCATCGCACCATCGCCGACTGTCGCCGACGCCACAACAACGCCGCCAAGGCACGCGAGCCGGAAACGTGCGGAATCACTGCGAGACAGTGAGGCGAGGAATCCGCTGCGCGCGGCCTGGGCGTGACCCGCGTCCAGACTCGCCTGAGCCAGGTTGAGCAGGACGTCAGCCTGACGATTCGGCTCCGCGACGAACAGCTCGTGCGCTGCCCACCCGTGTATGAGCGCCGTATTGAGATCCCCTGCCGTACCGGCGGCGATGAGCAAACCCTGATGCCCTGCGGCAGCCAGCTCGGACAACCCCGCGTCCTCGGCCACGGCGAGACCGTCGCGCAGATACGCGCGCGCCTTCGGATAATTACCTCGCACACGCGCCGTGACGCCCTTTCCGAGCATTGCCCGCGCCTGCAGCTCGGGGATCGCGTAGGACTCGCCAGCGCTGGCGACGCCGTCGTAGAGCTCGTCGGCGCTGTCGAGATCTCCTAACGAGCGCGCGACCCACGCCTGGTCCGCCATCGCGAGACCGAGATCCCGGTGCGGCGCCGCAGTCGCGGCGAGCCTCACGTGACCGAGGGTGCTGAATGAGAGCCATAGCGCTCCGGCGTCGCCCATCTGCTCAGCGAGGATTCGCGAGGCGGCCACCACTTCACCGGCGGTACGCTTGGCATCAATGACCGGCAGGCCGCGCCGCAGTCTCGCGAGCTGCTCGAGCATCGCGGCTTCTTCCGGCGTGTCGGGCGCGACCGTGCTCGCCAGGTCTCCAATCGCCGACGCGCAGTTCTCCGCAATCGACCGACGTGCCTCGCCCTGCGCTCGCGAAAGTCTGTGCAGACAATGCGCGACCAGAAGCCACACCGTATCGGAGCGCCCAAAATCAGTCCGATTTGGGTGTCGGCTCAAGTCAGCGCGGTACGCCTCGAGCGGCGACTGGAGAGGAAGCATGCGGTCCCGGGTTGGATGAGAGCGAAGCTAAGATTGGATATCGCGCCCTTTCGCACAAGGACGTCGGCAGGGCACAAGCAGGCTGTGTGACGGCGCGAGTACTCCGCGTAACAGACCGCTGGTGATGGATATCGCAACCAGCGCCGTTCGTCACGATCTTACTGACGGTCTTCACGACAGCTTTTCCAGATCGAACGTCGCGATACCACGGTTGGCGGCAGGGGTCCGAGCTCGCTCGATGTCTCACTCCGACCCATCACGAGTCGCACACGTAACGTTATTTGTCAATATCCAACCCGATGATGTGAAGCAACATAGGGCACGACGCTGCAACACAATCGCTTTGGATGCCAATCTATTGGCGTAACCTCATTTTAACGCAACGGAGCCAGCCATGTCCACCACCGACGCGTTGGGCGCCGCGGTTCTCGCTGACACTCTGCTCACGTTCCAGCGGCAACGCGAGCTCGCCGAGCGCGCGCTCGCCCAGGTGTCGGATGAGGACTTCTTTCGCACGATCGATGCCGAGTCGAACAGCGTCGCCATCATCGTGAAGCACATCGGCGGAAACCTCGTGTCGCGATGGACCGACTTCCTCACGACAGATGGCGAGAAGCCAACGCGGAATCGCGATGGCGAGTTCGTTGTGGGTGCCAACGCGCAGCGCGCCGCGATCATGTCAGTGTGGAACGACGGCTGGCTCGCGCTCGGCGACACGTTCGGCCAGCTTCGGCCGGATGACCTCACCGCCACTGTCTCCATTCGTGGGGAGGCGATGACCGCGCTCGCGGCGATGCACCGCGCATTGGCGCACATCGCCCAACACGTCGGACAGATCGTTCTGCTCGCCAAGCATTACCGCTCGGCGGACTGGAAAACCCTCAGTATCCCACGCGGACAATCGGGCAACTGGCAGGCCGGGGCGTCCGCGACGCCCCGGTAGCGAATCGCACGCTCACGAACCAACTTGCCGTCATGAAACGCGCAACCGTGATCGGCCTCATCATCGCGGCGATCTTCGCCGGATTTCTCCTCTGGTCGACGATGTCGGCGCAGCGCGTCGACTGTCAGGCGTGCGTCGAGTTCAACGGTGGGCGAAATTGCGCCAAGGTCTCGGGAAACAACGAGGTGGAAGCGCTGCGCGCAGCCGTGTCGACCGCGTGCGGGCCGGTGGCGTCAGGGATGAACGAATCCATTGCCTGCCAGAACCGGCCACCGGTCTCCAAGCAGTGTTCGGCGCGTTAGGGTGAGCCGCCGGGCGGGGCCGGCGACGGTGGCGAGGGCGGAAGCGCGTGGATGCGCGCCTGGAATTCGTGAAACGCCCGATCGTCCTTGACGAGATTCGGCGCATCGGCCCCCGACGTCGCTCGTATGACTCGGGTCACCGCCACGATTCGATCCTCCTCGAGCGGGTGCGACGCGAACCAACCCGCAACGAGGTCCGGCCGCTGCTCACGAGTTTCCAGGAGCTTCGCGAACATCGACACGATCCCCTGCGGATCGTATCCGGCTCGCATCAGCACGCCGACCGCGGCCGAATCAGCCTGAGCCTCGTCGTGCCGGCTGAAGCGCGCGAACAGTGCAGCGCCGCCAACGTTGATCGCCACGCGCGCGGCATTGTTCGAGCAGATGTTCGTCAGCCCGCACACGACAGACACACCGAGGTTCGTTTTTTCTGCCTTCTCGATCTGCTGCGCCGAATGACGCAGGAGCACGTGTGAGATCTCGTGGCCGAGCACACCGGCGAGCTCGGAGGCGGAGCCGGCGTGCTCGATGAGGCCGCGGTTCACGTAGACGAATCCGCCGGGAAGCGCGAACGCATTCACCACCTCGGCGTCCACGATGCGGAAACGCCAGTCGAGATTACGGTCATCGCTCTTTGACGCCAGCGCGGAGCCAAGGCGCGTCACGTACTCGCTCACTTGCGGCTCGGTGATCATCGGCGCTTCGCGTTCCACTTGCGCCGCGGCATCCTGGCCGATCGCCTTCTCCTGATCCTCGCTGACCGAGCACCCGCTCGCGATCATCGCCGCCAGCAGCCCGGTCATGAAACGCATCCGCACGCACACGCTCTGTTGGGGTTCGCCCGGTCGAAGGGCAAGAGACGTTCCCTGCGCGAGCTCAGCGGCTCACGGGTTGTAGATCGGACCTCCTCGCTTGACGTAGAGCTCGAGCACTGCCGCCCCCTCGTTTCGCAAGCGACCGCGTTCGATCGTGATCCCGCGATTCTCGAGGTAGCGATACGAGTCGGCGAAGACCGGCCCCTCGTCGAACCCGGAGTGCGTCGCGTCCTCACGCGTCGCCGCAAACACCACGCGGGTCACACCGCTCCAGAGCGTGGCGCCAAGGCACATGGCGCACGGCTCACACGAAGAGAAAAGCTCGTGATGAGGTTGGCCGTCGTTCTGCAGTGTGAAGCTTCCTATTGCAGCCTGCGCCATCGCGAGCGCAACGATCTCGGCGTGCGCGCTCGAGTTCTTGAGCCGCATGACGCCGTTGGTGCCGACGCCAATCAGGCGGCCTGTGTCGTCGAAGACGGCGGCACCGAACGGCCCTCCGGTTCCGCGAAGGACGTTTTCGCGCGCGAGTTGGATGGTGAGTCGAACTCTCGCGTCGTCATCGGTGTAGCGACTGGAATAGTCCACCATGCTGGCGACCCAGTCGGGATTCGTGATCTGGATTTCGGTGGGGTGCATTGCAGGGGGGTGTACACAAGGCTCAATTGAATCAGGGGTTCGCCACACGAGCAACCCCAGCCGTGGCGTCTCACGGGAGACCGTGGAACGCCAATGCCGTGTCGATCGTCTCGCAATCATGATTCTCACGCTGCTAGCTGCCGCACTCGCATTTGGCGACACCACGGTATTGCGACACCGACCACCATCGCAGGTCGGGATGGATACCGCGCGACTGGCGCTCATCGATCGCGCGGTGAAGCAGGGATTGATGGCAGGCGGCTTCCCGGGCGCCGCGGTTGTGGTGGGGCGGCGCGGGGCGATCGTGTGGGAAAAAGGATATGGCTCCGCCGACTGGGGATGGGGCCTGCCCCCCGTCCAGGTTCAGTCCACGATGTACGATCTCGCGTCGTTGACGAAGGTGGTCGCGACGAGCGCCGCGGCGATGGTTCTGTACGATCGTGGGAAGCTGAAGCTCGACGCGCCGGTGTCGCGATATCTCCCGCAGTTTCGCGGCGGCGACAAGGGACAGGTGACAGTTCGCGACCTGCTCATGCATCGCTCGGGACTGCCGGCGGGTCGCAGTCTCGCGACGGCGCATAACGCGCGTCAGGCGCGCCGGCTGCTCATCGAAACGCCGCTCGAGGTGCCGCCTGGAACCCGGACCGAGTACTCGGATGTGGGAGCAGATGTCCTCGGCTTCGTGATCGAGGCGATAGCGGGCGAGCGGCTCGACCGGTTCGTCTCCCGCACCATCTATAGCCGTCTCGGTCTGCAGAACATGATGTTCCTGCCTGGCAGGGATCGTCGCGCACGCGTCGCGCCGACCGAGAACTATCCGCCGCGCGGATACCCGATTCGCGGCGAAGTGCACGATGACATGGCCTTCGCGCTGGGCGGTGTGGCCGGCCACGCGGGGCTGTTCGCAACCGCGAGCGACCTCGCGGTATTTGCCCAGATGATGCTGAACGGGGGCAAATACAACGGTGTCCGGATCGTGAGCGACTCCACCGTCGCCCGCTTCACGAAGCGTGGGGCGGGCGCTCGCGCACTCGGGTGGGACATGTGCGTCGGCGGCGGCAGCTGCGGCTTCTACATGGGGCTCAAGTCCTACGGCCACACCGGCTACACGGGCACATCGCTGTGGATCGACCCGGACCAGCAGATGTTCGTGATCGTATTGACGAACTGGGTGCACGCGGCGCCGAGCGCTCGCGTCGCCCCCATTGCCGTGCTCGCGGATGTGCGGAGCGACGTAGCGGATATCGCCACGCTGTCGATCACTGACGGGCCGGAAGGAATTCTGCCGATGCCCGACCAGCTTCGCGCGGATCGGCGCATCGGCTGGCGACGGGACAGTTACGGGCAACCATAGCTGGCGACTGGCGACTGGCGACTGGCGACTGGCGCCCGTCACCAGTCGCCTAACGCGCCTCCATCGCGCCTCTGATCCGTACCGTACGCGCCAGCTCGTCTTCCGCCTGCAGAATCTTTTCTTGCAGATCCCGCGGAAGGCCGGCGTGGTCGCTCAGGAATTTGTCCACCGCATCGAGTGATTCGGCGCTCGTCTGGCCGTCGAGGAACGACGTGAGCCACGAGCCGAGGAAGAAGATCCGGCGATTCGACTGGATCCATCGCAGCGAGTCGAGCGCCGGAATCAGGTAGGGCCGAGACAGCTCCGATTGACGGACGGTGTTGAACGCATCGAGGCTCGCGGTCACCCAATCCTCGTTGAGCGATTCATCGGCGAAGTACCGCCGAAAGTACTCCTTCTTGACCTTCGCGTCGGGCCGAGCGGCCCCGGCGACGAATGCCCGACGCTTGCCCTCTGATCCCGAATCGGCACGCGACTCGCGCTCGAAGCGGCGTTCGGCCGATGGTGCCTTCCGCTCGATCAGCGCCGTGACGATCGCCCAGCGTGTCGGCGCGCGAAGGGGCGCGCCCGCGGCGTCCGCGCTGTCGAGCAGAGCATCCAGCTGAGCGAGCGCGGACGGCGTCACCGCGACGCGGATGTACGTGTCGAGATACGATTTCCGGATCCCGTAGGGACGATCCGGGTCGGCCCATCCGCGATGCAGCAGCTTTTCCACGGTTGCCTGCGCCGAATCGCGACGCTCCGCAGGGAGGTACGCGACGATCGCGCGGCCGACGCGTCCGACCACACCGGCAACGATCTGCTCGTCCGGTTCGCTCGGCAGCTCGCGCAGCGCGAGCGCGCTGAATCGTGCGGGATCGAGGCGTGCCTCACGCACGAGGTCCCACAAGGCGCCCCAGAGCATGGCACGCAGGAACGAGTCCTTCACGCTCGAGATGTTCTCCTCGAGCCAGTGGACCGTCCGCTCATCCGGCAGCACCAGCGCGTACGCGTAGTCGTCCGCGTTCGCGTAGACGAACGTCGGTGGCGCGGTCCTCGCAGGCAAGGGCACCACGGCGCTGTCGGCGTCCAGCGTCACGCGGAGCCTAACGAGGCGGCCATCCGGCTGACCGACGATCACGCTCGTTCGGATGGGCCAGGCTCCCTTCCCTGATAGCGTCTGGGCGGGCCGCTGGCGAAGTACGACCCGCGTCCGCCCGTCCGGCGCGACGGTTACGGCCTGGTCGATCACAGGCATACCGGCGCGCAGGATGTACTCCCTGCCCCAGCGATCGAGCGATTGGTGGCTCTCGGTACCGATGGCGGACAGCAGGTCGCGCCACGTCGCGTTCCCGTACGCATGCGCGGCGAGAAAGCGGCGCAGTCCACGCTGAAACGCGTCGGGCCCCACGAGGTAATCCAGCTGCTTGAGCACCGACGGCGCCTTGTTGTACACGATCGCGCCGTAGTTGCTCTTGGCCTGATCGAGATTCTCGAGCGTCTGCCATACTGGTGTCGTGCCGCGCGTCGCGTCCACGGCATATGCCAGCGGCTTGTTGCGCAGATAGAACGATTTCCACGCACCCGAGGTGGTGTCGAGTGATGCCTGCATCTTCGCGGCCATGTAGGTCGCGAAGCCTTCCTTGAGCCAGAGGTCGTCGAACCAGCGCATCGTGACCAGATCGCCGAACCACTGATGCGCGACCTCGTGGTAGATCGTCGCGGTCCTGCCCAGGCGCTGCGTGAGTGTGGGACGCTCGCGAAAGATGAATCGGTCTTCGTTGTAGAAGATCGCGCCGGGATGCTCCATCCCGCCGAACGGAAATGCGGGCGCGAGCAACACGTCGAGCTTCTTGAACGGGAACGGCCGGGCGAAGTACCCCTCGAGCCACCGCGCCGCCATATCGTTCGCGACGATGATCGAGTCTCCTTCCGCCTCCGCGGCGCGCGACTTCCGGACGTACATCGTGATCGGTCGCTTGCTCGATCGCGACGTCACGGTTGTCCAGGGGCCCGCGGCAAACGCGATGAGGTACGTGCTGATAGGCTCCGTCTCCGCGAACTCGTGCTCCGTCGCTTGACCATCATCCGCCGCGCGCGATGTCGTCTCCGGTCCATTCGCGAGCACGCGCCAGCTCGCAGGCGCCCGTAGCCGAAGCGAGACCTTCGCCTTGAGATCCGGCTGATCGAAGCACGGGAAGAGCTGATTCGCGTCGGCCGGAACGAGCAGCGTGTACAGGTATTCCGCTCCGTCGGTGGCGTCGCGATAGCGAATGATGCTCGCGCCGGCCGCGGCGATTCGCGCGACGAACGACATGGTCACGACATTCTCGCCCGACACGACGGATCGCGCGGGTATGCTGAGATGCGCGCCATTGAACTGCGGCGACGGCAGCACCACACCGTTTGCGTCGACCCTTTCGAGTCGCTGACCGCGGAAGTCGAGGGTGACATCGCCGGGCTTCGTGACACGAAAGCGCACCGTCACCGTTCCGCGCGACGAGTCGCGCTCGGTGAGGTCGAAGGAGAGCGCGTATCGCACGTCACGGATTTGAGCCGCGCGCGCGGTCGCGAGCGCGCGAGACACACCGGTACCCAGCAAGGAATCGGCGGGCGGATGTGCACCGCCCGTTATGGCGGAAAGCACGAGCGCAGCGGCGGTGGCAGTCAGCAGCATGTGGTGTCCGTGAGGTCGTCGTGTCGATCGCAGTATCCCCGACTGCATCGCTCGACACAAGTGC
Organism: Gemmatimonas sp.; assembly: GCA_021154285.1. Lineage (GTDB taxonomy): Bacteria > Gemmatimonadota > Gemmatimonadetes > Gemmatimonadales > Gemmatimonadaceae > JAJKIV01. The sequence continues at coordinate 12,909 of JAJKIV010000164.1, read as the reverse complement.
GGCGTGACGACGGCGGGCGCAACGGCAGTCGGTCCCGTGCACCTTCCCTCTGCATGCCTGGGTGCTGATCTTTTCGGCGCGTTGATACGAACGGGAGCACTCGGGAACATGCGCTTCCGCGATTCGACCTCGGAGCGTACATGCGGATCGGCAAGATTGGAGTGATTGGCGCCGGCGCTATGGGATCGGGCATTGCCGCACTCGCGGCATCGGCCGGGTTTCCGGTCGTGCTGCTCGATGTCCCAGGGGAACCGGACAAGAACGCCCCCGCGCGCAATGGCATCCAACGGGCGCTCAAAAGCAGGCCGCCGCAGTTCATGACGCCCGATCGTGCCGCCCTCATCACCGTCGGCAATACTGCCGACGATCTCATGTTGCTCGCGGACTGCGACTGGATCATCGAGGCCATCATCGAGCAGCCCGTGCCCAAGCGTCAGCTGTTCGAGCAGCTCGAACGCGTCATCAGCCCCACCGCGATCGTTTCCACGAACACGTCGGCGATCCCGATCCGCACGTTGGTCGAGTCGCGCACGGAGCCGTTTCGTCGCCGGTTTCTCGGAACCCATTTCTTCAATCCGCCGCGGTATCTCCACCTGCTCGAGGTCATCCCGACCGAACGGACGGCACCCGAAGTCGTCGCCGCCGTCCGCGCGTTCGGCGAGCGCCTGCTCGGCAAGGGCATCGTCGTCGCGCGCGATGTGCCCGGCTTCATCGCGAACCGCCTGGGCATTCACGGATTCCTGCGCGCGATTCGCTACATGCAGGAGCTCGACCTAACGATTGACGAAGTCGACGCGCTCACCGGCCCGCTGATCGGCCGCGCGAAATCCGCGACCTTCCGCACGGGCGACATTTCCGGAATCGATGTGCTCGCGCATGTCGCGACCGGCCTGTCGGCCACAACTGGCGAGGACTTCGTGCTGCCGGACTGGGTGCGCAACCTCGTGGCCGAGAAGCGGCTGGGAGAAAAAACGGGCGCGGGGTTCTACAAGAAAGTCGGGAAGGAGATCCTGACACTCGACTGGAAGACCGGCGAGTATGCGCCCGCGGCAAAGCCAGCGCTGACGGACCTCGAGTTCATCCAGCGGCTTCCGCTCAACGATCGCCTGCACGCGCTCACGACTGCCGGCGGTCGTCACGCGGAGTTCCTCCGAAAGCTGCTGCTCTCCGAGAGTCACTACACGCTGACGAAGACTCCAGAGATTGCCTCGGACATTGTGTCGGTGGATCGCGCGATGGAATGGGGCTTCGCCTGGGAGGCCGGGCCATTCAAGCAGATGGACGCGTTGGGGCTCGAGTTCCTTCGCGGGGGTTTTCTCACACTTGGGCTCGGAGAGCCGCCACTGCTCCGCACGGCGCAGGAGAGTTTTTACCGACGACCGGGCAACGGCGAGCGCTATCTGACGTTTGCCGGGCAGTACTCGCCGGTCGACGAGCTGGCGGGACATCTGAGTCTCGACGCGCTACGTCTCCGCAACCGCGTCATGGAGCAGTCGCCGGATGCCGCGCTTTACGACGTCGGCGAAGGCGTGCTGCTGCTCGAGTTCCGCAGCAAGATGAATTCGCTCGGCGAAGGCGTGATGCAGATGCTCCATGCGGCGCTGGATCGGGCGGACCGCGGCAGGCACACCGGTTTGATCATCGGGAATGACGATCCCCGCACGTTCACAGCGGGTGCCGATCTGCCATTCGTGCTTCGTCAAGCGGCGGCCGGTGACTGGAACGCGCTCGAAGCTGGCGTCGAGTCGTTCCAGCGACTCGTCACGTCGCTTCGCAAGCAGCCCTTTCCCGTCGTCGTGGCGCCCTTCGGCCTAACGCTTGGCGGCGGGGCCGAGATGACGCTGCACGCGTCGCGCGTCCAGGCGCACGCCGAACTGTATGTTGGTCTGGTGGAAGTGGGCGTCGGACTCATTCCTGCAGGCGGCGGCACGAAGGAGCTACTCTTCCGTTTCAGCGAGGAGATCGCGGCGTACGACGAGGCCGACCCATTCGAGGCGGTCAAGCGCGCGTTCAAGACGATCGCGATGGCGACGACGAGCACGAGCGCGCTCGACGCGCGGAAGCTCGGGTTCCTGCGCGACGGCGATCGTATCTCGATGAATCGGGATCATTTGCTGGGCGACGCGAAGGCTCGGGTTCTGGAGCTGGCGCGCGACTACGTCGCGCCGCCTCCGCGCCGGATTCGCGCGCTCGGGCGGGAGGCGATCGGCAACCTCGCGTACGCGATCTGGGCGATGCACGAGGGGGGCCAGGCAAGCGACCACGATGTCCGCATCGGCCACGCGCTCGCGCGTGTGCTCGCCGGCGGTGACGGCCCGCCGCGTGAGGTCTCGGAGCAGGACGTGCTCGACCTCGAGCGCGAGGCGTTTCTGTCGCTGCTGGGAACGAAGGAGACGCAGCAGCGGATCGAGTACATGCTGAAGACGGGGAAGCCGCTGCGAAACTAGGCGAACTGCCGGGGACGGGCGACCGGCGACGGCAAGAGGCGCGTGTCGCGAATTAGCTTTCAGCCAGGACACACTCAGGTTCAGTTATGAATCCTAACGACGCCGTTATCGTTTCGGCCGTTCGCACCGCCGTCGCGCGCGGGAAGAAGGACGGCTCGCTCGCAAACGTCCACCCGGTCGACCTCTCGGCCGAGGTGCTGAAGGCGGCGGTCAGTCGCGCCGGGATCGCGCCGGGTGACATCGACGATGTGCTCTGGGGCTGCGCCATGCCCGAGGCATCGCAAGGGTTGAACGTCGCGCGACTGTCCGTGCTGCGGGCCGGCTTTCCGGTCGAGGTGCCGGCGACAACCGTCAATCGGTTCTGCTCCTCCGGTCTTCAAACCGTGGCGATGGCGGCGCAGGCCATCATGAGCGGCATGGCAGAAACCGTCGTGGCCGGCGGCGTGGAGATGATGAGCCAGGTTCCCATGTCCGGGTTCCACACACGCCTCAACCCGTCGATGACCGAGTCGTACATCGGGATGGGCTTCACGGCGGAGCGCGTGGCCGAACGGTGGCAGGTGAGTCGCGCCGATCAGGATGCCTGGGCGTTAGGCAGTCAGGAGAAGGCCGCGCGTGCGTGGCAGGCGGCCCGGTTCGCGGACCAGATCGTTCCGATTCGCGCTGAGCGCGTGAATAGCCAGGGGACCGCCGAGCAGGTCGAGTTCTGCCGCGACGAGCTCGTGCGCGCGGACACGACGGCCGAGAAGCTCGCGAAGCTCCAGCCGGCGTTCAAGGTCGGCGGCACCGTGACGGCGGGCAATGCGAGCCCCTACTCCGACGGCGCCGCCGCGCTCGTCGTCATGAAGCGCGCGCGGGCGGATGCGTTAGGCATCACGCCGCTGGCGCGGTTCGTCACCTTCGCGGCCGCGGGTGTCGCGCCCGACGTCATGGGCGTCGGCCCGATCAAGGCCGTACCCAAGGCGCTGCGCCTCGCCGGGATGTCCCTGTCCGACATCGATCTCATCGAGTTCAACGAGGCGTTCGCGTCACAGATCGTCGCCTCGATGCGGGAGCTCGGGATGCCGGAGGACCGCGTGAACGTCAACGGCGGTGCCATTGCGCTCGGCCACCCGCTCGGCGCGACGGGCGCCAAGCTGACCACGCAGCTCATCCACGAGCTCAAACGGCGTGGCGGCGGTCGTGGGCTCGTGACGATGTGTGTCGGCGGCGGCATGGGCGCCGCCGGGATCTTCGAGGTGGCCGCCTAACGCGAATACGGTCGACGGCGGCGATTACGTCATCCAGCCGCCGTCGACGACGTACACGCCGCCGGTGCAGTAGCTCCCCGCATCGGACGCCAGAAACAGCGCGAGCCCGGAGACATCCTCGGGCGAACCGAGTCGCGGCAGCGGCTGCCGCGCGAGCTGCGCGGCCACGCCGGCGTTCTCCTTCCACATCGGGGCGCTGAAATCCGTCTTGATCAGTCCGGGACAGATCGCGTTCGCGCGCACATTCTGCGCGCCCCACTCGAGCGCCATCGCCTTGGTGAGCGAGATGAGCGCGGCCTTGCTCGCACTGTAGACGGCGAGGTCGTGGTCGGGCCTCAGGCCATCGACGCTCGACATGTTCACAATCGACCCACCGCCGCGCGCGGCCATGATGGGTAGTGCGCGACACGCGAGCTCGAGCGGCGCCTTCACGTTCACGCTCATGATCTTGTCGAAGGCACTCTCGGTCATCGACGTCAGCGGCCCGTAGAGCGGGCTCACCGCAGCGTTGTTCACAAGGATGTCGATGCCCCCGAGCTCGTTCGTCGCGTGGGCGATCAATGCGCGCGCTTCGTCCAGGCGTCCGACGTTCGCCGGAAAGCCGCGCGTCGTTATGCGCTCGGCTTCGAGCGCCTTCACGGTCTCGGCTACGGCGTCCGGCTTGCGGCTGCTGACGACGACGGCGGCGCCTGCGCGGCCGAGCTGAAATGCGATGGCGCGGCCGATACCGCGGGTCGCGCCGGTGATGACGGCGACCTTTCCGCTCAGATCGAAGCGTGGATCATTGCTCATGCGGAGAAGGTGGCGACATCGGGTCTCGCTGGCGAGTGCGTGAGAACGCGCCGTACGTACCGTTCTGTCTCCTACCCTACCGAATGACCCCGACTCGCTGGCCGTTGCGGTAGATCTCCACGTAGTCGGCGCGGCCGTCGCGATTGTCGTCGTGCCACACCTGCACAATGTTGCCGCTGCCGTCGTACCACGTCGCGACTTCGGGAACGCCGTCACCGTTTGCGTCCGTCGTCTCCGAGCGCAGCGAGCCTTGTCCGAGCCAGTTCTGCACGTCCACGGTGCGAACGCCAACGCGGATCAACGACGCGCCCGTCATCGCCGGCATCTGGGACGGATACTGACCTCGGTCAATCGTCCCACCGTTGTTGCCGGGGTATCCACCGTTGTTGCCCGGGTACCCGCCGTTGTTCCCAGGATACCGGCCGTGGGTGTCCGGGTAGTCGTGATGGTTCGTGTTATCGCGCGTCCGAACGCCCGAGCGAATTTCCGGATGGTAGTCGCACCAGCCATCGCGGTTGTTGTCCACGCAATTTGGATCGTACGGATTGCCGTTCGCATCGCGGGGATAATCGCGCTGATGATTGCGCCGATCGTAGCGATCACCGCGATCGTAGCGATCGTTGCCGTTGCCGTACACGTTCCGGTCGCGCCGATTCGTGTTCTCGCCCCAGATGATTCGCGAGTTGGGCGGCTGGTTGCGGACCGCGGTCTCGCAGTCCGTCGGGGCCGGCTGATGGCCCGGCGGGACGCCGTCGATCCAGATGCGGCACATGCCCGCCGGCGGCCGGTGGCCCGGTGGAAGGTCTTCGCTATTCCTGCCACGGCCGTGCCCCTGTGCGCTGGCCGTCCCCGCCGCGGCGCCCAGCACCGCTATCGTTATAATGACGCTCGACAGTCTCATCGCTTGACTCCTCCTCCGAAGTGTCTCGCCAGACCGGCGAGGCACGAGCGTGTAGAGCAGGTGAGGTGCCAGGCCGCGAATCGGGATCGGGTGACACAACATATTCCCCAACAACGGTTTGCATGGTTGAGCCAGCCGCAGGCTGTGCCGTTAGGCGTCCGCTGTGCAGGACCATCGGGCGTCCCGTGCGGGGACACTTGGGGGACACCAGATTCGTGATATCGGACCCGGCGCGGGGTCGCCGGTCGCTCAGGCTACCGCTAGAATTCAACCTCGAATTTCGCCTTCACCACCTCTCCGACCGCGTCTCATGGCCACTGCCAACGCCACCCAGTACAAGGACCTCAAAGCGCCCGCCGCGGGCGAGCCGATCACGATGCGCGACGGTCAGGTCGAGGTGCCCACCGAGCCGATCATTCCGTTCATCGAGGGTGACGGCACCGGGCCGGACATCTGGCGCGCGTCGCAGCACGTATTCGACTCGGCAGTGCAGAAGGCCTATGGGGGCAAGCGCCGCATCGCGTGGTTCGAGGTACTCGCGGGCGAGAAGTCGAACGAAAAGCTTGGCACCTTTCTGCCCGACGACACCCTTCTCGCGATTGACCGGCACCTCGTCGCCATCAAGGGCCCGTTAGGCACGCCGGTCGGGGGCGGCATGCGATCGTTGAACGTGACCGTGCGGCAGAAGCTCGATCTCTATGCGTGCGTTCGGCCGGTCCGCTGGTTCGAGGGTGTTCCCTCGCCCGTGAAGCGGCCGCAGGACGTCGATATGGTGATCTTCCGGGAGAACACGGAAGACATCTACGCCGGCATCGAGTACAAGGCACAGACTGACGCGGCAAAAAAATTGATCGCGTTCCTGCAAAACGAGATGGGTGTGAAGGCCATCCGGTTCCCCGAGACGAGCGGCATCGGCATCAAGCCCATCAGCGCCGAGGGCACGAAGCGACTCGTTCGTTCGGCGATCGACTACGCGCTGGCCCGCAAGGCGAAGAGCGTGACGCTCGTGCACAAGGGCAACATCATGAAGTTCACGGAGGGCAGCTTCCGCGACTGGGGCTACGAGCTCGCGAAGCAGGAGTACGGCGCCGTGGACCTGGACGGTGGGCCGTGGCAGCGGCTGCCTAACGGGATGGTCATCAAGGACGCGATCGCCGATGCGTTCCTGCAGCAGATCCTCACGCGGCCGACGGAGTACGACGTCATCGCGACGCCGAATCTGAACGGCGACTACATCTCCGACGCGCTCGCGGCCCAGGTAGGCGGGATCGGGATCGCACCCGGCGCGAACATCAACTACAGGACCGGGCACGCGGTGTTCGAGGCGACGCACGGAACGGCGCCCAAGTACGCGAACCAGGACAAGGTGAATCCAGGTTCGGTGATTCTGTCCGGCGAGATGATGTTCCGCTATCTGGGCTGGAACGAGGTCGCTGATCTGATCATCTCGAGCCTGGAGAAGACGATCGCGCAGAAGCGCGTGACGTACGACTTCGAGCGTCTCATGGAGAGCGCGACTCTCGTGTCGACGAGCGGCTTCGCGAAGGCGATGGTGGAGAACATGTAAAATTGGGGGCAGAGTCGAAATTCGACTCTGCCCCCAATTTTACCCAGCTGCGGCGATCGCCTGGATCTCGATCTGGTAGCCGTAGTGCAGGTCCTTCACAGGCACGACGGCGCGCGCGGGTTTGTGGCCGCCCATGACGCGGGAGTACGCCGCGTTCACGCCACCCCAGAGCTCGATGTCCGAGATGTAGATCGTCATCTGCAGAACGCGATCGAGCCCGCTGCCCGCGGCGACGAGGATCGCCTCCACGTTGCGCAGCGTGCGTTCTGTCTGCTCCTCGATCGACCCGACCGGGCGATTCTTGTCCTTCGGATCGATCGGCAGCTGGCCTGCCACGTACACGACGCCGTTGTGCACGATCGCCTGTGAATAGTGACCGGCAGCCGTTGGTGCGTCGCGTGTCTCGATTGCTTGCATGAGTCGAATTTCCGTTCGAGTATCCCTATGTGATGTGGCCAGCAGAGGCGATCGCGGGAAGCACCGTCCCGCGACATTCGCCGAAACCTATGCGGGCGCATCCGTCGCGCTCGCAGAACCCTCGCATGATGACCTCATCGCCATCCTCGAGGAAGCGACGCTGCTCGCCGGACGGCAGGGTGATCGGTTCCGTCCCGCGCCATGTCAGCTCCTGCATACAGCCACGCGAATCCTTCGCCGCACCGGACACCGTCCCGCTCGCGAGCAGATCGCCGGGATTGAGGTTGCAGCCGTTGCTCGCGTGGTGCGTGACGAGCTGCGCGAGTGTCCAGTACATCTGCGTGAACCGCACGTGGCTCAGCCGGTACGCCGGCGTTTTCGCAGCGCGCATTTTCGCCGACCGAAGCCACACCTCGAGCTGGATATCCACGCCGCCAGCGGTCTCGTTGGCCGGCGAGGAGAGATATGGCAACGGCGCGGGATCGCCGTCCGCTCGACGAAAGGCCGGCGCGCGAAATGGCTCGAGCGCGTCCATCGTCACCACCCACGGAGAGACCGACGTAGCGAAGTTCTTGGCGAGAAACGGGCCTAACGGCTGATATTCCCAACCCTGCACGTCGCGTGCGGACCAGTCGTTCACAAGGCAAAGCCCGAACATGCGCTCTTCGGCCTGAGCGATGGGAATGGGCTCACTCAGCGAGTTGCCGGGGCCGACGAACACGCCGACCTCGAGCTCGTAGTCGAGACGCTTCGTCGGCCCGAACGACGGCGCCGCATCCGTCTCCGCCTTCGTCTGCCCGCTCGGCCTAACGATGCCAGTGCCGCTCGCGACGATGGACGACGCGCGGCCATGATAGCCGATCGGCACGTACTTGTAGTTCGGCAGCAGCGGGTTGTCCGGCCGGAACATGCTGCCGAGGTTCTTCGCGTGTTCGATCGAGGCGTAGAAGTCCGAGTAGTCGCCGATGGCGGCCGGGACGAGCATCTCCACGTCTGACGCGGTCACCAGCAGTTCCGAGGCGTGCGAGCGGGCCCGCCGCCCGGTGTCGGAATCCGCTCGCAGCGCGTTGACCAGCCCCGCCCTGAGCGCGCGGCGAGGACCGGGACCAAGCGCCATCAACGGATTGATGAAACCGTCCGCGCACGCCGCCGCGGCCTCGCGAGCCGGTCCGCTCAACAGCCCGAGTCGCACAGCCACGTCGAGCAACATCACGTCGTTGCCGATGGCCACAGCCACCGTTCCCGCTTCGCTCGGATCTCGCCGAACGGTGCCTAACGGGAGATTCTGGATCGGGAAGTCGGTACCGGGCTCGTTCGCCGAATCCACCCACGAGCGGAGATCCGGATGGTGCGTTTCGTCGATCACGCCGAAAGTAGTCCGAGTGCAGTGAGGTCGTCGATCGGCTCGCGGAACGAGCAGGACCCGAACGACGTGAGGAAGCGTCGTGATTGGGCGAGGTGATCGACCGAAAGGCGGTGGTTCCGCCACGCCACCTCGGTCCGGCTGAAGGTCACGGCGTTGGGATCGCTTTCGTCGAGCATCCGCCGCACATCGACCGCGTCGAGTCCGGCCGCGAGAAACGCCGTCGCGAGGAACACGTTCAGGAAGCCGTACATCCGGCCACAGGCACTGCCGGGGTCGTACGTCAGCGGATACTCCCCGCGCAGCGGATGATGGAGTCCAGCCGTTGCCTTGAACGGCACCTCCTCGCGGAGACACGTAGCGAGAAACTGAACGACATGGTCGCTCGCGGGAAATGCGTCGGCAGTCGTCCCGCCGGTTCGGACCTTGGCGAACGCACCCGCGTCGGCGATCGCGCGTACGAGCAGCGTAGGGTCACCCGCAACGGGGATCTCCACGTATCGCTCGACGCCGTCGGGAACCACTCGCATTGCGTCCGCGATCGCTTCGGGCGTAGAAGCGCGCAGCTCGACCGCATCGACGCCGCCCCACCAGTTCTCGCTACCCGCCTGGTCGGAGAATGCCCGCAGGCGTTCCACGTCGGCCCGAAGGTCCGCGCCCAATACGACGGTCAGCTGGCGCTCAGCGTGCGGGCCGCCTAACGGGTTCGCGGTCGTCTCGCCTGCAACGTTCGCCAGCTCGCGCAACCGCGCCGCGGAGACGACGAACCGGCCTAACGCCCACGCGTCACTCGACGCGAGGTACGATTCGTACTCGGCGACCGCCCCCGGCATGTCCAGCTGCGCCGGCGGGAACAGGCCGGCGTAATCGATGGCCTGTGCGAGAAGCGTCCGCAGGGTCACTTCTTTCCGCGCTTCTTCTTCGGCGCGAGGATCGTTCCGCGACACGTCGGCGCGCCGCACTTGCAGAGGTAGATCTTCTCCCACTTCTCGTCCTCGGTTCCGTCGCGTTCGTACTGATAGTCGTACGTCAGCTCCTCGCCGGGCGCGATGTCGCGAATGGCCTCGATGTAGATGTGCTTGCGTTCATCCACCGCTTCGCAGTTCGGGGCGCAGCTGTGATTGATGAACCGCGCGTCATTGCCGTCGACCGCGGCGTCGATGCAGACCTTGCTGTCGACGCTGAAGAGAAAAGTATGGTGACGGCCCATCCCGCCGTCGTCATAACGCCGATCGGCTTCCGCCGGCGAGATCCGTTCACCCGTGTACTCGATGATGCGAGTGCCTCGTTTGATGGGCCGGGTGGCGAATGCGCCCTTGCCTTGAATGCTGGAGCGCCTGAGGACGAAGTACTTGTTCGCCTGCTTCGCGGGAGACGGCTTACGAGCCGCCGGTGCGGAGCGCTTTTGCCCCGTGGGTTTCGAGCGCGTGGTCGATGCCATGTCGAATTGAAAGTAGAGTCACGAGTCCGCGCGCATAATGACCAAAGCCCGTGGCTCTGCGCCAGCGGTCACTTGCCGTGCGGCTGATCTGCGTCCGGACGCGGCGCGGGAGATGTCGAGTGCTTCGTCGAATCGTCGCTCCCACGACCCGAACGGTCGGTCCTGGATTCCTCGTCGCTCCCGCGCGGAATCTCACGGCCTGCCTCGGGATCGATCGCGTCACGGCTTTTCTTGCTCTGATTTTCGCTCACGGTGTCCTGCTGGTGAAAAGTATCGGCCCGGGCGGCAGACCGTATGCCACATAACGCATGGCAAACTGGTTGCACGCGAGACATCTTGCTGTCCACCTCGCTTTTCGCGCCTGACGAGTGCGCAGCGCGGAACATTCACGAGGCTTGCCGTCTCTAACGATCAGTACCAGCCAACATCATTCCGGAGGGAGTGGATGCTCACACGGCGCTTCTTTTTCACCGCGATGCTCGGCGTCGCGGTCGCCGCGTGCGGAGGTTCGAAGTCGCACTCCGCGCCGACTCCACAGCCGAGGACTACGATCAGCGTCGAGAATCAGGGCTTCTCGGATATGACCATCTACGCGATTCGCAGCGGACAGCGCGTTCGTCTCGGCCAGGCAACGGGAAATTCGACGTCGACGTTCACTATTCCCGCAAACCTCATATTCGGCGCAACGCCACTTCGTTTCCTCGCCGATCCAATCGGCGGAAATCGCACACCGATCAGCGACGAGATCACGGTGCAACCCGGTGATCAGGTGAGGTTGGTGATACCACCGCGTTGATCTCGCGCGGGTGCGAGGATGCAGAAAGGGCCCGGTGATTTTCACCGGGCCCTTCTCTCATGACAACGACTACGGGAGTCGGTGCCGTCCGCTGCTACGGATTGATCGGGAACGGACCACGTGTTAGCCGACCGTTCGGAAGCCGGCTGCGACCAGGCGGCATGTAGACACCTCCTCGGCCGTCCGTCCGCGGATCGCAGTGATCGATGCCGCCACCACCGCCGCGAATGACCGCGACGCCAATGATCGTTCCGATCGCCTCGCCGATACCGCCAAGCCCACCGCCGTGCGATCCACCACCCACTGCGCCGCTGCCCACATCCGTCGTCGCGGGGGCAGTGCCAACCGGCGTCGGACGCGGGGTCGCCGCGACCACGGTCGGTGTCTCAACCGCTGGCGCCGGTGTCTCGGTCGATGGCTCCGGCTGCGCTACTTCCACCTTGTTCTCGACGGCCGGTTCCGGCGACTTGGCGACCTGACCCTCACCCGCCGACGCGGGACGAGCAACAGGCTTGTGAACATTCCGCTTCCGAACAGGCGCACTCGTCGCAGGCGACTCGATCGCCGAGACGACCCGCGTGCGCTGATAATCGCTCGCGTTGGCGAGCTCCACGCTCGATGCTGAAGCCGCCGCAAGATCGCGTTTCAGATCCGCCGTCAGGGCGGCATCCTTGTCCGACTTGCCGCGTCCGCAGGCGACGGCCAGAGCCGCCACGGGAAGCACCGAGATCTTCACGAATTTGTTCACAGGTCCTCCTCCTTCCGGTCGCCTCTCGAGAGGCATGAACCGACAATCCACGCGGTGTAAAGAGTATAGCGCGAATGCACAGCGCGCACCAAGCATTGTGCGACCGGTGGAGGCCTCAAGCATAGCAGCCGTCCACTCTGGCGGACAATTGGACGTCCGGTTTATCGGACGGAGAACGCCTCGGGCTGTCGTGCTCGCCATGGCCGCCATGGATCAGTCGCTTGCGAGCCAACCAGGTGATCGCGCCTCAATCCCGCTCGTCCCACAGGCCGGCCCATGTCCTTGTACCCCGACTCCGGCCGATTGATCTCGGCCTAACGTGACATTCCCGCGCAGGCGGGGTCGTCGGCGCTCGCGACGCCGTAGCGCGACCTGATCACGCGTGGTGGGCCGGCGTCGCCGATCACCACGACGAACAACTGGTCGTACTCGCTGTCGCAGAGATCGCGCGGTTTCGGGGCGCCCAGGGCGCCGACGATCGCGGGAACCGTGTTGCTGTGCCCGACTACGAGGACGGTGCCACCGGCATGCTTCAAAATCTGGTCGGCGACCGCCTTCGCGTGCTGCGCCACCGGTCCGGCATCTACGACCTCCGGCGTGATGTGCAGCGCCGCCGCCGTCGGCTCGGCGGTCTTCCGCGTTCGCTCGTACTGGGTGGTGATGATCGCCGTGACGCCGGCGTCGCGGGCGACCGTGAGCAGCGCTTGCGCCCTCGCCGATCCGGCTTCGCTCAGCACCGGGTCCTGCGGCGGCTGGGCGGCCTTTTCTCCGTGCCTGACGAGCAGCACCACGGTCGGCGGGGCGGCGATGGGCCGAGAGGTATTGCCGGGGCCAAAGGAGAAAGCGGCGGCGAACGAAGCGACGAGGGCGCGGGTGGCAATCATGGGTCAGGTGGCGGAGGACTGGGTCCAGAAGCCGGGATCGTCGGTTTCCACTTCCAACGTCGGTGCGCCCGAGCTCCCCTTGCGACGGATGTGGAGCTCGCGTACGACGAGCGCGCTGCCTGACGAGTCGGTGAGCTGCAGGCGGAGCGCGTCGCGCGACTTCCGGTAGCGCGACATCGCTTCGGCGCTGTCCCCGATCGTCTCGAGCAGGTCGAAGATCGGCTGTACGAGATCATAACCGAGTCCCGGACGGAATACGCCACTCGCCACGTGCGTGCTCTCGTCTCGGTTCTCGAGCTCGGA